>SKUB01000031.1 GCA_007122315.1 Pseudomonadales bacterium | reverse complement strand
TGGCGGCGTCGGCTTTTTCCTTGATCGCCGCAACACGGGCCGCAACCTGTGCCTGCAACTTGGCTTCCTTCAATGAAGCAGAGCTGGTCTTCAGCTTGTCGCGCAGCGTCCGCAGCTTGGAATTGATCTGCGTAGCCTTGTTGCGTGCGGTCTTCACCGCATTCTTGTCCGCCTTGCGAGCAGAGCCCTTCGCCTTGGCGGCAGCAGCTGCCACTTTCTTCTTGGCATCAGCAAGCCGCTTACGCTCGGTCTCGATCTGCTTGCGAGCCGAATCAACGGCTTTTTCCGCACGCACCATCGCAGCCGATTGGACTGGGGTGCGCTTCGCAGTTGAAGCTTTCCTTGCTGCCGCCCGCTTGCGAGGCGTTGCAGCCTTCTTCTTCGTGGTGCGACGTGCAGTTCCGGTCTTCGGCGCTCTGGCCATGGTCTTCTCCTCGGCATTGGTGAGATCACCCGACCACAAGAATGCAGCGCTTTGTGATCAAGCGAAAGCATAGGCAATAAATGAAAAATTTTCACCCCTCAACGCAAACGAACTTCATGCCAGCTGCCACCGTGGCATCACCCGGTTTGGCAGCAAGCATGGAAGGTGAAACGCGGGGATCCAACTAAGAGGGAGAGTGGTGACGTTCGCGCCGAGGTTCGCACCACTGTCGAAAGTTCGCTAATTCTCGAGGCTGGTGAGTATGCGACTGTAGATCTCGTCCATGCCGCCGACCCCGGCAATCGAGTGGAACGAGAGTTCAGGCTTGGATGCAGCGAGCTTCTGATAGAACTCGACCAGCGGCCTCGTTTGGGCACGATAGACTTCGAGACGTTTGCGGACGGTGTCCTCATGGTCATCGGCGCGCTGCACCAGTGGTTCACCGGTCACGTCGTCGACGCCCTCGCGCTGCGGGGGATTGAAGATCACATGATAAACGCGACCGGAGTTTTCGTGGACCCGACGGCCCGAAAGCCGCTGCACGATTTCCTCGTCCGCGACATCGATCTCCACGACGTGATCGATGGGAACCCCGGCATCCTCGAGCGCCTGGGCCTGGGGAATGGTGCGTGGAAAGCCGTCGAACAGGAATCCGGATGCGCAATCGGGCTCGGTGATGCGTTCCTTCACGAGCGCGATGATCAGATCATCCGGCACCAGTTCGCCCGCAGACATGTACCGGTCCGCCTCCCGGCCGAGTTCCGAGCCCGCCTTGCGCGCCGCGCGCAGCATGTCGCCGGTCGATACCTGGGGAATACCGAAATGCTCGGTGATGAACTGAGCCTGGGTGCCCTTACCGGCACCAGGCGCGCCGAGCAGGATGATCCTCATGGTCTGTTGCCTCCCTCGCTGGCACATCAATGGGTGCCGAAGTGCTCTCCGCACACGAAGCGACGCACATTACACTCGCCGCAATGCACCGACAAGCGCACGCAAGCACCCCTGAGAGCGGCCCGAGTAAGGCCTGCTAGCGCCCTGCCCGGCGGACGTCGACGACGTTCGGGATCTGGCTGATTCGATCCATGATGCGTCCAAGTGCCTCCAAGCCGTCCACCTCCAGCGTCGCCTCGATGACCGCAGTCGACGTTTCACGATCGGTACTTGCCGTGGTGGACGACACATCGACACGTTCGTCGGCAAATACTGCTGAAACGTCATGGAGCAGTCCGGCACGGTTATAGGCACTGATACGAACATCGAAGGAGAGGCGGTGGCCAGGCAGCTGCCCCCATCCCACGACGATCACGCCCCGGCTCTCTTCCCGAGCCAGGCGCTGCGCATGCGTGCAATCCCGTCGATGCACGATCACTCGCCCATCGGCAACCACCTCGCCGACGATGGCGTCACCCGGCTCCGGCCGGCAGCAGGCACCGAACTCCACTGACCGATTGCCGGCACCGCTGACCACATTGGCCTGTTCGTCATCGGAATCCGGCATGAAGCGCGCGGGCAGAAGCGACAGCTGACTGCCGCCGGCAACCGGGTCGGCGAGATGCTGCGCCGCGCGCAACAGGCGCGATGGCCGCAGGTCACCCGCGCCGACAGCACAGCACAGCTCATCGACACCCTGGAAACGCAGCGCTTCAGCCAGCCTGGGAAGATCGTCGAGGCTGATCGCCATGCGCTCGAGTTCGCGCAGGACAGTGTTTCTGCCATCCGCAAGATTGCGTTCCCGATCGCGGGCACGGAAGTAGGCCTGCACCTTGGCCCGTGCCCTGGAGGTGCGGAGGAATCCCAGGTTCGGGTTGAGCCAGCTCGGGGATGGCTCCGCATCCTCGTCGGTGAGGATCTCCACCTTCTCACCCGTCCGCAGCGGGTAGTTCAGTGGCACGATGCGCCCTTCCACGCGCGCCGCGCGACAGCGATGGCCGATCTCGGTGTGAACACGATAGGCAAAGTCCAGGGCGGTGGATCCCGGCGCCATGTCCAGTACGTGCCCTTCCGGGGTGAGGACGTAGATTCGCTCCTGATGAAACTCCCGGCGCAGGCTCTCACCGAGCTGGCCGAGATCACCGAGCTCCTCCTGCCACTCGAGCACCTGCCGCAGCCAGGCCACCTTCTCTTCGTAGGACCGATCCACTGTGGCATCGCTGCCCTTGTAGGCCCAGTGTGCGCAAACGCCGAGCTCGGCCTCTTCATGCATCTCGTGCGTCCGGATCTGGACTTCGAGGTGCTTGCCCTCAGGCCCGATCACCGCTGTATGGATCGACCGGTAACCATTCTCCTTCGGCGTCGCGATGTAGTCATCGAACTCGTGGGGAACATGCCGCCACAGCGCATGGACCACGCCCAGGGCGCCATAGCAGTCACGCAGCTGCTGCACCAGAACACGAACCGCGCGCACGTCGTAGATCTGGGCAAAGTCCACGCCCTTCTGCTGCATCTTCCGCCAGATACTGTAAATGTGCTTCGGGCGACCCTCGATGGACGCTTCGATCCCGGCATCCTCGAGCTTGCCCTGCAAAACAGTGATGACGTTGTCGATGTAGACCTGCCGGGCTTCCCGCCGCTCCTTGAGCAGTGCAGCGATGCGCCGATACGCGTCCGGCTCCAGGTAGCGGAATGACAGATCCTCGAGCTCCCACCGCAGCTGACCGATCCCGAGGCGATGCGCCAGCGGGGCGTAAACATCGGCCACTTCCCGTGCTACGCGCTCCTGTCGCTCGGGGCTCGCAGACTTGACGGAGCGGATGACGCAGGTCCGCTCCGCCAGCTTCAGCAGTGCCACCCGCACATCGTCCACGAGCGCAACAAGCATCTTGCGCACGTTCTCGATCTGCTCCTCGGCATTGCCGAGCAGACGTGGCGTAGATGTCAGCTGCAGGGCGCTCACCGCTGCCATCCGCAGCACACCTTCGATCAGTGAAGCGACGACGGCACCGAACTCGGCCTCGACTTCTTCCAGATTGAGCTTGCCTTCCCGGACGGCACGGTAGAGCACCGCAGCGATGAGACCATCCTCATCCACGCCGAGATCCGCCAGCATGTCCGCCATCTCGAGCCCCATCTCGAAGCTCGATTCACCGGATGCCCAGCGTCTGCCCTGCTCATTGGCCACGCGTTCCGCGTCACGCGCCCGTTCGCACGCCGCGACGAGCCGTTCCGGATGGGGCAGATGAATGCGTCGGCGGGACGCCTCGACCCAGGCATGAAAATCCACGTTGCCGTCTTCCGCCAGGGGCCGATCCTGTCTGACCTTGACCACGGCAGCCTCAGCTCGGCTCGAACACGGCGATGCTCTCGACGTGTGCCGTGTGCGGAAACATATCCAGAATGCCGGCTGCAGTGAGCATGTAGCCTCCTTCGGCGAACAGGCGCGCATCGCGGGCCAGCGTACTCGGGTGACATGACACGTACACGACCCGACGCGGCGCCATGATCCTTATGTCGCGGGCGATGCGTTCGGCACCGGAACGGGGCGGATCGAGCAGCAGCAGATCTGCGGCAGGCAGACTGCGCACATCGAAGTCATCGGCGTACAGATCAGCCAACTCGAACTTCACGCGACTGCCGGCAAACGCTGGCGCATTGGCAATCGCGTTGTCCTGCGCCCGCAGCAGCAGCGCCGCACTCCCCTCCACGCCCGTCACGGCAGCGGCCCTTGACGCCAGCGGCAGCGTAAAATTACCGATTCCACAGAACAGATCAAGGACACGGTCCGTAGGCCGAGGGCTCAGAAGCCCCAAGGCCAGAGACACCATGCGGCGATTGACGGCCGGGTTGATCTGGATGAAGTCGAGGGGATGAAAAGCGAATTGCAGGCCGAACTCCGGCAAACGGTAGTGCAGCAACTCGTCTCCGAGCTCCGGCCACAGCCGATGCACCGTTTCCGGGCCACCCGGCTGCAGATACAGCTGCCAGCCGGATTTCCCCGCATGCTGCACAAGGCGCTCGCGATCGGCCGACGACAAAGGTTCGAGGTGACGCAGGACGATGGCGGCGTCATCGTCACCGCAGGCTATCTCGAGCTGGGGAATGGCTGCTGCAATATCCAAAGATCCAATGAGCCGCTTCAGGTTGGCGAGATGCGCACCGACAGCCGGCGCAAGAACGCGGCAGGCGTCCACGTCCGCGACCCGGGACGAAGCCGGCTCCCGAAAACCGATCAGCGCGCCTCGACCCGGTACGGATCGCACCCCGAGGCGCGCTTTGTGGCGGTAGCCGGTGACCGGTCCGGTGACGTCGGGCAGCCAGCGCTCCGGGCCGGAAACGCCCTCAGCGGCGAACAGATCGGCAAGATGCGCACGCTTGACGTCACGCTGGGCGGCGGGGGCGAGATGCTGCAGCACGCAGGCGCCGCAGCGAGCGGTCCAGGGACACGGCGGCGCGACACGATCGCGATGTGGCTGCCAGAGCACTTCTGCCAGGCCCTCGAGCCGCTTGTGTCGACGGCGCAGAACCCGCACCGACACCTGCTCGCCCGGCAGCGCACCGCGAACCCGAAGTTTGAAGCCATCTGCTTCTGCGAGACCGACGCCGTCGCTGTCGAGTTCGGTGACCACCACGCGTTCATGACGGTCGAGTCGCCGTTTGCGCCCCATCAGGCGCGGCGCCACAGGCATGGCTGCAGAATCGGAATCGAAGCCGTCACGATGCGAGCGGCACCGCTGAATGTTCCCATCCCGACACCATAGGACCTGGGCACTCAGGCCTCGGGTGAGAACACGCCAGTGGACAGATAGCGATCTCCCCGATCACAGACGATGGCGACGATGACGGCATGCTCCACCTCGGCCGAAAGGCGCAACGCGGCGGCGATGCTGCCGCCGGAGGACACGCCGGCGAAGATGCCCTCCTCCCGCGCCAGGCGACGCATGGTCTGCTCGGATTCGCGTTGACTGATGTCCATGACCCGGTCGACCCGCGCACGGTCGAAGATCTTCGGCAGATAGGCCTCCGGCCAGCGGCGGATGCCGGGAATCTGGCTGCCGTCCTGAGGCTGCAGACCGACGATCTGAATGTCCGGATTCTGCTCCTTGAAGAACTGAGAGCAGCCCATGATGGTGCCGGTGGTGCCCATGGACGAAACGAAGTGCGTGATGGTGCCCGCGGTCTGCTCCCAGATCTCGGGGCCCGTTCCCTCGTAGTGAGCAATGGGATTGTCCGGGTTCGCGAACTGATCGAGCACCAGGCCACGCCCCTGCGCCTGCATGCGCTCGGCGAGATCGCGGGCGCCCTCCATGCCCTCTTCCTGGGACACCATCACCAGTTCGGCGCCGTAGGCGGCCATGGCCGCTTTGCGTTCGTCGCTCATGTGGGACGGCATGATCAGCACCATGCGATAACCACGGATCGCCGCCGCCATGGCCAACGCGATGCCTGTGTTGCCGCTGGTGGCCTCGATCAGGGTGTCGCCAGGCTTGATCTGTCCCCGTTCCTCGGCCCGGCGGATCATGCTCATCGCGGGTCGATCCTTGACTGAACCCGCCGGGTTGTTGCCTTCGAGCTTGGCGAGGATCAGGTTGGTGGTCTCACCCGGCATGCGCTGCAGGCGCACCAGGGGCGTATGACCGACCACGGCTTCGACGGTGGGATAGTTTGGAGCGTGAGGGTGCGTCATGTAATGCAGGGCTCATGCGGGCCGGGCAGGCATGATACGCCGCGATACAACCCTTGCGAAATTCCGGATGCTAATATGCCCATGGGCAGGGAGCATATGCCCGTGCAAGCAGGCAGCGTCGATCGACCGGCGCTGGAAGCGGTCCTCACCGTACCGCACCATCGAGACCGACTGCGCACCAAGCTGCGGTCGGCACGCGCGGAGCTGCTCAGGATGAGCACCGCTCGCGTCTCGCTGGACATGTAAGGAGCCGGGAATGCTCCTGTCAGCCCTCATCGCTTTCTGCGGCGCGCTGTTCGTCGCCTCGATTCTTGTCAGTCCCGGCGCCGGGCGCATTCAGTCGCCGCCCTTCGGTGCCTGGCTTCGACGCTGGCGCCTGGGCGCCGACCAGCTGCTCGGATCCGGGCGCAGCAGCCGACGCGAACGACGTTCATTGCAGCGGCAACTGCGCGCCAGCAGCGAACTGGTCGCTGCGCTGGCACATGAACTGCGCAGCCCCCTGCAGGGTGTGCTCGGTATGGCCGAGGTGCTCAGCAAGGGGGAACCGGATCCGGAACGCAAACGCCTGCTCGGCGACATGCGCCGCTCAGCGCTGCACATGCTGCACGTGACCGACGACAGCCTCGAACTCGCCCGCCTGCAGCACCAGCAACCCCAGGTCGAAAGCCGTCCATTCCGGCTGGAAACCGTGCTTGCCGACGTTGTCGCCGGCTGTCGCCCGCTACGCGCAGCGCAGGTAGAGCTCGCCGTTACTGTATCCCATGCAACCGCCAGCCACTTCGAAGGCGATCCTGACCGCCTGCGTCAGATCCTCACGAACCTGATGACCAACAGCCTGGCTCGAACCCGTACCGGCCACGTCCTGCTGACTGCGGCAGGCCAGGCAGATGGCCTGGAACTGTCGGTGCAGGACAGCGGGCCAGGCATCCCGCAACGGCTCCAGGGACAACTGAGCGCGCCCTTCGCCCAAGGCCGGGGGTCGCCGGGCAAGGCAGGGATGGGGCTGGCCATTGCAGGTGGGCTCGTGAACGCACTCGGCGGCCAGCTGTCGGTGCACAGCCAGTCTGGGGAAGGCGCGAGCTTTTGGGCGCGGATACCGTTCCCTCCACTCGCCGAGCCGTCAACGCCAGCTTTCGAACAGGTAAGGCGGGTGGGACTGGCCGAGGAAAGCCTGCTGCACCGCCACATCGTCCTTGGATACCTCGAGCACTGGAACATGGCCGTCACCGAATTCGAAACAGCGACGGCAATAGGCGACTGGCTGCAGGCACCCACGCAGCTGCACGCCCTCGTCATCTCCCTGGAATGGTTCGAGCGCAGTGGTGTGGCGGATGCACTGTGCCGGCACTGCCGGCAGCACGGTGTGATTCTCATCGTCCACGGCGATCCCGACGACCCCGCGTATCCGACAGCCCAGGAAGCGTCATCGCATCTCTGGCCCAGACCGCTGCTTGCAGGCGAGCTGGCAGCCGCGCTGGCAGCAGCGCACGCGTCTCCTGCCAGGCAACCCGGGGCCACACCTCGAAGGCCTGGCCGGGTCCTGGTGGTGGATGACAATCCTCTGGTGCGCACCCTGCTTGCAGATACGGTAACTGCGCTCGGATGTTCACCGGTCATGGCCCACGATGGTCAGGCGGCCATTCGTGCGGCCGAATTCGGAGCGGGCTTCGACCTCGTCCTGCTCGATCGCAACATGCCCGGCAGCGACGGATTGCATACCGCGCGCGCCCTGCGCCAGCAGCCGGCAACGCAGGATGCGAAGCTGGTTCTGCTCGTCAACGACGACGCCGAAGCGGCTGCTGTCGCAGCAGGCAGCGTCGATCAGGTCCTGATCCGGCCCCGCGGCCGCGAGGCACTCGAACGCGGCCTCCGAGCGCTGCTGCACCATCAACAAGCCTCGACGC
>SKUB01000011.1 GCA_007122315.1 Pseudomonadales bacterium | reverse complement strand
CCTTTGCAAGCGGCGCAACGCCGCCAATGCGCCGGCAAACGCCCGCCCTCCGGGGCCCGCAGGGCGCGCCCGCCTCCGCGTTGCGCTTGCTTGATGCGAACGCGCCCTGAGGGCCAGAGTCGCGAAGGAATAGACCAGCACTTCCGGAGGGAGGACGCATGAAGCTAGCGACACTGAAAGACGGCAGCCGGGACGGGAGCCTTGCCGTGGTCAGCCGGGACCTGCGCAAAGCGGTCTCCGCCACCGAGATCGTGCCGACCCTGCAACGGGCCCTGGATGACTGGCAGCAGGTGGCCCCCGTACTGACGGAACTCGCCATCGCGCTCGAGCGTGGCAAGGCCGATGGCGCGTTCACCTTCGAACCGGGACAGTGCCTGGCACCGCTGCCACGCGCCTATCAGTGGGCGGACGGATCGGCCTACGTCAACCACGTGGAACTGGTGCGCAAGGCCCGCGGCGCAGAGCTGCCGCCGAGCTTCTGGGAGGACCCGCTGATCTACCAGGGCGGCTCCGACTTCATGCTCGGTCCCGAAGCACCGATCCGTATGGCGAGCGAGGACTGGGGCATCGATCTCGAGGCGGAGATCGCAGTGATCACCGATGACGTCGGCATGGGGACGCCGGCCAGCGAAGCGGGCCGGCAAATCCGGCTGTTCATGCTCGTGAACGATGTCTCCCTGCGCAACCTCATTCCTGGCGAGCTCGCGAAGGGGTTCGGTTTCTATCAATCGAAGCCGGCTTCTGCGTTCTCGCCAGTGGCGATCACACCCGACGAGCTCGGCGATGCCTGGGACGGCGGACGTGTGCACCGGCCGCTGGTCTCCAGCGTGAACGGGATTCAGATCGGCGCGCCGGAAGCAGGTGAGGACATGACCTTCGACTATCCGACCCTGATCGCCCATGCCGCGCGCACCCGGGCGCTGGCCGCCGGAACCATCATCGGCGGCGGAACCGTGTCCAACCGGGAACGCAGCCGCGGCTCCGCCTGCATCGCCGAAATGCGCATGCTCGAGACCCTGGAGTTCGGCGAAGCGCGGACGCCATTCCTGCGCTTCGGCGATCGCGTGCGCATCGAGATGTTCGATGCAGCAGGCGCCAGCATTTTCGGTGCCATCGATCAGGTCGTCGAACCGCACCCCTAGGCGGGAGAAAGCATCGTGAGCGAAACACTGCTGCTGTATTCCTACTGGCGGTCGTCGTCGGCGTATCGGGTCCGGATCGCGTTGAACCTGAAGGGCATCCCGCATCGGATCGAGCCGGTGCATCTGCTGCGCAACGAGCAACGACGTGAGGAGTACCGCAGGCTGAACCCGTCCGGACTCGTCCCCTGCCTGGTGGACGGGGACTTCGCGCTCGGACAGTCCCTGGCCATTTTCAACTATCTCGAAGCGCACACGCCGGAACCTTCCCTGGTGCCTGTGGACCCGCGTGCCGCAGCACGCATGTGGGCCCTGTGCGCCATCATTGCCTGCGACACCCAGCCGTTGCAGAACCTGTCCGTGTTCCAGCACCTCGAGACCAACTGCGGCCTGGACCAGAACGCACGCGACGACTGGGCCCGGCATTGGATCGCGCGCGGCCTTGGCGCCTTCGAGGCGTCGTTGGGAGAAGGCCCCTACTGCGTCGGCGCACCGAGCTTCGCCGACTGTGTGCTGATTCCGCAGCTCTACAACGCACGCCGCTACGGCCTCGATCCGTCGCAATGGCCGCGCCTCGCCGCCGCCGCAGAAGCCTTCGAGGACCTGCCGGAAGTCGCGGCCGCCCACCCGGACCGGCAGCCCGACACGCCCAGCGACTCCTGAGGTCCCCGCGCGGCGTGCACGCGTGTGATCCGCATGCGACGCGCCTAGAGGATGCGGGGTTTGCGATCAGCAAGGATCTCGCGTGCCGCGTTGTGTCCGGGAAGGCCGGACACGCCGCCGCCCGGATGGGTCCCGGAGCCACACAGATACAGACCCGGCAACGCTCCCCGGTACCGCGCCTGCCCGAGCATGGGCCGGGCGGAGAACAGCTGATCGAGCGACAGCGCACCGTGAAAGATGTCGCCGGACGGTAAACCGAAAGTGCGTTCGAGATCCAGTGGACTGAGCACCTGCCGCCCGAGCACAGCCGCGCGAAAGTTCGGGGCATACTCGGCGATCGTGTCGAGCATCAGGTCCGCCACCGTTTCCTTGTGGTCATCCCAGCTCGTACCGTCGGGCAACTCCGGCGCCGTGTGCTGACAGAAAAGACTGGCCACATGCTGCCCCGGCGGCGCCAGACTGTCGTCCAGCGTCGACGGGATCACCATCTCGACGATGGGTCGGCGCGACCAGCCATGGGTGCGGGCATCGAAGAAGGCCTGCTCCATGTAACCGAGACTCGGCGCGAGGATGATGCCGGCGGTGTGATGTGGCGCCCGCTCCCTGCCCGGGAGGCAGGTGAAGTCCGGCAACTCGGCCAGGGCCACGTTCATGCGGAAGCTCGCCGAGCCGCAGCGCCAGCGCCGCATGCGTTCGAGCACAGGGTTCGGAACATGCGCGGCATCCATCATGTCCAGATACAGGCTGCGGGGATTGACGTTGGCGACGACGATCCCGGCACGGTGAACGTCGCCACCGGCGGTGACCGCTCCGACCACCCGCCCCTGCTCCACCAGCAGTTCCGCCACCGGCGCGTCCACCTCGATGCGGGCGCCCTGCGATGCCGCAGAGCGCGCCATGGCCTCGGTGATGGCACCCATGCCGCCGATGGCATGCCCCCAGGCGCCCTTGCGCCCGTTCACCTCGCCGAAGACGTGATGCAGCAGGACGTAGGCGGACCCCGCCGAGTAAGGACTGGCGTAATGGCCGACGACGCTGTCGAAGCCGAGGACGGCCTTGATGGGATCGCTTTCGAACCAGCCGTCGAGGTAGTCGCCGGCGGATCCCGCAAACAGCGTCAGGAGCTCCTGCCGCAGCCCGGCATCGAGACGCCCGAGCCGCCGGCCGACGCTTACACCGCGCAACAGCTCCCTGAGCGCCTCACGGCGACTGTCTGCCGCAAGATTCGGCGGCGCCTGCAGCGCGAGGTCGCGCAGAACGTCCGCCAGCGCGTCGAGCCGACTGCCGTAGACTTCCAGGCGTTCGGCGTCCCGCCGGGAGAATTTCGCCACTTCCTCGCTGGTCCGGCCATCGGCAACGAGCAGGTAACGGCCGTCCGCCGTGGGCAGGAAGTTGGCCACCTCGCGCTCGACGATGCGCAATCCGTGGCGGGGCAGCTCCAGGTCGGCGATGACCTTCGGATGCAGCAGAGACACGGTGTAGGCCGCGACCGAGTTGCGGAAGCCCGGATGGAAGGTCTCGGTGACCGCGGCGCCGCCCACCACGTGGCGGCGCTCGAGGACCGACACGTCCAGGCCGGCCGCAGCGAGATACGCGGCGCAGACCAGGCCGTTGTGACCGGCACCGATGACGAGCACGTCGCTGCTGCGCTGCATGAACCTCGCCCCCATCGGCACAACTCTGCATACAATGCCGGTCGCACCGGCGAATCGGAGTTGATCCTGCAGTGAACGATGCCGAACTGGAAGCGCGTCTCACCGACATCGAGGGACGCTACGCCTTCCTTGACGATATGGTGCACGACCTCGATGCGGTGGTGACCGCGCAGCAGCGGACCATCGACGAGTTGCGCGAGCAGCTCGACCAGACCCGGGCCGCCCTCAGGACCGCCCGTCTCGGCGAGGAGGGCGACGAGCCCGAACCGCCCCCGCCCCACTACTGATCGCGGCGCGGCCATCGCCGCCGCCCCATGAGGACGCCATGCCACAACTGACCTTTCTCGGCGCCACCGGCGAAGTCACCGGCTCACGCTATCTGCTGGAGACCGAGCAGGCGAAGATCCTGCTCGAATGCGGCCTGTGGCAGGGCAGCGCCAAGTCGGAACGCCGCAACCGCGCTTCCCTGAAACGGTTGGCGAAGCGGATCGATGCGGTCGTCCTGTCCCACGGCCACCTGGACCACGCCGGATTGCTGCCGAAGCTGGTCCGGGACGGGTTCCGCGGCCCGGTGTTCTGCACCGCCGGAACCCGGGAACTGCTCGGGATCATGCTGCGCGACGCCGCCCACGTGATGGCCAAGGATCTGGAGTGGGAGAACCGGCGCCGGGAGCGGGCCGATCGCAAGTTGCTGCAACCGATCTATGACATCGAGGACGTGGAAGCGGCTCTGGATCTCTGCGAGGCGGTCCGCTTCGGCAAGCCCAGCAGCGTCGCCCCGGGCATGCAGCTGACGCTGCACGATGCCGGTCACATTCTCGGATCCGCCATCGTCGAGCTGCAGATGGAAGGCGGGGGGCGCCGCCGGCGCCTGGTGTTCTCCGGCGACCTCGGCAACGCCGATTCGGTGCTGATGAACACGCCGGCCCGGCTCGAGCATGCCGACATGGTGCTGCTTGAAAGCACTTACGGAAACCGTGACCACCGGCCCCTGGACGCGACGCTGGATGAACTCGCCGGGATTCTCGCCACCGCCGACCGCGAGGGCGGCAACGTGCTCATTCCGGCGTTCGCGGTCGGCCGCACCCAGGAGATGCTCTACCATCTCGGCATGCTGCATCACGCCGGTCGGCTGCCGCAGCAAAAGGTGTTCCTGGACAGCCCGATGGCCATCGAGGTGACCCGACTTTACGACCGCCTGAGTCATCTCCTGGACGCCGAGGATCTGGAGATTCTGCGCAAGGCAGGCGGTGACGACCTCGCCAGGGCACTACCCCAGCTGCAGCTGACCCAGGACGTGGAAGCGTCCATGGCCATCAACCGCATCCGCGGCGGGGCCATCATCATTGCCGGTTCCGGCATGTGCACCGGCGGCCGCATCCGTCACCACCTGAAGTACAACCTGTGGCGGCAGCAAAACCATCTGGTCATCGTCGGCTTCCAGGCCCAGGGCACGCTGGGCCGACTGCTGGTGGACGGTGTCAGGCGGGTGAAGCTGTTCGGCGAGGAGATCGCCGTGAAGGCGCAGGTGCACACCTTGGGTGGCTTCTCAGCCCACGCCGGCCAAAGCCAGCTCGTGGCCTGGGCCGCGGGCTTCCGTGACCGCCCGGTGTTCCAGCTCGTCCACGGCGAACCGGAAGCCCGCGAGGCGCTGGCCCTGGCCCTGCACGCCGGGCACGACATCGACGCCCGTCAGGCCGAGCCGGGCGACACGGTCATGGTGTGACCGCCGGGCGCAGCGAACAGCGTTGTGCAGGCGGGAGACTGGTACCATCCATGGTCAGTCAACGTAGAGAGGGAGAGCGATCCATGCAGGACTCACGCCCCGGCCTTTCAGCCGACCTGTTTCAGCTCGCCATGTCCGAGGAGGCCCAGCCTCTGATGGACGCGGTGAAGCAGCACATCCGCGACAACGTCGCACCCATCACGGAGGAGTTCTTCGCGCTGCACCGGCAGAAGGAGGATCGCTGGTCCTGGCACCCGCGGCAGCTCGAACTGCTCGAAGGCGCCAAGAACGCCGCCAAGGCCAATGGCCTGTGGAATTTCTTTCTGCCGGACAACGAGTACGGCAGCGGCCTGACCAACCTCGATTACGCCTACATCGCCACCGAGCTCGGCAAGTCGCCGCTGGCCTCGGAGTCCCTGAACTGCAGCGCGCCGGACACCGGCAACATGGAAGTGCTCGAGCGCGTGGGTACGCCGGAGCAGAAGAAGCAGTGGCTCGAGCCGCTGCTGAACGGCGAGATCCGCTCCGCCTACGCCATGACGGAACCCGGCCTGCCGTCCTCGGATGCGCGCAACATCAGCACCGAAGCGAAGCTCGTCGGCGACGAGTGGGTCATCAATGGCGAAAAATTCTACATCTCCGGCGCCGGCGACCCGCGCTGCAAGATCATGATCGTGATGGTGAAGACGGACCCCAACGCGCCGTCACACAAGCAGCAGTCGCAGATTCTGGTGCCAAAGGACACGCCTGGCGTCGAGATCCTCGAGGGCATGCAGGTGTTCGGCAAGGACCATGCACCCCAGGGCCACATGCACATCCGCTTCAACGACGTGCGGGTGCCGAAGGAGAACATCCTGCTCGGCGAAGGCCGTGGCTTCGAGATCTCGCAGCTGCGCCTCGGTCCCGGACGCATTCACCATTGCATGCGTTCCATCGGCAAGGCCGAAGTGGCGCTGGAGCTGATGGTCAAGCGCTCGGCCACCCGCGAGGCATTCGGCAAGCCCATCGCGAAACTCGGCGGCAACCTGGAAATCATCTCCCGCGCCCGCATCGAGATCGATGCCATGCGGCTGATGGTGCTGCAGGCGGCCAAGGCCATGGACGTCCTCGGCAACAAGGAAGCCCGGGTCTACGTCAGCGCCGTGAAGGCGATGGTGCCGGAGAAGGTCTGCACCATCATCGATCAGGCCATTCAGATGCACGGCGCCACCGGCATCTCCCAGTGGACACCGCTGGCGGACATGTACACGGACATGCGCCATCTGCGCTTCGCGGACGGCCCCGACGAGGTGCATCACATGGTGGTCGGCCGCAACGAGCTGCAGAAGTACGATCTCTGGTGACCCGCAGGCGGTGACCCGCAGGCGGTGACCCGTCCCGAGTAGGGGTCGGACCAAATCAGGTTACTGATTTCAAAGGTAAAATTTATCAGATCCATCCTGCGTTCAAATGCGAAGCGCTCCCGTGACGCCCGTCAGAGGACGGTCTACGGTTTCACGCGGCGCCCGGAGCGCAAGTGAGTCGAGGAAATTTTCCTTATATATTTCAGATGCTTGAATTGGTCCGACCCCAATAAAGGGCCAATAAAGGGGCTGCGACGACCTAGTCTGATCCCAGCGCTGTATCGACGGGGTCAATCGAAACCATAGCCAATTGCGATTGGCATTGTGGGGCAGGATGGGGGGAAGCTTCTGTGCACTGTCATGGTGCTGAAACAGGACGACCCCGATGCGTCACTTCATATTCTCTCCGCTCGCTGCGGTCGCGTTGGTGCTCGCCGCCCTCGCGATGTCCCATCCGGCTCACGCTCAGGGGCAGGCCAAGCCCCCCGAGTTCTGGTGGCCCGATCAACTGAGCCTCGCCCCGCTGCGCCAGCATGCAGCCGAGTCGAACCCCATGGGCGACGACTTCAATTACGCTGAGGCCTTCGCCAAACTCGACCTCGATGCCGTGAAGCAGGACCTCAAGGACCTGATGACGGACTCACAGGACTGGTGGCCTGCCGACTACGGCCACTACGGCCCATTCTTCATCCGCATGGCCTGGCACAGTGCCGGAACCTACCGCATCGCCGACGGTCGCGGCGGTGCCGGCGGCGGCCAGCAACGCTTCGAGCCGCTCAACAGCTGGCCGGACAACGTCAACCTCGATCGGGCCCGGCGCCTGCTGTGGCCGATCAAACAGAAGTACGGTCGCAGCCTGTCCTGGGCCGACCTGATGATCCTCACCGGCAATGTCGCCCTCGAGTCCATGGGCTTCAAGACCTACGGCTTCGCCGGCGGACGTAAAGATGACTGGGAGGCCGACCTGGTCTACTGGGGGCCGGAAACCGAATGGCTCGAGGACGAACGCTACAGCGGTGACCGGGAACTGGAGAACCCGCTGGCGGCGGTGCAGATGGGTCTGATCTACGTCAATCCGGAAGGGCCGAACGGCAATCCGGACCCGCTCGCGGCGGCGAAAGACATTCGCGACACCTTCGGCCGCATGGCCATGAACGACGAGGAAACCGTTGCGCTCATCGCGGGCGGTCACACCTTCGGCAAGGCCCATGGTGCGGTCGATCCCGATGAGTGCGTGGGCCCAGAGCCCGCAGCGGCGGGCATCGAGGAGCAGGGCTTCGGCTGGGTGAACACCTGCGGCAGCGGCAAGGGCGCTGACACCTTCACCAGCGGCCTCGAAGGCGCATGGTCCGTGGATCCTGTGGCCTGGACCCACCAGTATTTCGACAACCTGTTCGGGTTCGAGTGGGTGCAGACGACGAGCCCGGCCGG
>SKUB01000359.1 GCA_007122315.1 Pseudomonadales bacterium | reverse complement strand
CTGTTCTACGGCAGCGCGCAGGCGCTGAAGAACATCAGCCTGACCATTCCCGAGAAAAGGGTGACCGCCTTCATCGGTCCGTCAGGCTGCGGCAAGTCCACGCTGCTGCGCTGCTGCAACCGCATGAACGATCTCATCGACACCTGCCGCATCGAGGGTGAAATCCGCCTCGACGGTCAGAACATCTATGCGCCGGGCATCGACGTGGCCGAACTGCGCCGCAAGGTGGGCATGGTGTTCCAGAAGCCGAACCCGTTTCCCAAGACCATTTACGAGAACGTGGCCTACGGTCTGCGCATTCAGGGCGTGAAGGATCGCCGGGTGCTCGACGAGGTGGTGGAGAAGTCCCTGCGCCGGGCGGCACTGTGGGACGAGGTGAAGGATCGTCTCGACGCCAACGCCTTCAGCCTTTCCGGTGGTCAGCAGCAGCGTCTCGTGATCGCGCGGGCCATCGCCATCGAGCCGGAAGTGATCCTGCTCGACGAGCCGGCGTCGGCGCTGGATCCCATCTCCACGGCGAAGATCGAGGAACTGATTTTCGAACTCAAGGAAGAGTTCACCATCGTCATCGTCACCCACAACATGCAGCAGGCGGCACGGGTGTCCGACTTCACGGCCTATCTCTATCTCGGTGAGCTGGTGGAGTACGACGACACGGTGACCATCTTCACCAATCCCAAGCAGCAGGCCACAGAAGATTACATCACCGGCCGTTACGGCTGATTCCCTGGACCGTTCGAGGACGCGCTGCGATGGACAAGCTTCACCTGGATCAGCACATCTCCAGACAGTACAACGAGGAGCTCGAGCAGGTTCGCAACGCCGTGCTGGAAATGGGCCAGCTGGCCCGCGATCAGCTTGCCGGCAGTCTGGCGGCGGTCCTTGCTGGCGACGGCGCGCGCGGCAGGGAACTCGACGCGGCGGACGATCGGATCGACGAGCTCGAGCGCAGTATCGATGACGAAGCCCAGGGTATTCTGGCTCGCCGTCAGCCTGCAGCCACCGATCTGCGTCTGGTCATCTCGGTGATCAAGACCATCACCGACTTCGAGCGGATGGGAGACGAAGCCCAGAAGATGGCGCGTATGGCCGTCCGGCGGTCCGAGAGCGGTCAGGGCATACCGCCCCAGGCGGAGGCGCTGCGGCAGCTCGGCGCGCGGGTTCAGGGCATGGTCGACGATACGCTGGCCTCGCTCGCCGCCCTCGATGCCCAGCGGGCGCTCGCAGTGTGTCGTCTCGACGCTGAGATCGACGCTGACTACAAGGCTCTGATCAAGGCCAGCCTGCCGAGCCTGGCGGAAGACCCGGCCAATGCACTGGACCTGGTGTGGGCGGCGCGGGCGCTGGAACGCATCGGTGATCACGCCTGCAACATCTGCGAATACCTGATTTATCTGCTTGGCGGCGAGGACGTCCGGCATGCGTCTCTCGAGGATGTCGCGGCCGCCGCCCGCAAGGCCAGAGCTCGGCACGATACCTGAACTCCGATCGCACAGCCGACCCTTCGGGCCGACTTTTGCCTCCACTGGCATAAAGCGAGGACCGGGTGTTGCATCGGTGGGAGCTGACGTCCGCGAAGCGGGCGTCGCGAACTGCGTCACGCCCGAATCCAGCGGCAGTCCTCGATCGCAACGCCGGCCTGCGGCCGACGTTCGCTCCCACTGGCGAAAAACAAGATCCTGGTGGTGCCACGCAAGATCCTCACGAAAAGTGAGTGGGAGCTGACGTCCGCGAAGCGGGCGTCGCGAACTGTGTCATGCCTATGGCCGGCGGCAGTCCGCGATCGCAACGCCGGCTTTCAGCCTATGCGGCCCAGCGACGTTCGCTCCCACTGAGCCTCACGCTGAGCCTCGCGGGATTCCTGCGGTGCGTCAGTGGGAGAGGATCAGGAGCTGTGGGTTTCGCCGAGGGCTTCGCGCTGCTTCGTTTCCAGCGGCTGGTGCCGGATGTCCTGGCCGTGACCCAGATAGATGACGTACTCGGCGATGTTCTTGGCGTGATCACCGATGCGCTCGAGGGAACGTGCGCACCACACCAGGTCGAGCAGGGAGCGCAGGCCGTCTGAATCCTGCTCCATCTTCGTAACCAGACGTGCCACCACCGCCTTGTAATTGCGGTCGACGCCCTTGTCACGGGCGATGACTTCCGCGGCGGATTCCGTGTCCACCCTGAAGTAGGCGTGCAGCGCATCCCGCAGCATGCCCTCGACCGTGCGGCTGATGTCCTCGAATTCCGGAAACCGTTCTTCGAGCCGCTCCCGGCTGGCGAGGTCGATGCTCATCTTCGCGATACGCGTGCACTCGTCGCCGATGCGCTCGAGGTCGGTGATGGCTTTCAGCGTCACCAGGATGAAGCGGAGATCGCTTGCCGTCGGCTGGCGTCTGACGATGATGTGGCTGCACAGGTCGTCGATCACCACCTCGAGCCGGTTCACCTCTGCGTCCGTGGCGATCACTTCGTTCGCGCAATCCGCGTCCTGCTGCAGCATGGCCTTGCTTGCAAGTTCCAGCTGGCGTTCGACGAATCCCGCCATCTCCACCAGATGCGCGCGGATGGAGGCGAGTTCCGAGTCGTACTGGGCCGAGATGTGATCGCGCATGAAGACTCCGTCGCGCTGCTGGATTGACCTGCCCGAGTGTAGCGCCATGGCGCTCGGACTGCTCGCGGGATCAAGGGTTTCGTAGGGATTTGTCGCTTTATCTGGGCGCCGCTACGGGTCTGCGACGAATGCGAGCAGCGGGAAAACCGCAGCTGAAGGTGGACCCTTGACCTGGCCGGCTGACCACTTCGAGTTCACTGTCGTGCCGGCGCAGGACGTGCTTGACGATGGCGAGGCCGAGGCCCGTGCCCCCGGCGTCCCGGGAGCGTCCGACATCGACCCGGTAGAAGCGTTCGGTCAGACGCGGGATGTGTTCTTCGGCGACACCGATACCCTGGTCGGTGACAGCGAAGCGGGCTTTGTCGCCATCCTGTTGCCAGCGGACGCGAATGGCTCCCCCATCGGGGCTGTAACGGATCGCATTGACGATCAGGTTGGAAAACGCGCTCTGCAGTTCGCGTTCGACGCCGACGAGCCTGAGTTCCGGGTCGATGTCGAGATCGATGACATGGCGAGCGTTGGCCAGGGCGCGGGCCTCCGTGGCGATGCGTTTCAGCAGCGCCGGTACGTTCACTTCACTTCCTTTTTCCGACCCCGTCGGGCTGGTGCTGTCCAGTCTGGAGAGCAGCAGCAGGTCCTCCACCAGGGTCTTCATGCGCGCCGCCGGTCGCTGCATACGCTGCAGGGTCGAACGCAGCACCTCCGCCTCGGTGTCCTCTTCGAGCGCTTCGAGGTAACCGAGAATCACCGTCAGCGGCGTGCGCAGCTCGTGGGACACGTTGGCGATGAAATCCTGCCGCATGGTGCGAAGCTTCGCGACCTGGGTCACGTCCCGCGCCAGGAGCAGGCGGCGGGCATTGGCAAGAACGATGACGCGCACGTCCAGGGTCCGTCCGTCTGCCCGTGGCGACGGCATTTCGATGGCACCTGAGAGGTCCGCGTGGTGCAGCACCGCCACCAGATCCGGGCTGCGCATCAGGCCGGAGAGGGCCCGTCCGAGGTCGCGCTGTTCGAGTCCGAGCAGATCCGCGCCAGCGCGATTGAACCAGGCGATGCTGTCCTGGCCTTCGAGCAGAACAGCGGCGTCGGGGAGGGCTTCGGTGGCCTGCTGCAGTTCACGTAGTGCACGGGTCAGCCGCTGCATGCGGTTGCGGGACTCGCGGCGCAGGCGCCACAGCCGGTAGGCGAGGTCTTCCGGTACGCCGTGCATGGGCGGCGGCCGACCGAGGGAGTGGTTCAGCCAGGCATCGAAACGCCTGAGGTCGCGGACGCGCCAGATGAGCCAGGGAGCGATGCCAAGCAGCAGGCCCATGGTGAACCAGTCGAACAGGCTGCCGAGGACGAGTCCGGTGAGGACCGCGATCGCGAACCACGCCGCCTCGGCGGCCCAACCCCTCATGGCGCCTCGGACTGGGTGGCTTCCACCTTGGGCGAGAACCGATAGCCGACGCCCCGTACCGTCTCGACCCAGTCGGCGAGGCCGTGGGGCTGCAGGATCTTGCGCAGGCGGAGGATGTGGACGTCCACGGTGCGCTCCTCGACGTACACCGAGCGTCCCCAGACGCGATCGAGCAGGTGTTCGCGATCGAATGCGCGTTCCGGATGACGCATGAGGAACTCGAGCAGCCGGAACTCGGTGGGGCCGATATGGGTCGTCTCACCATCGATGGCGAGACGATGGCTCTGAATATCCAATACCAGCTTGCCATACTGGATTTGGCCGGCCTCCGGAGCACCGCTGCGGCGCAGGATGGCCTTGATGCGGGCGATGAGTTCCCGCGGCGAGAACGGCTTGGTCACGTAATCGTCGATGCCCGATTCGTAGCTGCGCAGCTTGTCGGCTTCCTCGCTGCGGGCAGTGAGCATGATCAGCGGGAGCTCGGCTGTCAGAGGATCCTGGCGCAGCCGGCGGGCGAAATCGAGTCCGCTCATGCCGGGCAGCATCCAGTCGATCACCACCAGTTCCGGCAGTGGCCCGTCCAGCCGGCGAATGGCCTCTTCCGCATCGCCGCACTCGATGACGCTGTATCCTGCGCGTTCCAGCGCAAAGGACAGCATCTCGCGAATGTCGGATTCGTCTTCCACCAGCAGGATGCGATTGCCGCTCATGGGGTCTCCAACTTACCTGCTGTCGTGAAGCTGAAGTTCGCGACACCAGGGGGTTGTTCGGACGGCGGCCATTAGACGTCACATATGTTACAGACGCGTGATGGTATGTTGAATTGGCAATGACACGCATGAAGGGGGTCGGCATTGAACGACGCGTCGAGGGAGTCCGTGGAAAGGACGCCATGGCATGGTCTGGACTTGCAGCAGGTACAGGAGCGCCTCGACACCGGCGACAGCGGGCTCGACGCCGGATCCGCTGCTGATCGTCTGCAGCGGGACGGCCCCAATCAGCTGCCCGCGCCCCATCGACGCAGTCTCCTGCAGCGGCTCGCGGCTCAGTTCCACAACGTGCTGATCTACATCCTGCTGGTCGCGGCGGCCGGCACCGCGGTGCTCGGCCACCTCCTCGACACGGTCGTGATCCTCGGCGTCGTCGTGATCAACGCGCTCATAGGCTTCATTCAGGAGGGGCGCGCAGAGAAGGCTCTGGCGGCCATCCGGGATCTGCTCTCGCTGGAAGCCCGGGTCATGCGCGACGGCGAACGGCAGCGGGTGCCGGCAGCGGAACTGGTCGTCGGTGATCTGGTAATGATCGAGGCAGGTGACAAGGTTCCTGCGGACCTGCGTCTCGCAGCCTGCCATAACCTGCGTATCGACGAAGCGCTGCTCACCGGCGAGTCGCAGGCGGTCGAGAAATCCACCTCGGCGGTGGCCGAGGATGCGTCCATCGGCGACCGTTCCGGCATCGCGCACTCCGGTACGTTGGTGACCTACGGCCAGGGGCGGGGCTGGGTGGTCGCCACCGGGAGTGCCACCGAGATCGGCCGGGTGAGCGCCATGCTCGCCGATGTCGAGTCCCTGACCACACCGCTGCTGCGGCAGGTGGCTCAGTTCGGCCGTTGGCTGAGTGTGGCCATCGTCGCGCTGGCCCTGGTCACGTTCGCCATCGGCTACTGGGTCGGCGAGCAGCCGCTAGCGGAGATCTTTCTGGCGGCGGTGAGTCTGGCGGTTGCCGCGATTCCGGAAGGCCTGCCGGCCATCATGACCATCACGCTCGCCATCGGCGTGCAGCGCATGGCCCGGCGGCAGTCCATCATCCGGCGGCTGCCGGCGGTAGAAACGCTGGGTGCAGTCACCGTCATCTGCTCGGACAAGACCGGTACGCTCACCCGCAACGAGATGACGGTACAGAGCATCGATACGGCGGAAGCGGATTTCATTGTCGAGGGCGTCGGCTACACGCCGGAGGGGGCGATCAAACTCGACGACAAGTCGGTGGACCTGAGCGACCAGCCTGTTCTCAGGGACCTCTTGCGGGTCGCTGCGTTGTGCAACGACGCGGTTCTGCGCTCCGGTGAGGGTGAGAGCGCTTCAGAGTGGCATTTGGATGGCGATCCCACCGAGGGTGCACTGCTGGTGGCGGCCATGAAGGCCGGGATCGATCAGCAGGACTGGATGGACGACCTGCCGCGACGGGCGCTGCTGCCTTTCGACTCCGATACGCGCTACATGGCCACGCTGCACCCACAGGACGACGGCGGATTGATCCTGTTGAAGGGCGCGCCGGAAAGAGTGCTGGAACTGTGTGATCGGCAACGGACCGCTTCCGGTGACGAAGCGTTGGATGAGGACTTCTGGCGGGAACGCATCGAAGTACTGGCAGAGCGCGGGCAGCGGGTCCTGGCCGCGGCGGAGAAGCCGGCCGCCCATGCCGGCGACGAACTCGATCACGATGATCTCGGCGGCGACATGGTACTGCTGGGTCTGTTCGGCTTGCTCGATCCGCCCCGCGAGGAGGCCATCGCCGCCGTTGCGAGCTGCCGCGAAGCCGGGATCGGCGTCAAGATGATCACCGGCGACCATGCCACCACGGCGCGTGTGATTGCCGGGCGCCTGGGCATGTCAGAAGGCGCGGACGTGCTCACGGGGGCGGAAGTGGAACAGCTTGACGATGGCGAGCTCGAAACGCGCGTGCTCGAAATCGAGGTGTTCGCCCGCGCCAGCCCGGAGCACAAGCTGCGCCTGGTGAAAGCCCTGCAGGCGAAAGGTCAGGTCATCGCCATGACCGGCGATGGCGTCAATGACGCACCCGCGCTGAAGCGGGCGGATGTCGGTATCGCCATGGGGCGCAAGGGCACCGAGGCGGCTCGGGAAGCGTCGGAGATGGTGCTCGCGGACGACAACTTCGCCTCCATCGTCCATGCGGTGGAGGAAGGTCGGACGGTCTACGACAACCTCACTAAGGCGATTCTGTTCATCCTGCCCACCAACGGCGGTCAGGCGCTCACGGTCTTCGCTGCAGTGGTGCTCGGCCTGGCGCTGCCGCTGACGCCGCTGCAGGTGCTCTGGGTGAACATGGTGGTGGCGGTCACGCTGGCGTTGGCGCTGGCGTTCGAACCCGGCGAGCCGGGTCTGATGCAGCGCCCGCCACGCCCCCCCAACGCGCCGCTGCTCAATGGCCTGCTGCTGTGGCGGGTGGTGTTCGTTTCGGCGCTGCTGCTGGCGGGAACGTTCGGCCACTTCCTGTGGCTGGAGCAGGCGGGTGCAAGCCTCGAACAGGCGCGTACCGCAGCGGTGAACACGCTGGTAGCAGGCACCCTGTTCTATCTCTTCAACAGCCGCTACGTGCTGGCGCCGGTACTGAACCTGCGGGGCCTGTTCGGCAGCCGCGCAGTGTGGATCGCGGTGGCTGTGCTCGTTGTTCTGCAGCTCGCCTTCACTCACCTGCCGATGCTGCAGCAGCTGTTCGGAACCGTCGCGCTGGATAGTGTCATATGGTTGCGCATCATGGCGTTTGGCCTGCTGGTGCTGTTTGCGGTCGAGCTCGAGAAGACGGTCCTGCGTGCGATCAGTGACCGTGAATCAGCGGCGGATGCGGGCTAGACTGGCCCGCCTGCCCCCATCCAGAGGATTGTGTTCGTGGTTCACAAACTGCTGATCGGTGCCGCCCTGCTCATCGGCACCGGCTGCCAGCACGCTCATCTGCTCATCGATGAGGCCGATCTGTCCCGTTTCGACGAGTGCATCGCGCTGCAGCACGCGCACGCGGTGCGAATCGATGCGCAGGCCGAGGAGCTGGCCGCCATTCGGGAACGCATGGAGGGCGACAATGGTGCCGCCGTGCTGCAGCGTCTCGATGATCTGGCCCTGCACATGGCGGTGGTCCAGACCGAGCTGGCGCGGGAGTGTCCCGATCCGGTGGCTGACGAAACATTGGCGCGGCCTGCCCTGGAGAAGCTGGTGGTTGGAGACGTCGAGGATGTCCGCTTCGAGAACATCGACATCGTGCTTCGCGCCCGAATCGACACGGGCGCCAGCACGTCTTCGTTGGACGCTCGCGATATAGGGTCTTTCGAGCGCGACGGGGACAGGTGGGTGCGCTTCACGGTCCTGGATCCGGACAGTGGAGAGCCCATCGTCCTCGAACGGCCGCGCTCGCGGCGCGTGCGTATCCTGCAGGCCACTGCGGATGAGCCTGAGCGGCGTCCAGTGGTGGAGCTTCGGGTCACGCTCGGTGACAACACCCAGACCGCCGAATTCACCCTCTCGAACCGAAGCAACCTGGAGTATCCGGTACTGATCGGCCGCAACATCCTGCGGGATCTGATGGTGGTGGACGTCAGCAAGCGTGACGCCGCACCGCTGCCGCCGCGCCGGGCGCGGGAGCCGGACAACGGGGCGGATTCTTGACCGGCGCACGGGTCGCCTTCTGGCTCCTTGTCTCGGGCCTGCTGGCCATTGGTGGAGGTATCGCCTGGCTGCGGCATGTGCAGATGGAGATTCCGTTCCTGCCCGGTGTAGCGCAGACCGTCTGGCTGGTGGAGGCGCGGGTCGACTTCGTGGCCACCGGCGGACCGGTACGCATCAGTCTGGACCTGCCTGAGGATCTGCCCGGCTTTCGCCTCTTCACCGAGCAGGCCGCTTCACCGGGCTATGGTTTCGCCATCGTCGATGTGACCGGGGATCGGCGTGGCGAATGGACCCGACGTGAGGCCAGTGGCCCGCAAACGCTCTATTACACGGCCCAATTCATTGTCCAGGGTGATCGCCAGCCGGCGTCAGTGGTCGGGGATCCGCAGCCGCGGGCCTACTTCTTCGAGGAGCCGGCGGCCACCGCTGCAAGTC
Source organism: Pseudomonadales bacterium (assembly GCA_007122315.1). Lineage (GTDB taxonomy): Bacteria > Pseudomonadota > Gammaproteobacteria > Pseudomonadales > Azotimanducaceae > SLTB01. Next base: position 14,861 of record SKUB01000359.1, on the reverse strand, counting down.
AGCTTATCGGCGCCGCCATGGCGCGATCGAGTACCCCGGAGAGCCTCACGCGGGAGCTGATCCGTCTGTTGGCCAATCCGGACATGGACCAGAACGCGGCATTGCTGCGGGCGACGGATCTCGGCCGCGCGGAACTGCTCGTGCACCTGCTCAACCTCGCCGGGGTGGCGGCGCGGGTGGCGCAGGGACTGGAGCTCGAGGACGCGCGCCGGCGACGACCGCTGACCCCGCTGGTCGAGATTCCGGTGGCGGGTCAATGGCAGATCTTCGATCCCGTCACGGGGCGTCAGGGCCTGCCTGAGAACATGCTGCTGTGGCAGCGCGGCGGTGCTTCACTGCTGGATGTGGAAGGCGGCGGCCGGTCTCAGGTCAGCTTCTCCATGCTGCGCCAGAGCGTGCCGGCGCTGCAGCTTTCCCAGGCCCAGTTCGGGGATGGCGTGCTGGCGGCCTTCGGCATTTCGGCCCTGCCCATCGAGGAGCAGGGGTTGTTCAAGCTGCTCTTCCTGCTGCCCATCGGTGCGCTGGTGGTGGCGTTCATGCGCATCGTGGTCGGGGTGTCCACCTCGGGGACATTCATGCCGGTGCTGATCGCACTGGCCTTCGTGCAGACCTCACTCGTTCTCGGCCTGGTCAGTTTCATTTCAGTGGTGGCCTTCGGTCTGCTGTTGCGCAGCTACCTCTCCTATCTGAATCTGCTGCTGGTGGCGCGGATCGCGACTCTGGTGGTGATCGTGATTCTGCTGATCTCACTGCTCAGCATCCTCGGCTACCGGCTGGGCTACAGTACCGGTCTCACCATCACCTTCTTCCCCATGGTCATCATCGCCTGGACCATCGAGCGGATGTCCATCCTGTGGGAAGAGGAGGGCCCGGGGGAGGTGCTGGTGCAGGGCGGGGGCAGCCTGCTGGTGGCGGCACTCGCCTATCTGGTGATGGAGCTTCGCATCGTGCAGCACCTGAGCTTCAATTTCCCCGAGCTGAATCTGGTACTGCTGGCGGGCATTCTGGTGATCGGCAGCTACAGCGGCTATCGGCTCACGGAACTGCGGCGGTTCCGCGACATGCGTGAGCTCGACCGGTGAACTGGATTTCACCCCGGGCGCTGTCCCGGCTGGGCGTGCTCGGGATCAACGCCCGCAACCGCGACTTCGTGGCGCGCTACAACCCGCGTCGCGCCTTTCCGCTGGTGGACGACAAACTGAAGACCAAGCGCATCCTGCAAGCGGAGGGGCTGGCGACGCCCGGGCTGCTGCATGTGGTCCGGCACCAGTTCGAAGTGCGCGGCATCGAGTCCAGGCTCGCGGCGCAGGAAGGCTTCTGCATCAAGCCCGCCAAGGGGTCCGGTGGCAAAGGCATCCTGGTGATCGAACGTCGGGAAGGTGGCCAGTTCGTCAAGGCCTCGGGTGCCAGGGTCGGCATCGAGCACCTCCAGCGTCACGTCAGCAACGCGCTGGCGGGTCTCTACTCTCTGGGCGGGCAGCCGGATGCGGTGATCATCGAGGAGCTCATCGAGTTCGATCCCGCGTTCACGGGACTCTCCCATGAAGGTGTTCCGGACATCCGCATCGTCGTGTTCCAGGGATACCCGGTGATGGCCATGCTGCGACTGGCCACCCACGCCAGCGACGGCAAGGCCAATCTGCATCAGGGTGCCGTGGGTGTGGGTCTGGATCTGGCGACGGGTGCCGCCATCCGCGCGGTGCAGTACGCGCGACCGATTCGGGAACATCCGGACACCGGTCAGGTCCTCGATCGCATTCAGATCCCGGATTGGCACAGCATGCTGCTGCTCGCGGCGCGTTGCTACGAGCCCACCGGTCTCGGTTACCTGGGTGCGGACCTGGTCCTGGACCGGTCGAAAGGCGCCCAGTTGCTCGAACTCAACGCGCGGCCGGGACTTGCGATTCAGGTGGCCAGCGGCCGTGGGCTGCGACCGCGTCTGCATGCCATCGAGGCCCGCGTTGCCGACCGAATCCGTGAATCACCGGAAGCACGTGTTGCCCACGTCGTCGATGCTTTCGCGGTCGAGATTTGAGTGCGGCCGAATAGTCTGCTTGGGGTGGTTGCGTTCATGCGGCCTGTCCAGGGCGCAGCGGCGTGCGGCGCGTTGCGCCGCACGCCGAAGTCCATCAGGCAAGGAAGGCCAGCAGAATCAGGGCGACCACATTGGTGACCTTGATCAGGGGGTTGATGGCCGGGCCCGTGGTGTCCTTGTAGGGGTCGCCCACGGTATCGCCCGTCACCGCGGCCTTGTGGGCTTCGGAGCCCTTGCCGCCGTGATTGCCGTCTTCGATGTACTTCTTGGCGTTGTCCCAGGCGCCGCCACCGGCGGTCATGGAGATGGCCATGAACAGGCCGGAGACGATGACTCCGAGGAGCAGGGCGCCCACCGTAGCGAAGGCCTCAGCCTGACCGGCGAGCAGGAAGATCACGGTGTAGACCACGATCGGTGCCAGCACGGGCAACAGGCTCGGGACGATCATCTCCTTGATGGCGACCTTGGTGAGCAGGTCCACGGCGCGGGCGTAGTCCGGCTTCTCCGTTCCTTCCATGATGCCGGGCTTCTCCCGGAACTGCCGGCGAACTTCCTCGACCACCTGGCTACCGGCGCGTCCGACAGCGGTCATGGTCAGGCCGCCGAAGATGTAGGGCATCAGCGCACCGAGGAACAGTCCGATCACCACGAAGGGATTCGACAGAGCGAAGTTCACGGCCACATCGAAGTGGTCGGCGATATCGGCCGTGTAAGCGGAGAACAGGACCAGGGCTGCAAGGCCGGCGGAGCCGATCGCGTAACCCTTGGTCACGGCCTTGGTGGTGTTGCCGACGGCATCCAGGGCGTCGGTGCGAGTGCGCACGTCGGCTTCCAGGTCGGCCATCTCGGCGATGCCGCCGGCGTTGTCCGTCACGGGCCCGTAGGAGTCCAGCGCCACCACCATGCCTGCCAGCGCGAGCATCGCAGTCGCGGCGAAGCCGAGGCCGAGGACGCCGCCGAGGCTGTAGGCGACGAAGATGCCGATCACGATCACCAGGGTCGGCAGCGTGCAGGCTTCCATGGAGATGGCGAGGCCCTGGATCACGTTCGTGCCATGGCCGGTTTCCGAGGCCTTGGCGATGGAGCGCACCGGCCGGAAATCAGTGCCGGTGTAGTACTCGGTGATCCAGATGATGGCGCCGGTGATGACCAGGCCGACGATGCCGCAGAAATAGAGATCCCAGCCGGATACGACGCGTCCGCTGTATTCGAAGGTCTGGGCCAGGCCGCCGGGCAGGGCCCAGTGCATGGCCAGCGGGATGGCGAACAGGGACAGCACCGCCGTGACGCTGAAGCCCTTGTACAGCGCGCCCATGATGTTCTGGTTGGCGCTGAGCTTGACGAAGAAGGTGCCGATGATCGAGGTGATGATGCAGACCGCGCCGATGATCAGGGGGATCGCCATCAGATCGGCTGCGCCGGTCTGCAGCAGCAGCGCGGTCAGCACCATGGTGGCGCCGATGGTGACGACGTAGGTTTCGAACAGGTCGGCCGCCATGCCGGCGCAGTCGCCGACGTTGTCGCCGACGTTATCGGCGATCACCGCCGGGTTGCGTGGGTCATCCTCCGGGATGCCTGCTTCGACCTTGCCCACCAGGTCCGCGCCCACGTCTGCACCCTTGGTGAAGATGCCACCGCCGAGGCGGGCGAAAATGGAGATCAGGGCGGACCCGAAACCGAGGGCGACGATGGCGTCGATCACGGCTCGATCCGTGGACGCGAAACCGGCGACGCCGATGAGGAAGGCGTAGTAGCCGGCGATGGCCAGCAGCGCCAGGCCGGCGACGAGCATGCCGGTGACGGCGCCGGCCCGGAATGCGATGTCGAGGCCGCGCTGCAGACTGGTCCGGGCACCTTCAGTGGTGCGCACGTTGGCGCGCACCGAGATCAGCATGCCGATGTAGCCTGCGGCCCCGGACAGAACGGCGCCGATGATGAAGCCGATGGCGGCCCACAGCGACAGGAAGACGGCGAGCAGGATCATGATGACCACACCCACCATGGCGATGGTGCGGTACTGCCGGTTGAGGTAGGCGCCGGCGGCCACCTGGATGTAGCCGGCGATTTCCTGCATGCGTTCGGAGCCAGGACTCGCCGACATGACGGAGCGTGCCGCCCAGATTCCGTACAGCACGGCCAACATGCCGGCCGCGATCGCCGCGAGCAAAGGTTGCATTGCTATCCCCCCAATGACGGTGATGGAACTCGATGTTCAGACGCAACAGGACGGGTGCGATGGGCTACGAGCCGGCACCGCATCCGTCCCTGGGTGTCAGGTTCCCGAGCCTTTCGACGGCAGCCCGGATCAACGAGACGCGAAAGCTCTGCGAACTGGGCCCGACTGTCAAGTTCTGTCGTGGCTTTTGGGACCAGCGGCGCCTGTCACTACGCTGCCGGCTGGACGAGGATCAGGATATCCGCGTCCACCGTATCCAGGATCCGTTCTGCCGTATTGCCGACGACGGCGGCTGCCATGCCCTTGCGGCCCACGGAGCCGATCACCACCAGACCCGCATCGATCTTCGTTGCGACCGCGGTGATGAGGTCTTCCGGGTCCGCGTCGCCGACGTGGGCCTGCTGCCGTGCGATCCCGACGCGCTTGGCGAGGTCCGGTGGATGGATGAAGTTCTTCGATTCGGTGTAGGCGTTGACGGCGTTGAGTTCGGCGCCGAGTTGCTCGGCAAGGTCGCGTGCCGAGGTGATGACCGTGTCGGACAGGCGGATGTGTGCTTCGTCCTTCGCTGCGATGTTGACGGCAGCCAGGACGCGTTTGATCTCGCGACCTTCCAGGCGTTTCGCGAACAGCACCGGACAGGGTGAGTCCCGCAGGACGAGCCAGTCAGACGTCTTCATCAGGCGGCGCTGGAGGGGCGAGCGCGGGGATGCGGCCTTGATGACGAGGTCGACCTTGGCTTTGCGCACTGCGGCGGCCAATGCCGCGCGCCAGTCGGTGCTGGAGCGGACTTCGGTGGTCACAGTTGCGCCGGCGTCCAGCAGCGGCTGCACCAGATGGCCAAGCCACAGTTCATGGCGCAGTTGCTCGGCGGCCTGCAGTTCGCCGCTGTCGTCGGCGGACACCTGCAGGGGGGGTGAGAAACACAGCAGAGCGTGGACCTCGGCATGGCCCTGACGGGCGATGAATGCGGCCCGGTCGAGCGAGCGCTGGCGGTTGGTCGTGGGGTCGATGATGCAAAGGACTCGATTGATCTTCATGCAGACGTGACACCTGAGGCGGCCAATGGAGGGTTGCGGGCAGCAAGCGGAAGTCTACCACGCGTCCGTCGCCGGCCCCCCTCGCGGGCAGGGTCCACTGGGCTGTGGCATGATCATCCCCGGCCTGGTGGCGACCTGATCACGCCGTTGGGCCATGGACTCACGAACGACATGGAGCGACTCATGTCCAGCGAAAACCTGCATGAAGCCCGCGAGGATCTTCCCGAGGACATCATCGACAAGCACCGTGCCATCACATCGTTGATCGAGGAATTCGATGCGGTGGACTGGTACGACCAGCGTGCAGCTGTGACCCAGGATGCGGAGCTGAAGGCCATCCTGATCCACAACCGCAATGAGGAGATGGAGCACGCGGCCATGGTCCTCGAGTGGTTGCGGCGACGCTACCCGGTCATCGACGAGCATCTGCGCACCTACCTCTACTGCGAGGGTGACATTCTCGAGGCGGAGGAGGTGGCCACCGGCAAGGTGGATGAAGACGAGGCGCCGGCAGCTGGCACTTCGCGGCCGGCAGCGACAGCGGCCGGGGACGGCTCCCTGGGCATCGGCAGTCTGCGGGACGCCTGAAGCAGCGGATCATTGGAGGAACCTCGCACCATGAACGACCTTTATCGTGCACTTGCACCGATCACCGTGGAGGCCTGGGCAGAGATCGAGGAGGAAGCCCGCTCGGCGCTGAAGACGACCCTGGCGGGCCGTCGCCTGGTGGATTTCCAGGGCCCCCTGGGCTGGCATGCGTCCTCCCTGGACCTTGGCCGTACCACCGACATTGACGCACCCGCCACCGGCGCCATTGCCAGGCTCCGCCAGGTGCAGCCGCTGGTCGAGATCCGCATTCCCTTCGAGCTCGAACGTAAGGAGATCGAGGCGCTGGCCCGGGGTGCGAAGAATCCCGAGCTCGACCCGGTGGTGACCGCAGCGCGGGCGGCTGCGCTGGTGGAAGACGGCGCCATTTTCAACGGTTACGCCAAAGCCGGTATCGATGGCATTGGCGCTGCCTCACCCAACGCTCCGATCTCCCTGTCCAGCGACTACACGAGTTATCCGGAAGCGGCGGCGGAGGCCATGCGTGTCCTGCGCAACCAGGGCATCGACGGGCCCTATGCCATCGCCATGGGGCCCCGCTGCTACGCCGGTCTGACCCGAACCACCCACAGCGGCGGTTACCCGGTGCTGGAACACCTGCGTCAGCTCGTGGACGGTCCGCTGGTGTATGCGCCGGCGGTGGACGGCAGCATTGTGCTGTCCATGCGCGGCGGCGACTTCGAGCTGACCGTGGGGCGGGATTTCTCCATCGGCTATCTGGATCACGATGCCAGTCGCGTCCATCTTTACATCGAGTCGAGCTTCACGTTCCTGAACAACAGCCCCGATGCCGCCGTGGCGCTCGTTTATGGTGACAACTAGGCTTCAGCCATGATTCACCACCGGCATGCGGCAATGGTCGCCAGGGTGCCCGGATGGGCACCGCGAGGGAGACAGCAATGAGCAACTCAGTGCGCAGAAACGTGATCGCGGGCCTGTTTGGTGCAGGACTCGTGCTATCCGTCTCCGCCGAGACGGGTCAGGCGCAGGGGACGCAGAGCCAGGAGCGCGCTGCGGAAGCACGCGAGCGGGCGGAACAACGAACTGCGGAAACGGAAGCACGCGCAGCGGATGCCCGGGAGCGGGCAGCAGCCGAGCGGGCCGCCGCTGCAGAACGCTCCGAGGCGTCACGGCAACGGGGCCAGGACCGGGCTGCCGAGGCCCGGCAGCGGGGCCAGGATCGGGCCGACGCCGCAGAGGAAAGGGCCGCGGCCGCAGAGGATCGGGCCACGGAGGCAGCCGAACGGGCCGCAGAGCAGGCCGAGGATGCAGCCGAGCGGGCCGCAGAGCGGGCGCAAGAAGCCCACGAGCGGGCCGGTGAGGGCCGGCGGGACATTCCGCCGGGTCTGGCGCGGCAGGAGGAACGCATGCAGGAGCAGGCTCAGCGCGGCAGCGAACGTGGCCGGGAGCAGTCTGAGAGCAAGCGTCCCTGGTGGCGGTTCTGGGGTCCCGACTGAATCGCTACCGGTCGATTCCGGCCAGCCTCAGACGAGATCCTTCATCGCAATGGATTCGTCAGCAAGCTTGAGCGGATCCACTTTGCGCTTGTCTGCCACCAGCTGTTTGGCCGCCATGAATTCGCGCGGGCTGTTCACCGCATCCACGGCCACCACCACGCCGTCGCGGAGGTAGAAGCGGGCGAAGGCTCCGGCCTCCGGGTCACCGCGGACCACTTCCGTGTCGGCATCGGTGGAGAAGCCCACCATCTGCAGTTTGAGGTCGTACTGGTCGGACCAGAACCAGGGCACGGCGTCGTAGGTCTTGTCCTTGCCGCAGATGTTGGCGGCGGCGACCTTGCCCTGGTCGTTGGCGTTCGGAACCGACTCCAGCCGCAGGCGACGTTGCAGCAGCGGGCTCGGATGGTTGGTGCAGTCACCCACCGCGTAGATGTTCGGATCGGAGGTGCGGCAGCGCTCATCAACCAGGATGCCATTGTCCACGTCGAGTCCCGCCGCTTCCGCCAGATCGGTGGTGGGCAGGATCCCCGCGCCGATGATGACGACGTCGGCAGGAATCTCGGCACCGTCGCGGCACTTCACCGCCTCGACCCGGTGCTCGCCCAGAATCTCAGTGGCAGCCGCGTTGCATTGAATCTTGACGCCGGCTTGGGTGTGGACGCCGTGGTAGTACTCGGACATGGCAGCGGTGGTGACGCGCTGCAGGATGCGCTGTTCCATCTCGAGTACGGTGACGTCGAGCCCCGCCTTGATGGCGACGGCGGCCACCTCCAGGCCGATGTAGCCGCCGCCGATGATCACCAGCTTTTTGCCCGCCTCGAATTCCGCGCGGATGGCGTCCACATCGGCAATGGTCCGCAGGTAGTGCACTCCGGGAAGGTCCACGCCGGGCAGCGGCAGCCGGCGCACGTGGCTGCCGGTGGCCAGCACGAGGTTCGTCCACTCCAGGGTCTCGCCGCTGTCGAGGGTGACGGTCCGGGCTTTGCGGTCGATGGCGGTGACGCGGACGCCGAGACGCAGGTCGATGTTCTTGTCGGCGTAGAACTTCTCCGGCCGGATCAGGATGCGTTCGATGGGCTGGTCGCCGGAGAGGTAGGCCTTGGACAGTGGCGGACGCTGGTAGGGCAGTGTCGTCTCCTCGCCCACCAGGACGATTTCGCCCTCGTAGCCCTCCTGGCGCAGGGTCGCTACCACCTGGCCACCGGCGTGGCCGGCCCCGATCACCACGGTCCGCGTCATGCTGTCCTCTCCATCTTGTACGAAACGTCGTGCAGTCAGGCGGCCTGCGATCAGGTGTCCTGGCCCCGACGCGGCGCTGACGGCAACGGGAAGGGCATGACCTTGTCGCCCTTCACTTCCTTGATTCTTGCCTGACCTTCCTTCTCCACCTCATCGATACGCACCACCGCGTGCATCGGAATGTAGCTGCGCTGGACACCTTCGAACTCGCCTTTCAGGCGCTCCTCGGATGGATCGACGACCACCTGGGAACGATTGTTGAAGACGTAGTCCTCCACCTCGATGAAACCGTACAACTCGCTCTGGAAGATCTCCCGGGCATAGACCTCGTAGATCTGTCCCTGGTTGTGGAAGATCACCCGATAGATGTGCGTGTCCTCGGCCATGGTGGGCTCCGTGAATGCCGGAAGGCGCCATATTGGGGCCTGGCGCGGGCAATGCAAGTCCCGCCCTGAGGGCCGGCGTCATGGAGCACAGGGTCCGCTGTTCCGAAGGTGGCCGGTCGTTGCCGTACGGCCGCTCTGGTATCATCGCGCGCCCTGAATGGGCGTCGAGGCCTGACTGCATGGCGGGCAAAGTTTTCATCCGCACCCACGGCTGCCAGATGAACGAGTATGACTCCGCGCGCATGCTTGATCTGCTGCGCGCGAGTCACGGGCTCGAGCCGACTGCGGACGCGGCCGAAGCGGACGTGATTCTGCTCAACACCTGTTCCATCCGCGAGAAGGCCCAGGACAAGGTGTTCAGCGAGCTCGGCCGCTATCGGCGGCTGAAGCTGGCGCGTCCCGGACTGGTGATCGGCGTCGGTGGCTGCGTGGCGAGCCAGGAAGGTGACGCCATCGCCACCCGCGCTCCGTTCGTGGACCTGGTGTTCGGCCCCCAGACGCTGCACCGGCTGCCGGAAATGCTCGACGCGCGCCGCGCCGATCCCGGAGCCGGTCCGACCCTGGTGGACGTGAGCTTTCCCGAGATCGAGAAATTCGACCGGCTGCCGGAGCCCCGGGCCGAAGGGCCCACGGCGTTCGTGTCGGTGATGGAAGGCTGTTCGAAGTACTGCACGTTCTGCGTGGTCCCATACACTCGCGGTGAGGAGGTGAGCCGGCCGCTGGACGACGTGCTCGCCGAATGCGTGCAGCTCGCGGATCAGGGCGTCCGCGAAATCAACCTGCTCGGGCAGAACGTGAACGCCTACCGCGGCCCGACGCCGGACGGTGGCGATGCGGATCTGGCGGAGCTTATCCACTGCGTGGCCGCCATCGACGGCATCGACCGGATCCGCTTCACGACGTCGCATCCGGTTGAATTCTCCGATGCGCTCATCGAGGCCTACGCCACGGTCCCGGAACTGGTGAGCCATCTGCACCTGCCGGTGCAGTCGGGGTCCGATCGCATCCTGGCGCTGATGAAGCGCGGCCACACGGCCCTGGAGTACAAGTCCCGGATTCGCAAGCTGCGGCAGATCCGTCCCGGCATCTCCCTGTCCTCGGATTTCATCATCGGCTTCCCCGGCGAGACCGAGCGCGACTTCCTGGCCACCATGAAGCTGATCGAGGAGATCGGCTTCGACACTTCGTTCAGTTTCGTCTACAGCGCGCGCCCGGGTACGCCCGCCGCAGACCTGCCCGACGACACCCCGGCCGAGGTCAAGAAGCAGCGTCTGCACATCCTGCAGGATCGGATCCGGCAGCAGGCCCTCGCCATCAGCGCCGCCATGGTGGGCAACCATGAACGGGTGCTGGTCACGGGTCCTTCGAAGAAAGATCCCGGTCAGGCCCAGGGCCGAACCGAGAACAACCGGGTGGTGAATTTCCGCCCCCCCGAAGGCGTTACCCCGGAGGCGCTGCAGGGCCGCTTTGCCGATCTTCGCATCGTCGAGGCGTTGCCGAACTCGCTGCGGGGCGTGTGCCTGGGCGTCGAGGACGCCGCGGCCACGCCACGCTCGCCGGACCGCTCGACGGTCATGGCGTCGTCACCCCATCCTGCTGCAATATGAGACCTCGACGGTCTTCTTGGAGAAGTAGCCCTTGGCGCGACCGCGCGGAGTTCGCAACAGGAAAGATTCCCATGAACGAGGTCCGGCCCATGCGGCAGGACCTCCCCCCCAGGCGGTCGCCAGCCGCCGCCGTCCCCGTCCCATCCCGGAGACCGATGCCGGCTTGAACAGCGCAATTTATTCCGAATCCCTGGTCCTCGAACCGAACGATATTCATCGGCTCGCCAACCTGTGTGGCCCCTTCGACCAGAATCTGCGCCAGCTCGAACGGCGCCTCGGGGTCGAGATCCGCAATCGGGGTAACGCCTTCGACCTTCTCGGTCCTGAGTCCCAGGTGCTGCAGGCTGCGCGCCTGTTGCACCGCCTGTACCGGGAAACCGGCGAGGCAGCGGGTCTGACGCCCGAGACGGTGCACCTGCATCTGCAGGAATCCGGGCGTGCGGTACCGCCGCCACAGCCTGAGCCCGTGGGCGGCATCACGGATCCCCTCGATGACGACGTGGTGGAGGATCCGACCGATCCGACCCTGGTGCACACCCGTCGCAAGACGGTGAAGCCGCGCGGGCCGAACCAGATCGGCTACGTGGAGGCGATCCGGGCCCACGACATCAACTTCGGCATCGGCCCGGCGGGCACCGGCAAGACCTATCTTGCCGTTGCCTGTGCAGTGGAGGCGCTGGAGTCGGAACGGGTGGCGCGCATTCTGCTTGTGCGGCCGGCAGTGGAGGCGGGTGAGAAACTCGGCTTCCTGCCCGGCGATCTGGCGCAGAAGATCGATCCCTACCTGCGCCCGCTGTACGACGCGCTTTACGAAATGATCGGCTTCGAGCGGGTGCACAAGCTCATCGAGCGCAACATCATCGAGATCGCGCCCCTGGCCTACATGCGTGGCCGGACGTTGAACAACGCCTTCATCATCCTCGACGAGAGCCAGAACACGACGCTGGAGCAGATGAAGATGTTCCTCACCCGGATCGGCTTCGGCTCCACCGCCGTGATCACCGGTGACGTCACTCAGGTGGATTTGCCCCGCGGCACCCGCTCCGGGCTGCTGCACGTGGTGGACGTCCTCGGCGGCATCGAAGGCATCACGTTCACCCGCTTCGGTTCCCGGGACGTGGTCCGTCACCCGCTGGTGCAGCGCATCGTCGAGGCCTACGACCGCTTCGAGGAGGGCCAGGCCGGTCAGGATGGCCATTGATCTCGCGGTGCAGCGGGCGACGGTCAGTCCGGGCCTGCCTGCGGATGACAGCTTCCATGCCTGGGTGCTGGCGGCGCTGAACGGACACCGCGAGGCAGCAGAACTGGTCATCCGCATCGTCGACGCGGACGAGGGGCGGGCGCTGAACGCCGCCTGGCGAGGGCGGGAGAAGGCGACCAACGTGCTGTCTTTTTCCGCCGACCTGCCTGCGGACCTCGGGCTGCCGGTGCTCGGTGATCTGGTGCTCTGTGCCCCGGTGGTCGCCGCGGAGGCAGCGGAGCAGGGCAAGCCGTTGGCGGATCATTTTGCGCATCTGACCGTCCATGGCGTCCTGCACCTGCTCGGTTACGACCACGAGCAGGATGCGGATGCGGAACGCATGGAAGCCGAGGAGCGGCGCATCCTCGCCGGCCTCGGCATCCCTGATCCTTACTGACTGCACCGCCCGACTCGAGCGCCACGCCAATCGCCACGCCCGCTTCGCGGACGTCAGCTCCCACTGCGCCTCGCGGGCGCGAAGGGCACTCAGGCTAGACATCACCACAGCGATCTGGCACAACGATCGCCCGGCCGTAGCGCCAGCATGTAAGGGGGGTTCGAGCGTCGCGATGGCTGACGACGATGCCGGTGAGAACACCGGCTCGAGATCGTGGATCGAGCGGGTCGCTCAGGTCTTTTCCAGCGAGCCCGCCAGTCGCCGGGATCTGATGGCGGTCATCCGCACGGCCGCCGAGCGCTCGCTGCTCGATGCGGAGGCGCTCGGCATCATCGAAGGGGCGCTGCAGGTCTCCGAGATGCAGGCACGGGACATCATGATTCCGCGCTCTCAGGTCGTGTTCGTGCATCACGACGACACGCCGCGTGACTTCCTGCCCGTCGTGATCGAATCTCAGCACTCCAGATTCCCCGTAATCGGCGACGACTTCGACGACGTCAAGGGCATCCTCCACGCCAAGGACCTGTTGCCGCTGGCGCTCCGGGAGGCGTCGGAGAACTTCGATCTGCGCGAGCTCATCCGGCAGGCGCCGGTGATTCCCGAAAGCAAGCGGCTGAACGTGCTGCTCACCGAATTCCGCGCCAATCGCAACCACATGGCCATCGTCGTCGACGAGTACGGCAGCGTGGCGGGTGTCGTCACCATCGAGGACGTCCTCGAGCAGATCGTCGGTGAGATCGAGGATGAGCACGACGTTCACGACGAGAGCTTCATCAAGCAACTCGATGCCAGTACCTGGACCGTGAAGGCGGGTACGCCCATCGAGGACTTCAACGAAGTGTTCGACACCGAATTCCCGGACGAGGAGTTCGACACCATCGGCGGTATCGTGCTGCAGCGCTTCGGCCATCTACCGCGCCGCGAGGAAACCGTCACCATCGACAACTTCCGGTTCCGCGTCCTGAATGCGGACAGCCGCAGGATCCGCCTGCTGCACATGACCCGCCTGTCGGCCGTCGCCGTCGAAAGCAGAGCATGAAGCCGGCGGCCGTGAGGCTGGCTCCAGGGCTGGCTGTGCTCTGCGCGCTGGTGTCGGGCGTCGCCCTGCCGCTGGCTCTGGCGCCGTTCGACCTCTGGCCTCTGGCGCTGCTGGCCCCGGCGCTGCTGTTGGCGGCCGTGCACGGTCAATCGCCGCGCTTCGCTCTGCTCCTAGGCTACCTGCACGGCATCGGCCGCTACGGCCTCGGTGTGTCATGGATCTACATGAGCATCCACGTGTATGGGCCGGCTCCGCCTTGGCTGGCCGGCAGTCTTGTGGGCCTGTTCGTGCTGGCCATGGCGGTGTTTCCGGCCCTGATGACCTGGCTCTACGCGCGCTTCAATCCGCGGGTCGGCTTGCCGGCGGCAGCAGCCTTCTGCGGGTTGTGGGTGCTGCTGGAGTGGCTCCTCACCTGGTTCCTGACCGGCTTCCCCTGGCTGCTGGTGGGCTATGCCCAGCTCGCATCGCCGCTGGCCGGGTTCGCGCCGGTGGGCGGGGTGCTGCTGGTCTCACTGGTCTCCGTGGCCAGCGGTGTCGGCCTTTGGTGGCTGGGGCTGGAAATGCGGGCCCTGCGCCGGCCCTGGGCGCTTGCTGCGGGTCTTGCCGGCATCTGGATCCTGGGCGCGGCCCTGGCCGCGCAGACCTGGACGCGACCGGCGGGCCCGCCGCTGGAGGTGGCCCTGGTGCAGGGCGTGATCCCACAGGACATCAAGTGGCAGAGCGAGAATCGGCAGGCCATCTTGGAGCGTCATCTGCGTCTGTCCGAACCCCATTGGGGCCGCGATCTCGTGCTCTGGCCGGAGGCCGCCATCACCTGGTTTGCGCGCGATGCGGGTGGGCTGCTCGCTGAACTCGATGCCTATGCAGCGGAGCATGGCAGCACCTTGATCACCGGCATTCCCGACTACGATCGGGGCGAGTCAGGGCGCGCGTTCTTCCAGAACACGGCCATCGCCGTCGGTGCCGGCGAGGGTCGCTACGTGAAGCAGCGACTGGTGCCGTTCGGGGAGTATGTGCCGCTGGAGGGGCTGCTGCGGGGCCTGATCACGTTCTTCGACCTGCCCATGTCTCATGCGCGCTCCGGACCCTCCGGGCAGGCGCCGCTGACCGCCGGCCGGGCGACCGTGGCCATGGCGATCTGCTACGAGGTCGTCTATCCGGAACTGGTGCGGGAACTGGCACGGGACGCCACGCTGCTCGCCACCATCTCCAACGACACCTGGTTCGGAGATTCCATCGGCCCTGAGCAGCACCTGCAGAAGGCCCGCATGCGGGCCCTGGAACTCGGCCGCTGGCTGGTCCGCAGCACCAACGACGGCGTCACCGCCATCGTCGATCCCGATGGCCGTGAAGTCGCGCGGCTGCCGCGTTTCGAACCTGGCGTCCTCGAAGGCAGCGTGGTGCCCATGACCGGCCGCACGCCGTTCGCCGTCGTCGGCAGCACGCCGACCGTGCTGCTCAGCCTGCTGCTGGTCTTCGCAGGTGTGACGCTGTCCTGGCGGCGCCGGTCCGTCTGAGCTGACGCATGCAATCGCGACGAACGCGGCCCGGCCCATGCTATTCTTGCGCGCTTTCCGAACCGGGCAGGAACTGACCAGTCACGATGGAGCAGCACTACGACCCCCAGCAGGTGGAAGCGCAG
>SKUB01000117.1 GCA_007122315.1 Pseudomonadales bacterium | reverse complement strand
GAGTAGTTGGCGGCGCCGTGGTACTTGCCGGCGTTCGTGTAGAGCTCGTTCGGAAACGCCTCGCCCTCCGAGGTGATGTGGCAGTGAGCGATGGCCGCTTCCAGCGACGCCCGCACCAGCGTCGCGTTGATGATCATCTCGGAGATCTTCTCCTTGATGTGGCTCACTTTCTCCAGGCCATTGGACTCCGCAATGAGCTGGGCGAAGCCCACCAGCCGGTCGAAACCGCTGGCCATGCCGGCAAGCCCGCCCAGGCGCTCCCAAAGGCCGAGGGAATGGGCGAACACGGCGGCGAACTCGGTCTGACCGTCGAGGAACACGCGCTCGTTGGGAACGAATACGTCATCGAAGATGACGAAGCCTTCCGGCGTATGGTGGGTTCCGGAGAACGGGAAATCCCGCTTGTCCTCGTGCCGCGGCGCATAGGTGGTGTTGATTATCTTCACGCCAGGCGCGTTCACCGGAACCATGCAACCGATGGCGTACTGCTCCTCTCCCGGCTTCATGCCCTTGGTGGGAATGGTCATCAGCTCATGGCCCATGGACGCCGCCGATATGTGCAGCTTCGCCCCTCGAATCACGACGCCGTCATCGCGTCGCTCGACGATGCGCACGTAGGCGTCCGGGTCGTCCTGCTGCCCCGGACGGCGGCTGCGGTCGCCCTTGGCGTCGGTGATGCACTGGGTGATGCGGACGTCATCCTGCTGTGCCTGCTTGACCCAGGCGCGGATCCGCTCGGCATGCTCGGGCATGGCATCCTGGATGCGATCCGCCGCCGTGAGCAGGGTCATGATGGAGGCGTAAGTGACGTGGGTGAGCAGGTCGACAGTTTCGTGCAGTTCAACCTGCTCGCGCAGCTCCTCGGCGCTGCGCGGTACCATCATGAACGCGCCCACAGCACCCGGTGCCGGGTCATAGAAGCGGTCATAGCCAGCGGCCGCCGAGTCCACGGTCTGACCGAGCATCGGATGGGCGGTCACGTCGTCGATGAGCCGGCCTTCGAAGTAGGTCGCCCGCCCGTCGCGCAGCGACGCGCGATACTGCTCTCCCGTCATCATGATCAGCTGTCTCCCCGGATTCTTCCCCATGCGATCTAATCCACATACATTACCGCGCGGCGTGGCAGGAGCGGAAGACCTGCTAACCTCCGCTCCTGCCCGGCAAGCCGGAATGCACTGACATGGCCGCGGAACGCTATCCATGGGCCCTGGCCTGGCGTCGCCTGGTCGGTGCCGTACTCGACCCGCGCCCGGATCCCGCGGTGGATGCGGCCGTGCGCGAACAGGCGCTGGCGCAGGCTCCGGTGCTGTGGTTGCTCGGCAAGGTGCAGGCGGGCAAGACATCGATCATTCGCGCCCTGACCGGGGCCGCGGAAGCAGAGATCGGCGCCGGCTTCATGCCCTGCACCCGGCACTCCCGACTCTATGACTTCCCGCCGGAAGCGCCGCTGCTGCGTTTCCTGGACACCCAGGGACTGGGCGAGGTCGGCGAGGATCCCAGCGCCGAACTGGCCCTGCTGGAGGAGCGCAGCCATGCCATCGTCGCCGTGGCCCGCGCCATGGACCCGGCCCAGGATACGATCCTCGACGTGCTGCGGGCAGTGCGTCGGCGCGAGCCTGACCGGGCCGTCGTGCTGGTCCAGACCCGCCTTCACGACGGTTATCCGGACGGCGCAGACCATCCGACTGAGGAGCAGCTGGCCCAGGATCCCGGCTTCGAGAATCTGCGCCGTGCCCTCGCGTTCCAGGCGGCACAGTTCCGGGACCTGCCCGGCAGCGGCTCGTTTCGCAGCGTCGCCGTCGACCTGACGCGACCGGAGGACGGCTACAGCGATCCTGATCATGGCCTCGACGCCCTGCTCGATGCACTCGACGAAGCCGGCGCTTCCGGCCAGGGCACGCTGTTGCGGAAACTTGCGCGCCACGGCAGCGACAGCCGCCTCGCCCGGGCGCGACCGCATCTGCTCGGCTATGCCACCAGCGCAGGCCTCTGCGATCTCGTTCCCGTCGCCAGCCTGGTCACGGTTCCGGCCGTGCAGGCCAAGCTGCTGCACTCGCTCGCAGGACTCTACGGTGAACCGTGGGACCGGCGGACGCTGATCGCTTTCCTGGCCTCCCTCGGCTCCGGCGCAGCGCTCGGTATCGGCGCCGGCTTCACCGCGCGCCAGCTGGGCAAACTGATCCCGGTCTACGGTCAGACCGCCGGTGCGGCCGCCGCCGGCGTGGCCAGCGCCGCCGTCACCTACGCGCTGGGCCGGGCGGCCTGCCAGTACCTGGAACTCGCCCGGGCCGGACGCTCCGATCCCGATGCCGTGGCCGCCACCTGGCGCGGCGCCCTGAAGGAAGCCCACGCCCTGTTCCGTTCCAGCGACCGCTTCGACCGGCCGCCGAGGGGATCGCAGTGAAACGTCGCGCCGCGCTCTATTTCGCCCTGGCTGCGAGCATGGTGCCGCTACTCGCGCTTATCCCGCTCGGAGCGGTGTGGCTGTGGCAGCAGGGCTGGCTCGTGGTGTGGCTGCTGTCCGCGGCCGTGCTCGGAGCCGCCGCCTACGGCCTGACGTGGTGGCTTGGACGCATGGGCGATCCTGTCCCCGTCAGCGACGACGGACCCATCACCGGTCCCAACCCCGATTTCTCTCCCCTGGACCAGGCCGCATGGGGTAGCGTCGAGGCGCTGGCCCAGGAGGTGAGTCCGGACATCATCTTCGACTACGGCGAACTCCTGCAGACCGCACGCCTCGCCATCGAGGCGGTGTCGAGCCACTACCATCCGCATACCAAACATCCCATGTGGCATTTCACGCTGCCGGAGCTGTTGCTGCTCAGCGAGCGGGTGAGCCAACGGCTGCGAAGGGTCCTGCTCGAGGAGGTGCCCGGTTCGCATCTGGTTCGGGCAGGGGACGTGGTCCGGCTGTGGGAATTCAAACCGCTGGCCACACGCGGAGCCAAAGTGTTCAAGGGCCTCACCCTCGTCTGGCGCGTGACCCGGCTGGTGAATCCCATGAGCGCCCTGCTGGCCGAGGCCCGCGAGCGCCTGGTCGGCGCGGCGCTCGGTGACGCCGGAACCTGGATCAAGCAGCGCGGATCACGCCTGTGGGTGGAGGAAGTCGGGCGGGCCGCCATCGAACTCTACTCCGGACGCCTTGGCCTGGACGCCGCCAGCCTTGCCGCGGCCGATCGCGCGCCTGCTGGAATCCGTCAGGCACTGCCGCCGGGGCCGGTGCGGGTGGTGGTGGCCGGACAGATCAACGCCGGTAAATCGAGCCTGATCAACGCCCTGCTCTCGACCCGGGCGGCAGGTGTGGATGTGCTGCCACACACCGCTGCGTTCGAGGCCCACGAGCTGGCCGTGGATGGCGAAGTTCAAGCCATCCTCACCGATTCACCCGGCCTGGCATCGGCCGAGCACATCAAGACCATCAGCGATCTGGCCTGGGATGCGGACGCCCTGCTCTGGGTGGTCGCAGGGCATCGCGCGGATCGGGCTCTGGACCGGAAGGCGCTGGATGCCATACGTGCCCGTTTCGCCGCGGAACCCAAGCGCAGCCAGCCGCCGATCCGCATCGTTGTCACCCATCTCGACCGACTGTCGCCGGCTCGGGAGTGGTCCCCACCCTACGACCTCAACCATCCGACGAGCGCCAAAGCCGAGGCCATGCGCGCCGCCGTCGCGGCCATAGCCGAGGATCTGCTCGTGCCGCCGGAACGATTGCTGCCAGTGCGACTCCAAGACGGAGCGCTAAGCTACAACGTAGATCTGCTCTGGCCGGCGATTCTCGAGGACCTCGAAGCGGCACAGCGGGCACGGATGCTGCGACTGGCACTGCACGCGCAGCCCGGTCGCTGGCGGCAACTCCTGAAGCAGGCGCGCGCAGCCGGCAAGACGCTCTGGCAGGAAGCCGGTTAAAATCCTGCGAAGGCACACAGCGAGCATAGCGATGAAAACAGCGTTCTCACTCCGCCCCTGGGCCATGGGCCTGACCCTCCTGATCCTGGCTGCCATCCTCGTCGCCTGCGCGACGTCGCCCACGGGCCGCACCCAGCTGAAACTGTTCTCCAGCAGCGAGGTGGCCCAGATGGGCACCGCCGCTTATGCGGAGATGAAGCAGCGAGAGCCGATCCTGGAGCGGGGACCACTGGTGGACTACGTCCAGTGCGTCGCCCGCCCGATGACGCGCGCCGTGGGTGGCGAATGGCGCGTGACCGTGTTCGATGACGATCAGGTCAACGCCTTCGCACTGCCCGGCAACAACATCGGCATCTATCGCGGGCTTCTGCGAGTGGCGGAAAACCAGCACCAGCTCGCGGCAGTGGTCGGTCATGAAATTGCTCATGTCACCGCTGATCATGGCAACGAGCGCATCTCCACTGCGTTCGCAACGCAGGCCGGGCTGGAGCTCGCCTCTGCGGTTGCCGGCGGCACGCCCACCGGCAACCAGGTGATGGCCGCGCTGGGACTCGGCGCCCAGGTGGGTGTACTGCTGCCGTTTGGCCGCGCCCAGGAAACGGAAGCCGACATCATCGGTCTGCAGCTGATGGCCGATGCGGGCTTCGATCCCCGCCAGGCCATCGACCTGTGGAAAAACATGAACGAGGCCGCAGGCGGCGGCAGACCGCCGGACTTCCTCTCCACCCACCCGGGTCCATCCGCACGTATGCGGGTCCTCAACGAGCACATGGCGGATGCGATGGAACGCCGGGAGCGCGCCCACGCTGCGGGACGCGTGCCGGATTGCCTGATGCCGGATCAGTCGAACCGGCGCTGATCCAGCGCCTCGGGCCAACCGTCGAAGCGCTCACCGAGTCGGACGATGGTCGGCATGAGCACGCCCCAGCCTGCCGCCAGCACGAGCAGCGACGTGGCGGTATCGGAGAATATGACGCCGCCGAGCTGGGAGCCGCCGTAGAACGCCATTGGTCCACCCACTGCGCCGAACAGGGCCGCGATCACATAGCGGCCCTTCAACCAGCGCATGCCCACGTTGAGACAGGTGGCGAAGCCCATCCACAACGCCACGATCCAGACCGGCGCGGTGCCGGAGAGCAGGATGCCCGACGGGTAGATCAGGAACTCAGCCCGCACCAGGAACGTTTCCCAGACGGCGCCGGCAAGACCCACGGTCGCCAGGAGATAGATCTCTGGCCACACCCGCGGGCTCAGCCACAGATGCAACGCCACCAGCACTGCCACGGCGACGACGCCGATCCAGGGCAGTGACGTGGCACCGCCCATGACGCAGGCAAACCAAGTCGCCTTCAGCGCGAGCAGATTGAAAATGATGACGGGCATGGCGTCTGCCGGAGTGGCCTTTCGGGGTCAGAGCATAGCGCGATGAGCGCCACGCCGCGCAGCCTGGAGCTGAACCCTGTCACTCCAAGTCGCGCTCGAGCGCGTCGCCTGTGGGAGCGCCCAGGCCGCGCGCGGCGCGGACGGGCCGAGCACTTTGGCATGGCGCGCCCGGTCCGGATCAGTCTTCGCTCGGTACCTCCGCGGGACTAAGGCAGCGATAGACCGCCGAGGCGCACCATGAGATCCACCACCTGCTGCACGCCGTCACCGGTCTTGAGATTGGTGAACACGAACGGCTTGTCGCCGCGCATGCGGCGGGTATCCGCCTCCATGACCTCCAGCGACGCGCCGACGTAAGGCGCGAGGTCGGTCTTGTTGATGATGAAGATGTCCGAGCGGGTGATGCCCGGGCCGCCCTTGCGCGGGATCTTCTCGCCCTGGGCGACATCGATCACGTAAATCGTGATGTCAGCGAGCTCCGGGCTGAACGTGGCCGCCAAGTTATCGCCGCCGGATTCGATCAGAATCAGCTCCAAGGCCGGGAACTTGCGACGCATGTCCTCAACGGCCGCCAGATTGATCGATGCGTCCTCGCGAATCGCCGTGTGCGGGCAGCCCCCGGTTTCAACGCCCAGGATGCGCTCTTCCGGCAGCACCTGTGCCCGCATCAGGATCAACGCATCCTCCTTGGTGTAGATGTCGTTGGTGATGGCGCAGAGCTCGATGCGCGGATGCAGCTGCCGGCACAGATGCTCCATGAGCGCCGTCTTGCCGGAGCCCACGGGACCCCCGATACCCACGCGCAGGGGACCATGTGGCGAGGCTGAAGGAACGGATGTTGTAGTCATGATCGGAACAACCTCGAGTATTGGGTTTCGTGATGAATGGAAGCGAGGTCCACGGCAAGCGCACAGCCACCGACGCCGTCCAGCGACGCATTGGCTGCCGCTTCGACCAGCTCCTCGAGCAGGGGTTCGAACCCGGCCACGAGCGCGAGCCCTGCACTCTGACCAAGGGGAATGAGGCGCACCCCGGCGGACACCAGGTTCGCAAGGAAACCATGCAGGTAGGCCCCCAGCGCAGGTGCCAGGGCGATGCCATGGCCGCGAGCGGCGACGCCGACGACCACCGGGTAGGCCAGCATGTCCGGCTCGAGGCCATCGAAGGCCGCGAGGGTCGGCGTCGGCCAGGCGTGATGCGTCGCCGACAGGAAGGCCCGGCCCTGGGCCGTGGTTTCCAGCCGACGTTCAGAGGACGGATTCAGCGCCACGGCAAGCTCACTCAGCTCGCGCACCTCATTTGGGTCGTTGGCACAGCGCCAGGCATGCGCGAACAGAATCCCGTCACTGCGCCCGCCACCGAAGCGCAGGACACCATCGAGCCAATCTTCCAGCGCCTGGGCGCTGCGGACGTCGCCGCTCTCCACCGCCCACTCCAGACCGTGGGAGTAGGTGTAGGCCCCCACAGGATAGGACGGTGACAACCAGCTCAGCAGCCGGTACAGCGTCGCATGTTCAGTGCTCATGGGAGTGGCCGTGATCGTGATCGTGATCGTGATCGTGATCGTGATCGTGATCGTGATCGTGATCGTGATCGTGATGATGGTCGTGGCCGTGGGTACGGCCCTGGCCATAAGCACCACCTTCCGGATGGAAGGGACGCTCGACGGCCCGGACCTCGGCGCCAAGACCACGCAGCATCTCCGCGATGACGTGATCGGCGCGAATGCGCAGCACGCCGGGGCTGATCTCCGTGGGCAGATGCCGATTGCCCAGGTGCCACGCCAGCCGGGCCAGCGTCTGCGCGTCGGCTGCGCGCACTTCGAGCAGCGACTCCGGCGCACAGTGCACCTCGACCAGTCCGCCCTCCGCAAGCTCGAGGGCGTCATGCTCGCGCAGACTCGGCACCGCAGGCAGGTCCAGCAGGAACTCGAGGCCGCCGCGGCCGACCAGCCGGATCCGGCGCCGGTGGCGGGCGTCGAAATCCAACTCCACCGAATCCAGGACGGTCCCGCTCCAGGCGCCGGCCTCCTTCACGCCGATGGCACGCTGCATGGTCACCTCAGAACAGAAAATATCGCTGGGCCATGGGCAGTTCGGCTGCCGGCTCGCAGGTGAGCAGCTCGCCGTTGGCGCGGACCACGTAGGTCTCCGGGTCCACCTCGATCTCCGGCTGCCAGGCGTTGTGTACCATGCGCGCCTTCGCCGCCGGGTCACGGGTTCCGGCCACGGCCACCAGCGCCTTCTGCAGTCCGAGCCCGCGGCCCACGTCCGCGGCCTGCGCGGCCGCCGAGACGAAGGTCACCGACGAGGCGGAAAGGGCGCGGCCGAAGGCACCGAACATGGGCCGATAGTGGACCGGCTGCGGCGTGGGGATCGACGCATTCGGATCCCCCATCGGCGCGGCGACGATGCTGCCGCCGATGAGCACCAGATGGGGTTTGACGCCGAAGAACATCGGATCCCACAGGCACAGATCAGCCCGCTTGCCCACTTCCACCGAACCCACATGTGCATCGATGCCGTGGGCAATGGCGGGATTGATGGTGTACTTCGCCAGGTAACGTTTCACCCGGAAGTTGTCGTTGGCAGCGCTGTCCTCGGTCAG
Source organism: Pseudomonadales bacterium (assembly GCA_007122315.1). Lineage (GTDB taxonomy): Bacteria > Pseudomonadota > Gammaproteobacteria > Pseudomonadales > Azotimanducaceae > SLTB01. Next base: position 15,895 of record SKUB01000117.1, on the reverse strand, counting down.
TGCACCGCGTTGCCGCTTCATCTTGTCCGCGGTCTGCCAGGTGCGGATCAGCACTTCGCCGACGCGGCCCATGGCCTGGCTGTCGGAGGCGATGATGGAGAAGGCACCGAGGTCGTGCAGGATGTCCTCAGCAGCGATGGTCTCCCGTCGGATGCGGCTCTCCGCGAACGCCACGTCCTCGGGAATCTTCGGATCCAGGTGGTGGCAGACCATGAGCATATCGAGATGCTCGTCGATGGTGTTCACCGTGAACGGGCGGGTGGGATTGGTCGAGGACGGGATCACGTTGGGCATGCCACAGACCCGGATGATGTCGGGTGCGTGTCCGCCCCCGGCGCCCTCGGTGTGATAGGCGTGAATGGCGCGGCCCTTGAACGCCGCCATGGTGTTCTCGACGAAGCCGGACTCGTTCAGGGTGTCGGTGTGGATCATCACCTGCACGTCTTCGGCGTCCGCCACCGTCAGGCAGCAGTCGATGGCCGCCGGCGTGGTGCCCCAGTCCTCGTGCAGCTTCAGCGCGCAGGCGCCGCCCCGGACCTGTTCCAGCAATGCCTCCGGGCGCGAGGCGTTGCCCTTGCCCGCGAAGCCCAGATTCATGGGCAGGCCGTCCGCCGCCTGCAGCATGCGCCCGATATGCCAGGGGCCCGGCGTGCAGGTGGTGGCGTTGCTTCCCGTTGCGGGACCGGTGCCCCCGCCGAGCATGGTGGTGACGCCCGAATACAGCGCTTCGTCGACCTGCTGTGGGCAGATGAAATGGATGTGGGCATCGATGCCGCCGGCGGTGAGCAGCTTGCCCTCGCCGGCGATGGCCTCCGTACCGGGGCCGATGATGATGTCGACGCCAGGCTGCGTGTCCGGATTCCCCGCCTTGCCGATGCCGACGATGCAGCCGTCCTTGAGGCCGACGTCCGCCTTGACGATGCCCCAATGGTCCATGATCAACGCATTCGTGATGACCGTATCCACCGCGCCGCCAGCCCGCGTCACCTGGCTCTGCCCCATACCGTCGCGGACCACCTTGCCGCCGCCGAACTTCACTTCCTCACCGTAGGTGGTGAAGTCGCGTTCCACCTCGATGATCAGTTCCGTGTCGGCGAGGCGGACGCGATCGCCCGTGGTGGGACCGAACATGTCTGCATAAGCGGCACGTGCGATGCGAAACGGCATGGGGTCAGTCTCCCTGGGCGTCGAGTGCGCCCATCACCTGCTGATTGAAGCCCACCACGTTGCGGGCACCCCGATACGGGACCAGACGCACGCTGCGGGTCTGGCCGGGTTCGAACCGGATGGCACTGCCGGCCGGGATGTCGAGCCGCCAGCCACGGGCGGCGATGCGGTCGAATTCCAAGCCCGAATTGGCCTCGGCAAAATGGTAGTGGGAACCCACCTGCGCGGGTCGATCGCCACGATTCGACACCTTCAGTTCCAGTACGTCCTGCCCGGCGTTGAGTTCGATCTCGCCGTCCGCAGGGAACACTTCTCCAGGAATCATGTCGCTTCCTCGCGTCGATGGTTCAGCGAATGGGTTCGTGCACGGTGACCAGTTTTACGCCGTCCGGAAACGTCGCCTCCACCTGCACGTCGTGAATCATCTCGGCCACGCCTTCCATGACCTGGGAGCGGTCGATGACCGTCGCTGCAGTCTGCATGAGATCAGCCACGCTGCGCCCGTCCCGGGCACCTTCCACCACGTAGTCCGTGATCAGCGCCACCGCCTCCGGATAGTTCAGCTTCACGCCCCGCTCCAGGCGTCTGCGTGCCACCATGGCCGCCATGCTGATGAGCAGCTTGTCCTTCTCTCTCGGCGTCAGAATCACACCGCTTCCTCCTTCAACAGGTCCAGACGCGGGGCATGGGGCGTTCGAAGAAGCCTTCCACCAGCCGTCGCAGATCCTCCATCAGTGCATCCGCATCCGGTGCCAGCAGCACGCCGAGCAGCACTTCTCCGGGGGCGCTCACGCCGGCCTTGCCATGCCAATCGCCAACTATCTCCCGCAGTCGCGGCAGCGCCGTCTCGGTGTCATATCCGGCAAGAACGAAAGTGGCGAAAGCCCGCGCGCCGCCAAGGGCGGCGGCAGACTTCAGCGCTGCCGGATCATCGAGGGCGAACTCAGACGCCCAGATCAACCGACCCTCGCGCCGGATCCGCCAGCGCTCTGCAAGCCGGCAGCGCGTGACCTGCTCGCCCATGGCAGCGCGACCGAGCACGCTGGCCTCCACCGCGAACAGACGGGCGCCTGACGCGAGATCGACCTCGAGCACGCGCCGGTAGGCACTGTCCTGAAACAGAATCGCCGGTTGCGGCAGCCACACGGCCTGCGCCTCGCTGCCCACATCGAGTGCGACGTGCTGCAGCGCATACTCGTCGAGACTGCGGTAGACCTTCTCGCAGGCCTGGGTGGTGAGCCACAGTTCGCTGCCAGCGCCGAGCGCGCAGTCGAGTTCGAGACGATCACCGCCGGTGAGCCCACCCGCGGTATTGATGAGCACCGCTTCCGGTGCCCGCCCGACCGGCACCCGCGGCAGCCGCAGCCGCAGCGCGCCTTGCTGGCGCAGATCCGCGAGACGGGTACGGCCACGTCCATCCAGATGCACCCCGATGCGGCCGCTCCCTCGAGTGCGTTGCAGCCTGGATGTGATCGTGCCGAGCGGCGTGTTCATACAGTCAGATGCCTGCGGATGGCCTCCGGGTCGAGTTCCTTAGCCGGACCGCTGAGGACGATTGCGCCACGGTCCATCACTTGGATCACGTCAGCGAGTTCGTTCGCAAAGTCCAGGTATTGTTCCACCAGAAGGATCACCATGTCGCCCTGCTCGCGCAAATACTCGATGGCGCGACCGATGTCCTTGATGATCGACGGCTGAATGCCCTCCGTGGGCTCATCGAGCATCAGCAGCTTGGGTCGTGTAACCAGCGCGCGACCGATGGCGAGTTGCTGCTGCTGGCCGCCGGAGAGGTCTCCACCCCTGCGGTCGAGCATGCTTTCGAGGACCGGAAACAGTTCGAACACGGAAGACGGAATGCTCCTCTGACGAGGATGAAGAGGTGCGAACCCCGTCTCCAGATTCTCACGGACGCTCAAGAGGGGAAAGATCTCCCGACCCTGAGGCACGCTCGCGAAGCCGCGCCGAACCCGATCCGGCGTGCGCATGCGCGTGACGTCTTCGCCACCGAACGTGATGCTTCCGCCAGCCACCGGCAGGCGACCGTCGATGGCCCGCAGCAGGCTGGTCTTGCCGACACCGTTGCGGCCGAGGATGCAGGTGATCTCTCCCGGGCGGGCTGCGAAGGAAACGTTCCGCAAGGCCTGGGCGGCGCCGTAGTAGAGGTCGAGGTCCCGTACTTCGAGCATGGCGTCAGCGCCCCAGGTACACGTCGATGACCCGCTCGTTGCGGCTGACGTGATCCAAGGATCCCTCGGCCAGCACGCTGCCCTCGTGCAGCACCGTCACCTTGACCCCGAGACGGCGCACGAAGTCCATGTCGTGCTCGACCACCACGACGCTGTGCACGGCGGCGATCTCCCGGAGCAGATCCGCGGTCTGCTCTGTCTCCGCATCCGTCATGCCCGCCACGGGTTCGTCCACCAGCAACAGTTTCGGATCCTGGGCCAGCAGCATGGCAATCTCCAGCCACTGCTTCTGTCCGTGACTGAGATCTCCGGCCGGACGCTCACGATGGTCGAGCAGGCGCGCTACGGCGAGGTGGCGGTCGACGTCGTCGCCCGCGGTGGTGGGCCGGCGCGAAAACAGATTGGCGAACACACCGCGCTCGCCGGCCAGGGCCAGCAGCACGTTGTCCGCCACCGTCAGATTCTCGAACACGGTGGGTTTCTGGAACTTGCGCCCGATGCCCAACGAGGCGATGGCAGCCTCGTCGAGGCGCCGCAAGTCGTGGCGGCCGTCGAAGAAGACGGTGCCGCTGTCAGGACGGGTCTTGCCGGTGATCACATCCATCATGGTGGTCTTGCCGGCACCGTTGGGGCCGATGATGGCCCGCATTTCGCCCCGGTCCACCTGCAAGGACAGATCATTCAAGGCGCGGAAGCCGTCGAAGCTCACGTTCACGCCGTCCAGATTGAGAATGGATGCCGGTTCCATCAAGACCGCTCCTCTCTGCTTCCGACCAGGCGTTGCCGCAGCCAGCCGAAGATGCCCTGGGGCAGGAACAGGGTCACGAACAGGAACAGCCCGCCCAGGAAGAACAGCCAGTAATCGGCGAAATTTCCGGTGAAGAAGGTCTTGAACGCATTCACCACCACGGCACCGATGGGGCCACCCACCAGATAGCCACGGCCGCCCACCGCAACCCAGATCACCGCCTCGATGGACTTCGCCGGCGCGAACTCACCGGGATTGATGATCCCTACCTGAGGGACGTACAGCGCGCCGGCCAGACCCGCGAGCATGGCCGAAAACGTCCAGATGGCCAGCTTGAAGCGCTCCGCCCGGTAGCCGAGGAAGCGCAGCCGGGCCTCTGCGTCGCGCACGCCGACCAGCACGCGTCCGAGCTTCGAGGACACGATGAGGCGGCAGCAGAGGTAGGCCAGCGCGAGCACGATGGCCGAAGCCGCGAACAGCGCGCTGCGCATGCCGTCTGCGGAGAGGCTGACCCCGAACAGGTCGCGGAAATCGGTGAGGCCGTCACTGCCGCCGAAGCCGAGATCGTTCTGGAAGAAAGCCAGCATCAGCGCAAACGTCATGGCCTGGGTGACGATGGAGAGGTAGACCCCGGTGACCCGGGAGCGGAAGGCGAACCAGCCCAGCAGGAAGGCAAGTGCGCCCGGCGCCAGAACCACCATCAGCAGCGCGTAGCCGAACATGTCGAAGCCGGACCAGTACCAGGGCAGCTCATCCCAGTTAAGGAACACCATGAAGTCCGGCAGCACCGGATGGCCATAGACGCCGCGACCGTCAATGTTGCGCATCAGGTGCATGCCCATGGCATAGCCGCCGAGGGCGAAGAAGGCACCGTGGCCGAGGCTCAAAATGCCGCAGTAGCCCCACACCAGGTCGATGGCCAGCGCCAGCAACGCGTAGCACAGGTACTTGCCGAGCACGGACACCATGTAAGCGGACAGATGGAAGCTCGAGTTCGCGTCCGGAACCAGGTTCAGCAGCGGCACCACCATGGCCAACGCCAGCAGCAGCAGCAGGAACGCCACATCCCAGGCCGTCATGCGGCCCGACAGCAGACGGGCGGTGATCATTCCGCCGCCCTCCCCCGCTGTGGGAACAGACCGCGCGGCCGGAACTGGATGAAGATGATGATGAACACGAGGATCAACACCTTCGCCGCCACCGCCCCCAGCGTGGGTTCCACCAACTGGGTGGTGACACCGAGGGTCATCGCACCCACCAGCGTGCCGAACAGATTGCCGACGCCGCCGAACACGATGACCATGAAGCTGTCGATGATGTAGTTCTGACCCAGATTCGGACTGACGTTAGCGATCTGCGAGAGCGCGACGCCGGCAATCCCGGCGATGCCGGAACCCAACCCGAACGTGAGCATGTCCACCCGGTCGGAGCGAATGCCCATGGACTCCGCCATCTTTCGGTTCTGGGTGACCGCACGGATGTGCAACCCGAGCGACGTCCGGGTCAGCAGCAGGATCACGGCGGCAAGCACCACCAGCGCGAAAATCAGAATGGCCAGGCGGTTGTAGGTGATCATGAGTTGCCCGAACTCGAACGAGCCGGACAGCCAGGACGGCGTTTCCACGCGCTGGTTCGAGGCACCGAACAGGGTCCGCACCGTCTGCTGCAGGATCAGCGAGATGCCCCAGGTGGCCAGCAGCGTCTCCAGCGGCCGGCTGTAGAGGCGCCGGATCACGGTGCGCTCGATGAGCACGCCGATGGCACCTGCCACCAGAAACGCAACCGGCAGCGCGATCAGCAGCGAAACCTCCGCCAACGCCGGGGATATGCCGCGCAGCACGCCCTGCACCACGAACGTGGTGTAGGCCCCGATCATGATCATCTCGCCGTGGGCCATGTTGATCACACCCATGACGCCGAACGTGATCGCGAGCCCGAGGGCCGCAAGCAACAGCACCGAGCCGAGCGACAGGCCGTACCAGAGATCCTGGGCCCGCTGCCAGCGCGCCAGATTGCGGTCAATCACCGCGACCGCCTCGTCCCGGCGCAGACCGAGAGCCGAATCCTCCTCCGCAAACATGGACAGCAGCACTCGGCGTGCGCGACTCGTGCCAGCCTCGGCCAGTCGCTCCACGGCCTCCATGCGAGCGTCGTCGGGCTGCCCGGGATCACTGGCGATGGTGGCGGCCCGTGCCACTTCCAGCGCCTGCCGGACCCGCGCGACCTCCTCCACCTCGAGCGCGTCCTCGATCGCTTCGAGGAGGTCCCGGTCGGGAGAATCGATGAACTGCCGCGCGGCAGCGAGCCGCACCGTGGCATCGTCGCTGCCCAGCGACAGCGACGCGATGGCGGCACTGAGCGCCCGGCGGATGCGATTGCTGACCCGGATCACGGTGACTTCGTCTTCCGCGAGGGGCTCTCCGAGTGTTCCGAGCAGCGGGTCGTTATAGAGCATGACGCCATCGACCCGGTTCGCCACGACGATGACGTCGTCTTGTTGGCGCCGATACAGCCGGCCATCCCGCAGCGCCAACAACACCTCGAGGGATTCCGGTGCCCCGCTGGCAGCGATGTCCGCTACGGCCTGCTCGACGACGCGCAGGTTGCGCTCGCCGAGCTGCTGCAGACGCTCGGCGTCGAACCCTTCCTCCGGCGCCGCGGCCAGCGCGGTGCCGGCGAGGAGACTCAGCAGGAGCAGGAAAAGATGCGATGCCTCCAGGATCCGCGGCGGCCGCCGCGGATCACTGCGCGCCACCACAGGTCTCGGTCTCGGTATTGTAGTTGCCGCAGGAGATCGGTGGCCGCCAGTCGGCGATGATGTTGCGGGAACCCGGCAGGTAGCTGGACCAGGCCTCGCCCGGGATCAGATCTTCGGACTGATCAACGATGAAGAACTGGCCGTCGCTTTGGATTTCACCGATCAGGACCGGCTTGGTGATGTGATGATTCGGCAGCATTTCAGCCATGCCGCCGGAAAGGTTCGGTACCTGCACACCGATCAGCGTGTCGATGACCGTGTCCACATCGGTGGTTCCAGCCTGCTCAACTGCGGACACCCACATGTTGAAGCCTATGTAATGCGCCTCCATGGGATCGTTGGCCGTGCGCCGGCTGTCACCGGTGAAGGCGTGCCAGCGCTCCAGGAATTGCTGATTGGCTTCCGTCTCCAGGGATTGGAAGTAGTTCCACGCAGCGAGGTGACCGACCAGGGGCCCGGTGTCGATGCCAGCAAGCTCCTCCTCGCCTACGGAGAAGGCGATCACCGGAATGTCTTCGGCGCGCACGCCCTGATTCGCCAGCTCGCGATAAAACGGTACGTTGGCGTCACCGTTGATCGTGGACACCACCGCGGTGCGCTTACCGCGGCTGCCGAACGCGCGGATGCGGCTGACGATGGACTGCCAGTCGCTGTGCCCGAACGGCGTGTAGTTGATCATGATGTCCTCGTCGGCCACGCCCTGCTGCTTCAGGTAGGCCTCGAGAATGCGATTCGTGGTGCGCGGATAGACGTAATCGGTTCCGGCGAGGACCCAGCGCTCCACGCCTTCCACCTCGCGCAGGTAATCCACGGCGGGGATGGCCTGCTGATTCGGAGCCGCGCCCGTATAGAACACGTTGCGCTCACTCTCCTCGCCTTCGTACTGCACCGGGTAGAACAGAATGCCGTTCAGTTCCCGGAACACAGGCAGCACGGCCTTGCGTGAAACCGAGGTCCAGCAGCCGAACACCACGTCCACGTTATGAACGGTGAGGAGCTCGCGAGCACGCTCGGCGAAGAGCGGCCAATCGGAAGCGGGATCCACGACCACGGCCTCGAGCTGCCGTCCGAGCAGGCCACCGTTGCGATTCTGCTCCTCGATGAGCATGAGCATGACGTCGCGCAGCGTGGTCTCCGAGATAGCCATGGTTCCAGACAGCGAATGCAGGATACCCACCCGTATGGGCCCCTCGGCAGCCATGGCAGAACCACTTCCCGCGAGCAGACAGACGATCCACAACCTGGTAAAGAAACCGGACCGAAGAACCTTCATGAAACTCTCCCTGGCATCTGAAATCGCAGCGACAGCGCTGCGGCGCGACAGCCGCAGGCCGTGACGCGTGTTCCGGAAATGTGCAACAGGGAAGGTTTTGCAATTCGCATGCCCGAACATACGGCACGGAATCAGCGGGCCGGAGCCGCTTTGTCGCCGGGCGACGCACTAATATCGTGCGCAGACGAACCATCAAGCCCCGGAGCGGGGCGTGATCACCCCCGGGTCCGACTGCGTCGGGACACCCCGCCCCAATCGCGAGCAACCGCACCCGGTACGGGACAGATGGCGGGGCAGCTGCCGAGGGCGGCGCTGGGCCCGACTCGCGTCGAGCTCCGCCCGGCTGCCGTCAGGGCTGACGCCCTGACCCGGGCGCGCCGCCGATCCAGTTCAGCTGGTAGAGATCCGGGCGGCGGTCCTTGCGGTTGGTCACCGAGCCCTCCTTGCGCAACTCCTCGAGCTTCTCGAGATCGAGATCCACCAGCAGCAGCTGTTCGGTGTTCGGTGTCGTCTCCGACATGATGGCGTCGTGGGGGAACGCGAAGTCCGACGGCGCATAGACTGCGGACTGGGCGTATTGAAGATCCACGTTGTCCACCTGCGGCAGGTTGCCGACGCTGCCGGAGATGACCACGTAGCATTCATTCTCGATGGCCCGCGCCTGAGAACAGCGCTGCACCCGCAGGAACCCGTTCTTGGTATCGGTCCAGAACGGTACGAACAGGATGTCCATCCCCATCTGGGACAGCAGCCGTGGCAGTTCGGGAAACTCTACGTCGTAGCAGATCAGCACGCCGATTTTGCCGGCGTCGGTGTCGAACACCGCCAGCCCGTCACCGCCTTCGATGACCCAGTAATCGCGCTCGTTCGGCGTGATGTGCAGCTTGAACTGTTCATGCACTTCACCGCTGCGCTCACAGACGTAGGCGACGTTGAACAGGCGATCGCCTTCCACGAGCGGCATGGAGCCCGCGATGATGTTGACGTTGTAGCTCACCGCATAGCGCGACATCTCCTCCACGATGCGCGGTGTGAATTCCGCCAGAAACCGGATCGATTCGGTGGGCTGAGTGTCCCGCGCGCACAGACCCATGAGCGGCGCGGTGAAAAACTCCGGAAACAGAATGAAGTCGCTGCTGTAGTCCGATAGCGAGTCGACGAAGAACTCGACCTGGCGCAGCAGTTCCTCCACCGACTGCGTCGGTCGCATCTGCCACTGCACCACGCCGACCCGGACCTGGGTCTTCTTGACCTCCACCAGCGGAGTCTCGAGGTGCTCGTAGTAGAGGTTGTCCCACTCCAAGAGCGTCGCATAGCCGCGACTGCGCGAATCCTCGGGAATGTAGCCCCGCATCAGCCGCTTGACGTCGAAGTCGTTGGACAGCTGGAAGGTCAGGATGGGGTCGTAGAGCTCCTTGCGACGGACGCGCTGAATGTATTCCTCGGGCGTCATCGCGTCCGCGTGCTCGCCGTAACCGACAATGCGGCCGCCGGCGAGAATGCCCCGCAGGTTGTGCTCATAGCAGAGCTCCTTGCGGGCGTCGTAGAGGCGCCGGCCGAGGCGGAAGTCGCGGTACTCCGGATGCACGAACACGTCGAGGCCATACAGGGCATCGCCGTTGGGATCGTCGCGGATGGTCAGATCCGGGTTGATCAGGTCGGCATAGCGGTGCGGATTGCTGAAGCGGTTGTAGTCCACCCGCACCGTCAGCGCGCATGCCACCGGCTCCCCGTTGTCCTCGACGCAGAGCTGGCCGTCAGGGAAATCGACGATCAGCCGCTCGACGGTAGCCTGCTCCCAGGCACCACCAATGTCCGGATACACGCTCTCCATGAGCTTCCGGACCGCGGGATAGTCCTCGGCCTGCAGGTTGCGCAGGCGCAGCCGGTGCCCCCGCTCCACATCGCTTGCGGCTTCCATCGTTCCTCCGGCGGGCAGTGGTCAGCCGCGGATTATCGCAGATCCCCCCGGGCGGCAGGAAAGTCTCGCTTGTGGCACCATCGGAACTGTCGATTCCACGGCTGCGGACAGAACCATGAGGCTGCGGCGCCTGACTATCGCTGTTGCACTTCTGGCCCTCGCCTTCACCGGCCCCGCCGGAGCCCACGATCCTGTGCGGGAACTCGGCCGGGCGCTGGAGCACGCCCACGCCGGTGAGCTGTCGCTGGCGCGGGCCCTCCTCGAGCCCGTGCTCATCTCGCCCCGCATCGATCCCGGCACCCGGGCCCGCGCCTACCACACCCGCGGCGTGCTCCATTACCTGGAGGGGCACTGGGTCTCCGCGAGCCAGGATTACCGGCGCGCACTCGAATTCGATGCCGACCTCGCCACGGCCCACAGCGCCCTGGCCTGGTTGCACCTGCACGGTCTCGGCGTGCGCAAGGACACCGGGCGCGCCCTGGAGCTCTACGAACGCGCCGCGAACAACGGCCATGGCGAGGCCCAGTACAATCTCGGCCTGCTGCTCACTCAGGGACGCGTGACCGAAGCGGATCCGGCCCGGGCACTCGGATTCTTCGAGGCGGCTGCAGGCCAGGGGCACATGGAGGCCATGGTCCAGGCCGGGCAACTGCTGCTGCGCAACCGGCCCGAGGGCAGCTTCGAGGACGCCCGCCAGCGCGCCCGCGGGCACCTGACCCCGGCCGCGGAAGCCGGCCATCTGCGGGCGCAACTGGAGCTGGGCATCCTGCTCAGCTCGGATCAGGCCGACGAGAAGGACCTGGAACAGGCGGTGGCATGGCTGGGGCGGGCCGCCGCGCAGGGCAGCGCCAGCGCCCAGAGCCGACTCGGCTACCTGCATCTGCAGGGGAAGGGCGTCACTCGTGATGCGGAGCAGGCACGCATGTGGTTCGCGGAAGCCGCCCGCCAGGGCGATGCAGCTGCCCAGGCCCATCTCGGCTGGCTTTATGAACGCGGCATTGGCGGCTCGGCGGATGCGACCCGGGCGTTCACCTGGTACCGCCGGGCCGCCCTTCGGAATCACCCCACGGCCCAGCTCAATCTCGCCCTGCTCTATCAGTCCGGCCGCGGTACGACAGCCGACGCCCGCGAAGCGAGGCACTGGTTCGAACAGGCAGCGGATTCAGGCAATGCGTCCGCACGCAGCGCCCTGGCCTGGCTGTTGGCCACCGCCCGCGATCCCAGCGTGCGGGATCCGGATCGCGCCATCGAGCTCGCCCGCAGGGCCGTGGCGGAGGCGCCCAGCGCCTCCTGGTTCGACACGCTGGCGGCAGCGCTGGCCACCAGCGGACGCTTCGAGGACGCCGTCAGCGTCCAGCAACAGGCCCTGGCCACGCTGGAGGAGGAATCCGGGAACAGTCGCGTCCTGGCGGCACGGCGCTCGGCCTTTCTCGGACGGCTGGCCGAGTATCAGGCCGGGCGGCCCTGGCACGGCGAACTCTCAGAGCCCGCCGCAGGTGACGGGGACGATTCGCGCTGAGCAGCCGGCGGGCTGCATTGGCGACGCCATTCTGCTGAAATAGGGCTTCGTTCGAACTGGAGCTGGACTCAGACATGTTGACCGGCAAGCGTCGTACCGACCGTGTGCGCAGAGCCATCGATGACCTGTTGGCCGCCGGCCATGACCACAAGGGATTCCTGCCCCGGGACGTCAATCGTCTTCTGCGGGAGCAGAACGCACCCATGGGCGCGTGGGAAGTGCGCGGCGAGTTGAGCCGGCTCGAGCAACTCGGAGAACTGAAACTCGACGCGCCGACGGGACGCTGGCTCCGGGCAGAGCTGCGCAAGAGCGCGTGACGCCCCTGCCGGTGCGTGAGCACACCTGGATCAGGGCTTGGCGGTATCGTCGTCCTCGAGCTGGCGATCCGTCACCAGGCCAGCCTTCTCAATGGCGGCATCCCGCTGCTTGCGATGGCGCTGCCGTTCATCGTCAGACCACACGCGACTTTTCGGAAAGCGCGCATTGCGGCGCTGCTCGTCCTTGTTGGTGGTCTCTCGCGGGCGACTGTGATCTTTCGTCATGGCGTTCCATCCCCTGCCTCTTGGCCCCGCCCATCATGGCGTCGCTGTGCAGTCGAGGCTAGTCAATGATCACAGCTCGAACTGGGACCTGCAGCACAGATGAAGCCTGATCCCGACTCGCGTCCGCCCCTGATCTGGGACCTGCCCCTGCGCCTGTTCCACTGGGCATTGGCCATTGCCGTCGGCGTGTGTATCTACACCGGCCTCGACGGGGGCTTCTACGAGATGGACTGGCACATGATCTCGGGCTACGTGGTCCTGGGCCTGCTGCTGTTTAGAATCTGTTGGGGCATCGTCGGTCCCCGGCATGCCCGCTTCGCTGCCTTCACCCACGGCCCCGTGACCGTCTGGCGCTGGCTGCGCGGCGCCATCCGCCGCGACCCGCCCCCAGTCGCAGGTCACAACCCGCTGGCCGGGTGGTTCATCCTCATCACACTGACCGCACTGCTGGTACAGGCCACCACGGGCCTGTTCGCCACCGACGACATTTTCGTCGAGGGGCCATTGCGGCACATTCCGCCGCCGGAGTTTCTCGGCTGGACCCAATCGGAGTTCCTGCGCTTCATGACGCGTATTCATCGTCAGGGCGAGTACATCGTCATCGGCCTGGTGGCACTGCACCTGTTCGCGATCCTGGCCCATCGGGTCTATCTGCGGGAGCCACTGACCAGCGCCATGATCACGGGGCGCAAACGCGGCGCCCCGGTGGCGGAGGCTCTCCCGGGTCAACGCATCCTTCTTGGAATCGGACTCGGCGCCGCAGCGGCAGGCCTGACGTACTACATCATCAATCTGTGATGACCAACGTCTGAAGGACCCATGTCCGCCCGACCCAGGGCGCCATGCACCGCACGCCCTGTCCCGTCAATGGACGGTTTCGCGTCAGTCGGCCCGGTAGTTGTCGTGGCAGCCCTGGCAGGTGCCGCCGAGATTCTGAAACGCGGGCACGAACTCGCCCATGGGACCGCCGGCCACGCCCCGCAGCGCCTCAGCGGCTTCGATGAACGCATCGCGCCGCCGCGCGAAATCGTCTGCATTGTTCCAGATCGCCGGCAGCGCATCGGTGCGGCCTTCACCCGAGCCTTCGGGGAAGATGTGACGAGTCAAGGGCGCCAGATCAGCGATACCGGCCGCATGCACCGCGGCGTCATCGGTATGGGGAACTTCGCGCCGGACGATGCGCACGAGTGCCGTCATGTGTCCGCCAATGGCCTGGAACACCGCCTGCCGATACTGGATGTCGCCACTATTGGCCTCGACCTGAACGGCCCAGGTTCCAAGCAGCAGGGCCAGGGCCCCGATTCGCGCAACATGCTTCATGTTCGTCTCCTTGTGACGTCGTAATCCATGGCCCCGGTGCTCGGGACGGACTTTGACCCGCCGCCGGTCATGAGGCAAGCACGTGTCCGCAGGGTCGGGCACATTGCCTTGGGCGCTGGCCCTGGGGTACCGTCCTCATCCTTCCCGGAACAGGTGGCGAGACGACGGTGAGCGCCAGCAAAGAGGCGACGACCGAGGGGCCCGATTTCGAGGCCGCCCTCGAGGAACTCGAGGCGCTGGTGGAGCGCATGGAGGGGGGTGACCTGTCCCTGGACGAGTCGCTGGCCGCGTTCGAGCGCGGCATCCATCTCACGCGCCGCTGCCAGCAGGCCCTGTCCCAGGCTGAACAGCGGGTGCAGACCCTCCTCGAGCGCGAGGACGGCAGCCTCGGCACCGAACCCCTGCCCCCGGTCGAGGACGATGCCCGTTGAAGCGGGCGGATGATCTGGAACTGTGGCTGCAGGACCAGCGGACGGTCATCGACAGCCACCTCGAAGCCATCCTGACACGCCATCCCGCCGGCGAACCCGAACTCGACGCCGCCATGCGCCACGCCCTGCTGCTCGGCGGGAAACGTCTGCGTCCCTGCCTCACTCTCACGAGCAGCGAGCTTGCGGGCGGCTGCAGGGAAGCCGCCCTGGCGGCGGGCATCGCGGTGGAACTCATCCACACCTACTCACTCGTCCACGACGACCTCCCCGCCATGGACGACGACGCCCTGCGCCGCGGCCAGCCCACCGTGCACGTGGTCTGGAACGACGCCACGGCCATCCTCACGGGCGACGCCCTGCTGACCCTGGCGTTCGAGGTCCTGGCCAGCGCACCCGAACTGGACCCGGTGCCGGCTGACCTCAGGCTGGCCATGGTCCGGACCCTGGCCGCCGCCGCCGGACACCGCGGCATGGTCGCCGGTCAGTCCATGGACATGGCCGCCACCGCGCCCGCCGGCGACAGCGACCTCGATGCCGACGCCCTGGCCGACATCCATCGTGCCAAGACCGGCGCCCTGATCCGCGCCAGCGTCGCGCTCGGCCTGCTTGCCGCGGGCAGTCGCGATGCGGAACTCGCGGCGCGCCTGGACCACTACGCCGCCCTGCTCGGGCTGGCGTTCCAGGTGGTGGACGACATTCTCGATGCCACCGCGGATACCGAAACCCTGGGCAAGCCGGCGGGATCAGACGCGGCACTGGGCAAGCTGACCTACGTGCGACTGCTCGGCCTCGACGGCGCCCGCGCCCAGGCTGATGCGCTGTGTACCGAGGCTGCAGCGCTGCTCGACGACGTTCCCGGCAGCCAGCGCCTGCGCCAGCTCATCACGTGGGTGCGCGACCGGTCCAACTGAAGCCGGGACGCCAGTAGACTGGCGCCCCGACCCGCCATCGATCCGAAGCCAGCGAGCGCCCCGTGCGACAGTACGACAGCCTTCCCGAGCAGCGTCCCGAAACGCCTGTGCTGGACCGCATCGACGTGCCGGCCGACCTGCGGCGCCTGACCGAACCGGAACTCACCGAACTTGCGGACGAACTCCGGGCCTACCTGCTGTGGAGCGTCGCACGCACCGGCGGCCACTTCGGCGCCGGCCTCGGCGTGATCGAACTCACCGTAGCCCTGCACTATGTCTTCGAGACGCCTGCGGCGGCACTGATCTGGGACGTGGGGCACCAGACCTATCCCCACAAGATTCTCACCGGCCGCCGGGAACGCATGCTGTCCATGCGGCAGCAGGCGGGCCTGGCACCGTTTCCCGACCGCGACGAATCGCCCTTCGATGTGTTCGGTACCGGGCACTCGAGTACCTCCATCAGCGCCGCCATGGGCCTGGCCCTGGCCCGCGGGCTGGCCGGCGATCCGGAGCCGGTGGTCGCGGTGATCGGGGACGGCGCCATGACCGCCGGGATGGCGTTCGAAGCCCTGAATCATGCCGCCCATTCCGGCGCGAACCTGCTGGTGGTGCTGAACGACAACGCCATGTCCATCTCGCCCAACGTCGGCGGCCTGTCCCAGTATCTGGCCCGGCAGCAGCCGCAGGGCGGCGACAGCTCACCGGGGGTACCGGGCGGGCTGTTCGAGGAACTGGGCTTCCGCTATCGCGGACCCGTTGACGGCCACGATCTCGATGCCCTGCTCGCGGCGCTGAGCGCAGCCAAAGGGGAGCTGGGTCCGCGCCTCGTGCACGTGATCACCCGCAAGGGACGCGGCTACGGACCGGCCGAGCGCAATCCCTTCGGCCTGCACGCGCTGACCAAGATCGAACCCCGCGGGCGCAACGAGCCCCCACCGTCAGGTCCCAAGTACTGCAACCTGTTCGGCCAGTGGCTGGTGGACACCGCAGAGCGGGATCCGCGCCTGGTGGGCATCACCCCCGCCATGCGCGAAGGCTCGGACCTGGTCGCGTTCTCGGAGCGCTTTCCGGAGCGTTATCACGATGTGGCCATCGCCGAGCAGCACGCGGTGACGCTGG
>SKUB01000142.1 GCA_007122315.1 Pseudomonadales bacterium | reverse complement strand
GTTGCAGAGGTCGAACAGTGCCAGCTCCACGCTGCGCTTACCGGCAAGGCGACCGCAGTCATCCAGGGCCACGACGCGACACTGCTCCAGGCCCTGCAGCACTGCGACCGGATCTTCCGCCACCAGTTCGGGGCTGAGACAGATGGCCCGTTGACCGTTTTCCATGGCGGCATGGCAGGCCGCTTCCAACAGATGGGTACGACCACTGCCCTGCGCTCCCCACAACCAGCCGCGATCCGCGCCGCTGGCCACGCGCGCCTGCAGCCACCGAAGGGCGGCACCGTTAGGGCCGGGTTCGAATGCGGCAAACGTGGCGGCGTCCCGCAGCCGCACGCCCAGCGGCAGCTGCATCGCCCGCTGTCCGGTGCCCCCGGTCATCCGCCGTCGGCGAGCCAGCGCGCACGCCAGATCGCCACGTCGCCGATGTACTCCGGCGTGGACCGCGGCTCGAGCCGGGCCTCCAGACGCAACAGATCCAGCAGCCGTTCACCGGCATCGGTGCTGTCCAGGCGCAGCAGCAGCGAGCGGTCGCGGACCTGCACGAGCTGAACCCCGCGCACGCCGGAGACGCCCTGCAGGTAGCGCATCAATCCGGCGTAGGCCTCCACCCGTGGCAACCCGTCCACCTGCAGCCACAGGGTCTCGCCGCTGCCCGAGGCACCGCCGAGCTGCAACGCATAGCGCGCGGTGAGCCGACTGGCGAGGCGATCCACCAGTTCCGCAGGGGCCGCCTGCGGCGACTCGATCTCGACCGCAGCACCGACGGTTTCGCCTCCCACCTCACCTTCCCAGTCCGCCAGCCAGCGACCGAACGCATCCTGATAAAGGCGCAGCAGCACGATGGCATCCGGCCGGTAGCGCTCGGCCAGCGGTGCCGTGGCATCCGCGAACCGGGCCCACAGGGCGGATGTGTCCAGCGCCAACTGATCCTGCAGGTCCAGCAGCGGCACCACCAGCGGCAGCCCCCGGTCGCGCCCGAGCCTGAGCAGCGTGCGGGCCTCCTCCGACGTCGGTTCCAGCAGCGTACGCTCGCCGCTGGCGTCCTCCTTCAGCATCACCACCAGGATCTCGGGTCGCCGCCCGGTCCAGGCCGGGATACCCGCTTCCGCCAGCAGTTCCAGCATGCCCTGGCGGTCCGCTTCCAGCTCCAGCAGCCAGCGCGCGTCAGGGTGCGCCGCCGCCAGGTCCGGATCGGTGATGCGCGCATAACCGGAGCGGACGAACAGGTTCTGGGGCGTACGCAGGGCGGCGGCGAGTTCGGGCCGCTCGATGACCTCAGGGTTGCCCGTGAGCCGGATCAGGATGCGGCCGAGGGCCGCACGTTCGCCCGCCCGCCGCGCCGAGCTGCTCTGGTCGGCCACCGGCACCGACACCTGATACGGATCCACATCGGCGTTCACAGTCACCGGGATATTGAGCAGCAGCAGGCACAGCCACCACGCCCAGAAGGGACGATCTGCTAACATGTCGCGCTTCCTCGTTGGCATGCGCCGCAGTGTACTCGATGGAGGCACCGGTCAGGGGCCCTCGAGGTCCTGAGGGCAAGGAGCGACATCGACTTGAACACCCCTTCCGACACTGGCCCGAAGACCGGCAAGAACGGTCTCAGTTATCGCGACGCGGGCGTCGACATCGACGCCGGCGCCGAGTTGATCCGCCGGATCGCGCCCGCCGCGGAGCGCACGCGCCGGCCGGAGATGCTCGACGGCCTCGGTGGCTTTGCCGCGCTGACCCGTGTTCCGAGCCATCTCGAGGAACCGGTCCTGGTGACCGGTACCGACGGCGTCGGCACCAAACTCAAGCTCGCCATCGACCATGATCGCCACGACGGCGTCGGCCAGGACCTGGTGGCCATGTGCGTCAACGACGTACTAGTGACCGGCGCCGAGCCTCTTTTGTTCCTGGACTACTACGCCACGTCCGCCCTCGACCTGGACGTCGCCACCCGGGTGATCACCGGCATTGCCCGGGGTTGCGAGCTCGCGGGCTGTGCGCTGGCCGGCGGCGAGACCGCTGAGATGCCGGGCTTCTATGCCCGTGGCGACTATGATCTGGCCGGATTCTGTGTCGGCGTGGTGGAGCGCAGCCGGATCATCCGCGGCAACAACGTCGCGGCCGGTGACATCCTCATCGCATTGGCCGCAAGCGGTCCCCACTCCAACGGCTTCTCCCTGATCCGGCGGGTGCTGTCGGATTCCGGCGTCGATCTCAGCCGCGAGAAGGAACTGCTCGAGCAACTGCTGACCCCGACCCGCATCTACGTGGCCGCGGTGCAGCGCCTGCTCGCGCTCGACATCAACATCCACGCCATGAGCCACATCACAGGTGGCGGCCTGCCGGAGAACCTGCCGCGCATGTTCCCGCGGGAGCGGGCGGCCGGACTCGCCTGCCACGTGGACCTGCGAAGCTGGACCCTGCCCGACGTCTTCGCCTGGCTGCGCTCCGCTGGCGGCATCGATGATCTGGAAATGCTGCGCACGTTCAACTGCGGCGTCGGCTTCGTCCTCTGCGTGGCGGCGGAGCACGCAGACCGGACCCTCACCGAACTTGCTGCGGCGGGCGAGCACGCCTGGTGTCTCGGCAGCGTGGTCCCGGCTGGCACCGCAGCGGATGGCGACGTCGTCCTCGAGGTGCCCGGCGACGGCCACGCCCGTATCCACGGCGCCTGGGTGTAGCGTGACCACACGGGTGGTCGTAATGCTGTCCGGACGCGGCAGCAACCTGGCAGCCATTCTGACCCATGTCCGCTGCGGACAGATTCCGGCCACCGTGGTGGGCGTGATCAGTAACCGGCCCGGCGCCGGAGGTCTCGCCATCGCCCGCAGCGCCGGCATCACCGCTGCCTGCATCGACCATCGTCTGCATGCGGACCGCAGCGGGTTCGAGACCGTACTCGCCACCACCATCGACGCGCTGCAGCCGGACCTGATCCTGCTCGCCGGTTTCATGCGGGTCCTGACCCCCGCTTTCGTGGAGCGCTACAGCCCGCGCCTGCTCAACGTCCACCCGTCGCTGCTGCCGGAGCACCGCGGTCTCGACACCCACGCGCGCGCCCTGGCCCGCGGCGACCGCGAGCATGGCGCCAGCGTGCACGTGGTGGTCCCGGAACTCGATGCTGGGCCCGTTATCGCCCAGGTGGCAGTTCCCATCCGACCAGAGGATGATGTGGCGCAACTGGCTGCCAGGGTTCAGCGCGGGGAACATCTGCTCTACCCGCGAGTCTTAGAATGGTATGCCACCGGTCGCCTGCAGCTCGATCAAGCGCAGGTGCGTCTGGACGGAAGGCCGCTGCCAGAGCGCGGCGCGCGCTTTCGCCTCGTAATGGCCAATTCTGACAATGCCGCTGCGGCCGGCGACACACTGGAGGTTGCATGATCCGCTTGCTGGTTTCGTTCCTGCTGTTCTGCCCGCTGCTGGCAGCCGCAGAAGTCGATGCCGAAACGAACACTGACGCTGACGAGGCGAAGCCTGCGGTCGCTGTCCGGTCGGCACCGACCTGGGAGCCGAGTCCGTTTCGCGCCCGTTATCGCGTCACCTATGAAGGCGTGCCCGTGACGGCCACGGGCACCCGCGAGCTGCGGCATGGGGATAACGGCGACTTCCACTTCGCGTCCCGCGTCAGCGCGTTCATGGCCCACATGGAAGAAAGCGCACGCTTTTCCCAGGACGAGGACGGGACGCTGCGCCCGAGCAGCTACTCCGAGCGTCGCAGCGGCCTCATCGGCAGCCGCGACCGCCACCTGGAATTCGACTGGTCCGTGCCCAAGGTGACCCGCAGCGGTGACCGTCAGGAGAGCCGTGAGCTCGACGGTCTGGTTTACGATCCCGTGAGCTGGCAGCTGGCGCTGCAGCGTGACCTGTCCCGTGGTGACTACGAGGTGGGCGACAGCTTCAGCTACGTGGTCAGCAACGGCGGCGAACCGGACGAGTACCTGCTGCGCGTCGTCGGCACGCCGGAGCTGAACGTCCCGGCGGGCAAGTTCGACACCGTCCTGCTGCGGCGGGAGCACGATTCGGACCGGGAGACGTGGATCTGGGTCGCACCTGACCACGAATATCTGCTGGTGCGCCTCGAGCACGTGGACGGCCGCCGCCTCACCCTGGCGCTCGACTCCATCCTCGACTGACACCTCGCCGTTCTGAAACGCAGTGGGAGCTGACGTCGCCCGCAGGGCGGCGTCGCGATCGCGGACTGCCATCGATTCGAAGCGTTCAGTCGCGTCACGCCAATCGCCACGCCCGCTGCGCGGACGTGTGCTCCCACTGAGACCTCGCGTAAATCGCCTTTGTTCCTTCCGCGACAGCGTGAACGAACGTTCGTGGCGGCCTCTCACCACGATCAGGTCTGCGGCAACGTCACGCCGCGCTGGCCCTGATACTTGCCGCCGCGATCCCGATAGTTCGTCGAGCAGACCTCGTCCGACTCGAAGAACAGCATCTGCGCCACACCCTCGTTGGCATAGATCTTCGCCGGCAGATTGGTGGTGTTGGAGAACTCCAGCGTCACCTGCCCTTCCCAGGCCGGCTCCAGCGGCGTCACGTTGACGATGATCCCGCAGCGCGCATACGTGGACTTGCCCACGCACAGCACCAGCACGTTCTCCGGAATGCGGAAATACTCCACTGTTCGCGCCAGCGCGAAACTGTTAGGAGGGATGATGCAGCTCTCGCCCACGATGTCCACGAAGCTGCGCTCATCGAAGTTCTTCGGATCCACCACGGCCGAATGGATGTTGGTGAACACCTTGAACTCGGGTGCACAGCGAACGTCGTAGCCATAGCTCGACGTACCGTAGGACACCACTCTCTGGCCGTCCGGAAGATACCGCACCTGACTCGGTTCGAACGGTTCGATCATGCCGTGGCTTTCGGCCATGCGCCGGATCCAGAGATCGGACTTGATGGTCATGTCGGCCCTCCTCGGGCGCCAGAGAGGTCAGTCGTCCACGAAGGCGATGCGCGGTCCCGGTTTGGCGGCGCCGCCACCGCGGGCAGCCAGCCTTGCAGCCAGATAGCGGGCCACATCCCGATACAGCCCGGCGGTGGGGCCGTCCGGTTCCGACACCACCGTGGGTCGACCGGCGTCGGTCTGCTCACGGATGGCCAGCGACAGCGGCAGGGCCCCGAGCAGGACCGTTTCGTAGCGCTCCGCCACGCGGGCGCCGCCGCCCTCGCCGAACAGATGCTCGACGTGGCCGCAGGCGCTGCACACGTGCACGCTCATGTTCTCGATGATGCCGAGCACCGGCACTTCCACCTTCCGGAACATCTCGATGCCCTTGATTGCATCGATCAGGGCGATGTCCTGGGGTGTGGTCACGATCACCGCACCGGAGACGGGAATGCGCTGGGACAGCGTCAGCTGGATGTCGCCGGTTCCCGGCGGCATGTCCACGATGAGGTAATCAAGGTCGTGCCAGGCGGTCTGGGTCAGCAGCTGCTGCAGCGCGCTGGACACCATCGGCCCACGCCAGACCATGGGCGTGTCCTCGTCCACCAGCATGCTCATGGAGATGGCCTGGATGCCGTGCGCCTTGATCGGCACGAACAACTTGCCGTCCCGGATCTCCGGCCGCCGTCCGGACTCGATGCCCAGCATGACACCCTGGCTCGGGCCATAGATGTCGGCGTCCAGCAGCCCCACTTTCGCGCCTTCGGCAGCCAGCGCCAGCGCCAGGTTCACCGCGGTGGTGGATTTGCCCACCCCACCCTTGCCGCTGGCCACCGCGATGATGTTGCGCACCTCGGCCAGATGGGCCAGCTCCCGCTGCGGCTGCTGGGCCACGATCTCCCAGGCCAGGCGCACCTCCGCAGTGGCGATCCCGGGATGCTCCTCCAGTTGCGCCGCCAGCCGCCGCTCCCACTCGGCGCGGACGCCCTCGGCGGGGTAGCCGATCACCACCTGACAGCGCACGCTCGCCCCCGCGTCGCCCGGGGTCACGTCCACGTCGCGGATACGTGCCACCGCAGCGAAATCCTGGTCCAGATAGGGGTCGCGGAAGGCACCCAGGATGTCCTGAACCTCGTCGGCAGTGATGGCGGTCATGAAGGCCTCGCGCGGCGTCCGGCAACGGGCCGCGAGTTTAACCTGCATATCTCACCGATTCACGGCTGCAGACGCGGAAAGACCCGACGTTCCGGCGGATGCATTCCCCAGGGTGAGCGGGTAAGCTTTCGCGCCCTCGAATACTCCCTCGGAAAGGGCAACCATGGCCGAAGACCGGCGCGTCATCTACGTCACCAGCGCCCTGCCGTACGCCAACGGTGATCTCCACATCGGGCACCTGCTGGAGCAGATCCAGACCGACATCTGGGTGCGCTATCAGCGCCTGCGCGGCGAGCTGTGCCTGTACGGCTGCGCCGACGACGGCCATGGCAGCCCCATGATGCTGAAGGCCGAGCAGCTCGGTATTTCTCCGGAAGCCCTCATCGCGGACGTGAAGCTCGCCCACGAGCGGGATTCCAGGGATTTCCTCATCAGCCACGACGTCTATCACACCACCCATTCCGAGGAGAACCGGACCCGGGCGGAGCAGATCTTCAAGCGCCTCACCGATGCCGGCTACATCTACACCGAGCGGGTGGAGCAGCTGTTCGATCCGGAAAAGAAGATGTTCCTCGCCGACCGCTTCCTGAAGGGCGAGTGCCCACGCTGCGGTGCCGAGGATCAGTACGGCGACAACTGCGAGAAGTGCGGCGCCACCTACGAGGCCACCGAGCTCGTGAATCCGCGCTCCACGCTCTCCGGCGCCGTCCCGGAGCTGCGGTCCTCCACCCACTACTTCTTCGATCTGCCGAAGCTGCAGGACTTTCTCGAGCTGTGGACCAGCAGCGGCACGCTGCAGCCGGAAGTGGCGAACAAGATCCGCGAGTGGCTCGAGGTGGGCCTGCACCCCTGGGACATCAGCCGTGACGCACCCTACTTCGGCTTCAAAATCCCGGGCACCGAGGACAAGTACTTCTACGTCTGGCTGGATGCACCCATCGGTTACATGGCGGCGCTCGAACATCTGGTGGCCGGCGGCAAGGCCCCGGTCACGTTCGAGCAGATCTGGGACGCCGACAGCAGCGCCGAGGTGCATCACTTCATCGGCAAGGACATCGTCAACTTCCACACCCTGTTCTGGCCCGCCATGCTGCACGCGGCCGGCTACCGGACGCCGACGAAGGTGCACACCCACGGCTTCCTCACCGTGGACGGCACCAAGATGTCCAAGACCCGGGGCACGTTCATCAATGCCCGCACCTACCTGGATCATCTCGATCCGGAGTACCTGCGCTACTACTTCGCCGCCAAGCTCGGCCCCACCACCGACGACATCGATCTGTCGCTGGCGGATTTCGTCGCCCGGGTGAACGCTGATCTGGTGGGCAAGGTGGTGAACATCGCCTCCCGCTGCGCCGGCTTCATCCACAAGGGCCACGACGGCGTGCTGGCCGCGGACTGTGCGGACCCGGAGCTGTGGCAGGCCTTCGTCACCGGCGCCGAGCGCATCGGACCGCTGTACGAGGCGGGCGAGTTCAACAAGGCGGTGCGCGAGATCATGGCCCTGGCCGACCGCGCCAATCAGTACATCGATGCCCACAAGCCCTGGGCCCTGGCCAAGGAGCCCGGCCGCGAGGCCGACGTGCAGGCGGTGTGCACCCTGGGCCTGAACCTGTTCGCCGTGCTGATGGTCTACCTGAAGCCCATCCTGCCGAAGATGGCCGAGCAGGCCGAGGCCTTCCTCGGCGTCGAGCCGTTGCGCTGGTCGGATTCCGGTCGCTGGCTCGGCGCCCAGCGCATCGAGCCCTTCCAGGCGCTCAAGCAGCGGGTGGACCCGAAGGCCGTGGCCGCCATGATCGAGGCCGGCAAGGCGTCGGAAGCGGCCGCGGCACCGCAGCCTGCAGCTGCCGAGACCAGCCCCACCGAACCGGAGGACGACGCCATCATCAGCATCGACGATTTCACCCGGGTGGATCTGCGGGTGGCTCGGGTGATCAGTGCGCAGCACGTGGACGGCGCCGACAAGCTGCTCGAGCTGTC
>SKUB01000298.1 GCA_007122315.1 Pseudomonadales bacterium | reverse complement strand
GAGGATGACGCACCTATCATCCGGCTGATCAACGCCATCCTGGCGGAAGCGATCAAGGAAGGCGCCTCCGACATCCATATCGAGACCTTCGAGCGGGAACTGGTGGTGCGTTTCCGGGTGGACGGCATCCTGCGCGAGATCGTGCGCCCGAAGCGGGTACTGGCGCCCCTGCTGGTGTCGCGGATCAAGGTCATGGCCCGCCTGGACATCGCTGAGAAACGCGTACCACAGGACGGCCGCATCACGCTGCGCATCGCCGGACGTGAAGTGGACGTGCGGGTGTCGACACTGCCCTCCGCGGCCGGCGAGCGGGTCGTGCTGCGCCTGCTGGACAAGCAGGCCGGTCGCCTGGACCTGACCCACCTGGGTATGCCCGACCATGGTCTTCATGCCATGCGGGAAATTCTCGCGCGTCCCCACGGCATCGTCCTGGTCACCGGACCCACCGGCTCCGGTAAGACGACGACGCTGTATGCCAGCCTCGGGGAGATCCGCAGCAGCGAACTCAACATCATGACCGTCGAGGACCCCATCGAGTACAACCTGCCGGGCATTGGCCAGACCCAGGTCCACACCAAGGCCGGCATGAGTTTCGCCAGGGGCCTGCGGGCCATTCTGCGGCAGGATCCGGACGTGGTGATGGTGGGGGAGATCCGTGACCTGGAAACGGCAGAAATCGCCATCCAGGCAGCCCTTACAGGCCACCTGGTGTTGTCGACGCTACACACCAATACCGCCATCGGTGCCGTCACCCGGCTGCACGACATCGGTATCGAACCCTATCTGCTCTCCTCCAGCATGCTGGCACTTATGGCCCAGCGTCTGGTGCGGGTGCTGTGCACCGACTGCCGCGAGGCCTACCAGGCCAGCGCTGCAGAGTGCGAGGTGCTTGGCGTGGATGCGGCTGATGCGCCGACCCTCTATGCGCCCGTGGGCTGTGAACACTGCGCTCACAGCGGCTACCGGGGCAGGACGGGCATCTACGAGATCATCCAGATCGACGAAGAACTGCGCGACATGATTCACCGCAACGCGTCGGAGCACGAAATGGAGCGTTACGCCCACGCGCGTGCGCCCAATCTGTCTCAGGATGGGCGCGCCAAGGTGCTGGGCGGCGTGACCAGCGTCCAGGAGCTGTTCCGCGTGACCCGCGAGGACTGACGGCCTTGGCCGCCTACGAATTCGTCGCACTCGACGGCCAGGGCAGGGAACAGCGCGGCACCCTGGAGGCAGACAGCTCCAGGCAGATCCGGCAACAGCTCCGTGACCGGGGCTGGGCGCCACTGAAAGTGGACCCTGCCGCCGACACGCGACGGTCCTCAGGCCGCAGCGTCAGTCTCAGGCCGCGGCTCCGCCGAAGGCTCTCAGCGCTGGATCTGGCCATGATCACGCGCCATCTGGAGACGCTGATCGGCTCAGGACTGCCTATCGAGGAGGCCCTGAACGCGGCCGCTCAACAGGCGGACAAACCGCGCGTGCGCAGCATCCTGCTGGCGGTTCGCGCCCGGGTCCTCGAGGGGCATTCCCTGGCAGCCGCCCTGGGCGAGTTTCCTCACGCCTTCGATGATCTGTATCGGGCCACGGTGGCGGCGGGGGAGCATGCCGGTCATCTGGAGCAGGTCCTGAGCAATCTTGCGGACTACACCGAGCGACGCCAGGAGTCGGGGCAGAACGTGCAGATGGCGCTGCTGTACCCGGTGATTCTGGTGGTCATCTCGCTGCTCATCGTCGCCGGTCTGCTGGCCTACGTAGTGCCTGAAATCGTCTCGGTGTATCGGGACACGGATCAGGCCCTGCCCCTGCTCACCCGGTCGCTCATCGTCCTGTCGGACTTTCTGGTGAGCTGGGGGCTGCCGCTGCTGCTGCTCCTGGTGGCCATCGCTTTCGGCTGCCGGCAGTTGCTGAAACAACCGGGCCCGCGGCTGCGCTTCCATCGCTTCCTGCTGCACGCACCGCTGGCTCGATCCATCGTCCGGGGTGCCAACGCGAGCCAGTTTGCCAATACCCTGGCCATTCTCAGCGCCAGCGGCGTGCCGCTGGTGGAAGCGATGCGCATCGCCGGGCAGGTGGTGGACAACCGCGTCATGCGGGAACGCATCGATCGCGCGACGCGGCGCGTGGCGGAGGGCACGTCCCTGAGGGCAGCCTTGGACGAAGTGGGCTACTTTCCACCTTTGATGCTGCACATGGTGGCCAGCGGTGAGGCCAGCGGCAGTCTCGACGCCATGCTGGCGCGGGTAGCACGCCATCTCGAACGCGACCTGCAGCGGCTGGTGACGGTGATTCTGGAACTTTTCAAGCCGCTGATGCTCCTGGTAATGGGTGGCCTTGTGCTGTTGATCGTGCTGGCCATACTGTTGCCCATCCTTAATCTCAACCAGTTGATCGCATGACAGCAGGACACGACATGATCGCCTCAAACCGACGCGCCCAAGGCTTCACGCTGATCGAGATCATGGTGGTGATCGTGATCATCGGCATTATCGGCGCGCTCATCGTTCCCAACATCGTCGGCAGGCAGGATCAGGCCCAGGTCACCGCGGCCAAGAGCGACTTGCGCGCACTCGGCAATGCCCTGGAAATGTACAAGCTGGACAATTCCAACTACCCGAGCACCGAGCAGGGCCTCGAGGCCCTGGTGCGACGCCCCGCGGGCTTCCCCGAGCCCCGCAACTGGCAGCCGGGCGGCTACGTCCGCAGTCTGCCCATGGACCCGTGGGGCAATGCCTATCAGTACATCGCCACGGGTGACCGCTTCGAGCTGTTCAGTTACGGCGCGGACGGTCAGCAGGGGGGCGAGGGCCATGCAGCCGAGATCCGTTACGAGGACCTCTGAACGCAGGGCGAAGGCCGTTCCCACGGCGGGCTTTACGCTGCTGGAACTGCTGGTGGTGCTGTTCGTCATTGCGGTGATGTCCGGCCTCGCCGTCATGCAACTGGGTTCCCGGGACCGGGATCGGCAGCTGGAGACCGAAGCG
The DNA here is from genome assembly GCA_007122315.1 of Pseudomonadales bacterium. Taxonomy (GTDB): domain Bacteria; phylum Pseudomonadota; class Gammaproteobacteria; order Pseudomonadales; family Azotimanducaceae; genus SLTB01. The sequence goes on along the minus strand of SKUB01000298.1, from coordinate 20,936 downwards.
ATGCGTCTGCAGCACATGCTCGAACTCGCACGCAACGAAGCGGTGCTGACCGCGACGGAGTGGGGCCTGGAACTGGACGCCGAATCCTATCGCTTCCTGCGCCTCGATGCGGAGACCCGCCGCTGGGAGCCGCTTGAGTCACGCCCCTGGAGCACGCACGAGCTGCCGGCCGGTATCCGCACCCGTCTCGCCATCGAGGATCGCAGCCGCGGCCCCGACGCACTCGGCAGCACGGACGGCGGCCCGCGTCCGGGCCTGCTCATTCTCTCCTCCGGTGAACTCACACCCTTCAGCCTCGACCTGACCCCGGACTGGGACAGCAGTGGCTGGCGCCTGAGCAGTGACGGTTTCGGCGACGTGGCGGCGGAGCGGGCGCCGTCATGAAGCCTCTGCGACGTGGCCGCGGCTTCACCCTGCTGGAGATCCTCGTTGCCTTGGCGATCTTCGCGGTGATCTCCATCACCGTGTACGGGCGGGTAGGCGACGTGCTGATGCAGACCGGCAGCCTGGAGGCGCGCACCTTCGCCACCTGGATTGCCCAGAACAGCCTGACCCGGCTGCAACTGGAGTTGGCGCCAGGAGAACTGCCGGCTACCGGACGCGTGGTGGAAAACGTCAGCATGACGAACCGGGACTGGGAGCTGGTGACGGAGGTCAGCGCCACCGGCGAAGCGGGTTTGCGGCGGGTGGAGATCCGGGTTCATCAGGTGGGCGAGGGCGGTACCCGCGGCGATGACGCCATCGCCAGCCTGACCGGGTTCGTCGGTCGCTACTGAAATGTCATACTGTTTCGAGAAAAGTCTCCCAAAAACCTGTAAAGAAAGCGGTTTTACTTTGATCGAGATTCTGGTCGCGGTGGCGATCTTCGGGCTCATCGGTGTGGTGTCCGGACAGCTCCTGGTGCGCGTGGTGCAGGCTCAGCAGGCCAGCGAGGAACGGGCCGACCGCCTTGCCGACCTGCAGCGGGCGATGGCGCTGTTCGAACGCGACGTACTGCAGGCAGCGCCGAGGCCGATCCGGGACGGATTCGGCGACCCGCAACCGGCGCTGCGGCTCGAAGTCGGAGGCCACCTCGAATTCACCCGCCATGGCTGGAGTAACCCGCTGGGGCTGGCCCGCAGCGACCTGCAGCGGGTGGCATGGGAACTGGATGCAGAAGGCAACCTGGAACGACGGTTCTGGACCGTGCTGGATCGGGCCCAGGATACCTCGCCGCGCAGCCAACGAATTCTCGAGGGGGTGGAGCGGCTCGGCATCGAGCTGCTGGATGCGGATGGTGGCACCTGGGAAGCATGGCCCCGGGACGATCGTGCGGCAGGTTTGACGCGACTTCCGGGAGAGGAGCTCGAGGACGAGTCCGGGCCGGAACTGGCGGCACTGCGGCTGGAGATCGTCGTGCCGCCCTTTGGCCGTGTCGAGCGGCTGCTGCCAGTGCCGCGCCCGGCACCTTCCCTGGCACGGCCCGAGCCTGGCGTCCCGGACGATCCGGCTGTGGACACGCCCACGGACCCCGATTCCGATCCCGACCCGGGTTCCGACGGAGCATCCGACGGTGAATAGGCAGCGTGGCATCGCGCTGCTCACGGTGCTGCTGGTCGCGGCCCTGGCCAGCGTGATCCTGACCCAGCTCCTGGGGCGGCATCATCTGTCCGTGGCGTACACGCGTCAGGCTCTGCATGCCCAACAGGCCATGGGTTACGCACTCGGCGGAGAGGCCTGGGTCCGTCATCTGCTGTATCTCGATCGCATCGAGGATGATCGCAATCCTCCCGTGGACAGCCTCGAGGACGCCTGGGCGGAACCGCGCGCACCCTTCGAACTCGAGCAGGGCAGCATGGAGATCCGGGTGCGGGATCTCGAGGGTCTGTTCAATCTCAACAGCATCGAGACCGACCCCGCCGCGCAGGAGCGCCTGCGGCGGCTGCTGTCAGCGCTGGAACTGGAACCCACCCTGGCCGACGTGGTGCTGGACTGGATCGATGCCGACGAGGAGGTCCACGGGCTTGGGGCGGAAGATCCGACCTACCTGCTGGAGAGCCCCGCCTATCGGACGCCGAATGCTCCCATGGCAAGTGTCACGGAACTGCGGCTGTTGGCGAACTTCGAAGCGGAGGACGTCGAGCGGCTCGCGGCTTTCGTCACAGCCCTGCCGCCGGAAGCAGATGTCATCAACATCAATACCGCACCCGCACCCGTCCTCGCCGCCCTGGCACCGAACATGGATCCAATCCAGGCCGGCCGCTATGCTCGTCCGCAGACACCCTGGCTCCTGCCCGGCGATCTCATCGGTCAGGAAGCAGGGTTCGCACCCGAGGCGGGAAGCATGACGACCCAGAGCCGGATGTTCGAGGCAAGTATTCTGGTCCAGCACGGCACCCAGAGGCTGCTGCTGCGCTCCGTGATCCACCGCGACAACGAAACCGGCCTTACCCGGGTCCTGCAACGCCGATTCGGCGGTCCACTGGAGCCCGAGGGCTTCGATGACGACGAGCGCTGGCCGCTCGAGGAGCGACGATGAGCGACAGGCTGTATCTGTTCGCCCCGGCCGAAGTCGATGCGCCCTGGCAGTTCTGTCTGCTCGGTGACGAGGACGAGCGTGTCGAGGGCAGCGGCCTGGAGACCGCCGCGGCGGCTCCTGTGACGCGGGAGCAGGCGCCCGTCGTCACGCTGGTGCTCCCCGGCGAGCATGTCCTGCGGACCGCAGTGTCGGTGCCGGCTCGAAGCCGACGGCAGCTCGAGATGGCGGTGCCGTATCAGGTGGAGGAATACCTGGCTGAGGATGTGGAGCAGCTGCATCTGGCCATCGGTCAGCGCCAAGCCGATGATCGGGTACCGGTGGCGGTGATCGCCCCGGATCGGCTTCAGGCCTGGCTCGACGAAGCGCGGAGCGCAGGGCTTGCGATCAGTCACGCCCGGCTCGACCTGGAGGGGCTGGAGCCTGCGGATGCTGACTTCGCCGTCTGGGTGGAAGGCCAGCGCGCCTGGGTCGCGAACCGCAGTGGCGACGCCGTGATCGTCGATCGAATGCTGCTTGCCCAGGTGCTGTCCACCATGATCACGAATCAGCCCGGCGATGCTGCGCTGACATTGCGCCTCATCACGGCGCCGGATGACGATGCCGTGGACCTGGCCCAGCTGGACAGCCTGCTCGCGCAGGAGCGGCCGGTGACCATCGAGCGTGAGCATGCGGCCGGAACCCGTATCGGCATGCTGGCGGCGGGATTGGATCGGCATCCTGGACTGGAACTGCTGCAGGGTCGCTTCGCCGTGGCGCGCGGCCCCAATCAGGGTTGGATGCGTTGGCGGCTGGTGGCCGGCTTGGCCATGGCCGCCCTGGCGCTGCAACTGACACTCGACCTCGGCCGATCGGTGTGGCTGGAGCAACGCGCGCTGACCTTGCGCGAGTCTGCAGTGGAGCTGTTTCGTGAAATCCACCCCGAACGTTCTCGGGTGGTCGATCCGCGGCGTGAGCTTCAGGCCATGCTCGACGGCGGAGGTGAGCAGGGCGGAGCGGCGTTCCTGGAGCTGCTCGGCGCTTCCGCCCAGCGCATTGCCGAACTCGACGATGCTCAGATTCAAATCCGCAGCCTGACCTTCAACGCCCAAAGAGGCGATCTGGCCGTGGACATGATGGCCGCCGGGATCAACACCGTGGATCGCTTCAAGGCGGACATGGAGGACAACGGCTTCCCGGTCGTGATCGATTCGGCGGTGCAGGAGGCCCAGGCCGTCCGGGCCCGGCTGCGGATCCGGACCGGAGGCGCATCATGATCCAGTCTCTGACCGCGCGCATTCAGGACAGCGGAGCCGGCCGCTGGTATCTCGACCAGAGCGAGCGGGATCAGCGGCTGTTGCTGCTGCTGGGCTTCTTCCTCGTCGCCGTCCTGTTCTGGCTCTTCGTCTGGTTGCCGATCCAGGACCGCCTTACGGTGGCTGAAGCACGCCATGCCCGTGCTCTGGCTGATCAGCAGTGGATCCTCGAACATCGCGAGACCCTGCAACAGCTCGCCAGAACGCAGTCCGGTGCGGGACCGCGCAGCGGCCAAGCACTGCTCAGCACGGTCGCAGGATCGGCACGTCGTCATGGCGTGACGCTGAATCGCTTTCAGCCTGAGGGCACCGATGCCCTGGCGGTTTCGCTGGAAGACGTTCCGTTCGGCGAACTGGTGGTGTGGTTGGAGCGGCTGCAGCGGGAGGATGGCATCCAGATCAGGAGCGCAACCCTGGATGCCCAGAGCGCGCCGGGACGCGTTCGAGCAAGGATTCTCCTGCACTGACGACCGGACCCAGCCGCAATCAGGTCCGCAGCGTTCCCTCCGGTACGACGAGTCCGCTGGGGCGCAGGGCGTTGATGTCGATGCGCGTGCGTGCACCGCGGCCGTGTGCCACGTCGATGACCAGCCCCTCCCAGGCGCAGACCACCTGGGTGCGGCTGCCCTGACGGGCGAACCAGTCACGACTCTCGTCGAGTATCTTCGCCACTTCGAGGTCCGTACGCTCGGGATCGTGGTGATAGATGATCAGGCAACCCACCTCGGCTTCATGCGCGAGCTCGCGCACCTGTGACACCAGCGAGTGCCCCCAGCCATGCTTCATCGGCATGTCTGCCTCGAGATACTGGGCGTCATGGATGAGCACGTCCGCGCCGTGGCAGAAGTCCACCCATTCATCGAAGCTCGTGGCCGGCTTCTCAGGCGGATCGAGCTCATTGTCCGTCACGTAGGCGAAGGCGGCCCCGCCCTCGTCAATGCGATAGGCGTACCCGCCGCCGGGGTGATTGAGCGTCTTCCTCCGAAAGCCGAAATCGTAGCGCTCGAAAAAAGCAGGCGGATCCTCCATGTACCCAACGGCTGCAGGCAGCGTGCTGTGACCGAGCGGATGGTTGTGGCCGTTCATTTGCTCGAGAACGCCCGCAAACTCGGTGTCACCGTCCGGCAGACTGCGGCAGATGTGAATCTCGCGCTCCGGCTGGTAGATCGGCGTGAAGAAGGGGAAGCCCTGGATGTGATCCCAATGGCTGTGGGTCAGCAGAAGGTGCAGGGGTGTGTCGATGGCGGCCATGTGCTGGCCAAGCGGCCGCAGGCCCGTGCCGGCGTCGAAGATGAGCAAGGTGCCATCCGCGAGCTCTAGCAGCACACAGGACGTGTTGCCGCCAAAGTGGGCAGTTGCTGGCCCGGGGCTGGGTAAAGATCCACGTACGCCGTAGAAGCTGATCCGCATGAATTTGTCAGCCCCGGTGAGCGAGTGCGAAGGCGCAGAACGTAAGGGGCGCGGCCGGTCACCCGGACCACGTACCGTATCTGCGCATACAGCGCGACCGAGTGATTCTCTCCCGTAGCCACAATGCCTGCGGAGCAGATGTTCGCGATTGCCGCAGCGGCGAACGAACTCCATTCCTGACAGCATGAGTGTGCCGGAGCCATCGCGGCCGGCGCAACTCGGAGGCACCCGTGTTGAGGCACGCTGCACACTTCACAGTTGGACAGTGCCGCTTCAACATTCAGAGGCGCTCTGGAGATGAGCCAGCGGACGCCATTATCAGGATGTCAGTGGCAGGACACACCGCGGCGGATGCCGCGAATATTCAGGGTGTGGGCGAATGCGACAAGAATCACGCCGAACAGCGTCAGGCCGTGAGTGTGATCGTCATGCTGAGGCAGCAGGTCGTATGCCATCAGGCCCAGGCCAACAGCACCGAGGGCGGGAACGACCCACTGGGCATGGCGCCGAAAACCGTGCCACAGCCCAAGGCCTGAAAGCGGCAAGGCGATCAGCAGCATGGCCCAATGGAAATGCTCGGGCGCGAGCCAGCCAAGGCCCAGGACGGGCACCAGAGTGAGCAGCAGGGGCAGGCCCAGACAATGCAAGACACACAGCGCGGACACCACGATCGCGCCGCCATCAATACGATTCTCGAATGCCATGAACCACGACCCGCATGAACCCGGAACAAACCTGCGCGGACTCGGACGCGCAAGGCGCGCAAGTTATAACATAACGGTCATAACGCTGACCACCTTGCTGTGGTGCCAGCTGCCCGCTGCGGCATCGGATCGGCCGCCATCCTGCGACAACAATCGCACGCACTTCGACGCTGACGTCCGGCACCATGGCCATCGGGATCCGCGCTATCACGCGACGGCGTTCAGCCCCTGGCTGCGCAGTGACCGTTTCCTTCTCGATGCCCTGCAGCGCAACCTGGCCGCGGGTCGCCAGGCAGGCCCGATCCTGGAAGCCATGGCCGCCAAGGACCGCGAGGCCGTGAATCGTGAGCTGGCAGCATTGGGCCCGGGGCACACCCATAATGAGCAGGCACTGGACGCATGTCGCGAATCCGAAGTGGCTGCATGGGCCGAAGCCCTCGACCAGGACACCGAACGGCGGGCGCAAGTCAACGCAGCGTCGATTCCAGATGCCTATCGTAGCTGGCAGCGTGCCCTTGGCGGCTACCTGTTCGCACGCCCATTTTTGCGCCAGGGCGCTCAGAACTGGCGTCTCGAGGAGCATCGCCTTCAGCGCGACACGTCCGCTCCGGACCCGCGGCTGCGCTGGCAGCCGCCCCCTGGACCGGAGTGGGACGAGGGCGCGGTGGCAAGGCGGCTGGCAGCAGCGAGAGAGGCGCACCCCCTGGGCTGGCCCTGGCCGGAGGCCGCAATACGGGAACAGCTCGCCGCCCAATTCGCGCCTACGATCGAAAGCCCTTCGGATGCCCATGCGGACCGGATCGGCCGGCTTTACGGGTACCAGGGTCGCCCCAGGGTCGATACCGACGCTCCCACGGCCTATGTGGAGGCGGGCCTGACACGACTCGGTGACGAGGTTCTGCTGCAGATCAGCTACGCGTTCTGGTTCCCGGAGCGAACCGCAACCGGGCCGCTGGATCCGTATGCCGGCCCCATCGACGGCTTGATCTGGCGCGTAACCCTGGACTCCAGCGGCCGTCCGCTGCTGTGGGACAGCATCCACACCTGCGGCTGCTACTACACGCTGGTACTGCCACAGGATGCGCCCATCGAGTTCCGCAATCCTGACCCGGTGGCCCAGGAAGATCCCCTGGTGCTGATCGGACCTGCAGCCACCGCACGCATGCGGATCATGGCCAGCGCCGGCGATCACTTCCTGCGCTGGCCACGAGAGGGCGCAACAGGTGTCGCGGAGCAGGGCGCCGAAACTCTGAACTATCAGTTGCGACCTTACGCTGAACTGCTCGCACCCGGTCCCCGGAGGCCACCGTTTCGCAGCAACGGACTGCTGAGCGGAACCTCGCGCCTCGAGCGGCTGTTCCTGTTCCCGGCCGGCATTCCGGATCCGGGCGCCATGCGCACGAACGGACACCATGCGACTGCATTTCTCGGCCGCCGCCACTTCGACGACCCCGAATTGGCCGGTGGCATGATCAGAATGGCCCCGTCCGCGCTGCCAGGCTGGAAAGAGGGGGCCCGCACGGAACCGCGGGACTGATCTGCCGTCGCGCATGAATCCATCGAAGCACCTGCGGCAGCTTCGGTTCAGACTCTATTTAACATAATATAGATTATGCGATATTGGTGATGATGGGCAGGCGGGCCATGAGGCCATCGATATCCACCTCCTGCTCGTTATCCACCTTCAGCACCCAGATCCCTTCATCCTCCCGGGGCGGCTCGAGAAGCCGAAGCTGGCCCCCCAGGACCTCGGCGTCGGCCTCAGAAGCATCCTTGCCGTCCTGGGCCCGGTCACGGACCCGCTGCTCGAGCGTCGCGATCTCAGCCGTCACCGCGAGCACCCCCACATCGATCCCACGGCGTTGCGCCAGTACAATGAACGGCGCGCGCTGCGCAGCGGTCAGAAACGTGGCGTCCACGATCACTCCATGCCCGCTGTCCAGAACGCTCGCGGCAATCTCCTGCAGCCGCACGTAGGTCTGTTGCGACGCCTCAGCGCTGTAGATTCCACTGTCGAGACCGGAATCCGAATCTTCCTCCGGCTTCAGCCCAAACAGACGTTTGCGCTCAACATCGGAGCGCACATGCACCAAGCCGGCGGCCGCAGCGAGCCGTCCCGCAACCCAGCTCTTACCGCTCCCCGAGACCCCACAGGTCAGCAATAAACGCGGCGCCGGCGGGCTCACCAGATCCTGCGCCTGTTCGAGGTGCGCCCGGAAGTCGTCGTCGGCATCCTGGCGCGCCTGACCTTCGACCTGGTTTCGGCGCAGAACCGCGACCTTGGCCCGAACCATGATCCGGTACAGGACGTAGAATCTCAGCACCGAAAGCCCACGGTAATCACCGCTGTGCGCCAACCAGGCGTTGAGGCACCACCAGCTCAGGTCATTTCGACATTTAGACTCTAAATCCATGATAATAAAGGCTATATCATTGACAACATCGATCCAGCGCAAGGCGGGTGAGAACTCGATGCAGTCAAAGGCACGGATCCCCTCAGGCAGTCGCGTCAGGTTCGCCAGGTGCAGGTCACCGTGCCCTTCGCGTATGAAGCCGCCGGCCCTGCGGGCCTGGAACACCTCCCGCAGGCTACCGGCCCAGGCTGAGCTGCTGCGCTCCAGCACCGCGAGGATCTCGGCTGCGGAAGCATCGTCCAGCGCGGTTCGGATCTGGGAAAAGTTCTCTGCCACCGGGGCCCAAACGGCGTCCGGCGTGCCGAAGTCGTCGCCGGCTTCCGCGCGCGGCGCCTGCTCCTGAAAAGCTGCGATTTCCCGGCCAACGGTCACCACGTCCTCGGGGGTGAGCGAGCCTGCCGCCAACTCCCGATCGAGCTGCCTTGCCTGGTCGAATTGCCGCATGCGTACGGCGACGTCGAGCAACGGTCCGTCGCCGTCGATCTGCGGCGCATCCACAGTGCCGGTGATTCGCACCACGCCGAGGTAAAGCTCAGGCGCGAAGCGACGGTTGAGGCGGACCTCCTCATGGGCGTAGTGGTCACGACGCGCCAGGGTGCTGAAATCGAGAAAGCCCAGATCCACTGGCTTGCGGATCTTGAAGGCCTCCTTGCCCGTCAGCAGGACCCAGGAGATATGGGTTTCCACGCGCTCGACTGCTGTCACCTCGGATGGCCAACACTCCGGCCGCTGGAGTGACTCGATCATGCGCAGGCTGTGTTCGATCATGCAGAGTTCTCCATCGTGTCATTCGAGTCTGCCACACTGGCCATGAGAGAATGTCGGGATGAGCTTTTCGATGTCGAAACAAATCATGGGCGCTGCCGTGGTGTTGGGCGCCCTCCTGCTTGCCAGTTCCGCGGCGGCAGATATCCGGACATTGCGTTGGCCGGATTTGATGCCTGCTCATCTGGCAGACACTCCCATCCGCCCTCCGGCAGTGGATCATGACGGTCCTGCAGCGCTGGAGCAGTTTTCGCCCTGGGGTGATCTACCCATCGAGGACATGCTGGTGGGCGAGCTGGACGGGCAGCAGGTGCGGCTCGCGGGTTACATCGTCCCGCTCGGACTGAACGCAGCCCAGCGTATCGACGAGTTCCTGCTGGTTCCTTATTTCGGCGCTTGCATTCACGTACCACCGCCTCCACCCAACCAGGTGGTGCACGTCACGTCCAGCGTCGGTCTCGACCCGGCGCGCATGCACATGGCCTGGGTCGTCGAAGGCGCCATGAAGGTAACCACCCGGCGCAGTCCGCTGGCAGACGCCGGCTACACCATCGACGCCCAGGAGATTAAACTCTTCGGACGCTGACCTCACGGTCGCGCGAAGCGGGAGAACCCATGCAGTCCCAGCCGGACCACGATCACGACCACGACGCCTGTATCGCCGATGCCCTCGATGCGGCGGAAACCATCTGCGCCGAGCGCAATGCGCGCCTGACACCCAATCGCCGTCGCGTCCTGGAGCTGATATGGGACAGCCACGGCGTCGTCAGCGCCTACGACATCCTGGCGGAACTGCAGAAAGAGGATCCTTCGGCCAAGCCGCCAACAGTTTATCGGGCACTGGATTTCCTCATGGGTCTCGGCCTCGTACACCGGATCGAGTCCAACAACGGATTCACCCGCTGCGAAGCGCCGCTGCGGCACCGGGTCTGCCAGTTCCTGATCTGCGATGGCTGCGGTCTCGTGGAGGAACTGCATTCACGGCCTCTGTTCGACAATCTCGCGGCGCAGGCAACGGCTCTAGGGTTCCAGCCCGAGTATCAGACCGTGGAGGTTCATGGCCGCTGCGCCCGCTGCGCATCCGCCTGAAGCACGGGTACATGCGCCGTAGCGACAACAACCGTCAGCCATTATTCAGCGCACGCGGCCGCACCGCGCGCGACGAGGACTCTGCATGCGTATCGCCCGCTTCTCGCTCGCTCAGGATGACACCAATCCACGCCTCGGCCTGCTGATCGCAGATCGCATCATCGATCTTGCCGCCGCTGCGCCGGATCTGCCTGCTGACCTGCGCGCCCTGCTGGCTGCTGGAAGCGCAGCCCGGGAGCGCCTCGATGCAGTTGCCGCCAAGGGCGGTTCCGGCCTCCCCCTCGCCGACGTGCGGCTGCTGGCGCCGCTGCGTCCGGGCAAGTGCCTGGCTATCGGTCTCAACTATCGGGACCACGCCGAGGAGATGGGCAACGCGCTGCCGAAACATCCCATCGTCTTCACCAAACAGGCCACAGCGATCCAGGATCCCTACGGGCCCGTACACCTGCCGCGGGTGTCGGACCAACTGGACTACGAAGGGGAGCTGGTGTGCGTGATCGGACGGCGCTGTCGGCATGTGCCACGGGATCGCGCCTGCGAAGTGATTGCGGGCTACTGCGTCGGCAATGATTTCAGCGTTCGGGACTGGCAGCGACGCACCGGCCAGTTCACCATGGGCAAATCCTTCGACACCCACGCACCCTTCGGACCCTGGCTGGTGACGGCGGATGCCGTCGAGGACCCGCACGCACTGGACCTGAAGACCTACGTCAACGACGAGCTCAGACAGTCATCCAATACTGAGCAGCTGATCTTCGACTGTTACGATCTCATTGCGCATCTTTCCCAGGCCTTCACGCTGGAGCCCGGTGACATCATCTTCACCGGCACGCCGTCTGGCGTGGGCGCCGCTAGCGCCCCGCCCCGCTTTCTCCATGCGGGTGATCGCGTCAGGGTGGAAATCGAAGGGCTCGGGTTCATCGAGAACCGGATTGTCCCGGAGCCGGACGCGACTGCGTTCATCGACTGACGACAGCCTCCGGCCGCAGCTCGAAGGCCTCCGCGAGCAGCGCGTAGCTGCGCAGGCGCTGTTCGAACTCCGGCGTGATCGTGACCACCGACAATTCGTCCGCACCGGTTTCTGCAATCAGGCGGCTGAGACGCTCGTGCACCTGTTCAGGCGTCCCGAGAATCTGATGCCGGCTGCGAGGATCATCGCTGACGAAATCCGACCCGAGTTCTGCCCGCGCCTCAGCCACGCTCGGCCAGGGCCCCGGTTCCTGCTGGCTCATCATGCGCCGCCGCCAGAGGTCTCGACACAAACCGAGATCGCGGGCCTCGGCTTGTGTATCCGCGCACAGGACGAAGACACCAAGACTGACCTTGGGCGTCGGCTGTGCTTCGGTGGGCTCGAACCGCTGCCGATAGAGTCGGGTCACGGCCACCGCTTCTTCCGGGGCGATGAAGTGGGCGAAGGAGAACGAAAGCCCGAGATGGGCAGCAAGCTGCGCGCTCTGATCCGTGGATCCGAGCAACCAGACATCTGGATGATGATCTCCCGCAGGACTCACCTTGACGCGCGCCAGGGCTTCCGTTCTCGGCGCTTCGCCGCGCACCCAGTTCACCAGATCGGCCACCTTGACGCCGAAGTACTCCATGCCGATCTGATTACCGTAAGCGAGCGCTGCTGCGGTCAGGCCGTCGGAACCAGGCGCCCGCCCCAGACCCAGATCGATGCGGCCAGGAAACAGGGCTTCCAGGACGCGGAACGTTTCCGCCACCTTGTAGGGTGAGTAGTGCATGAGCATGACGCCACCGGAACCGACCCGTATGTGGTCGGTGGCAGCAGCAATGCGTGTGATGAGAATCTCAGGCGCAGCGCCCATGAGGCCACTGGAATTGTGGTGCTCGGCCACCCAGTAACGATGGTAACCGAGCACCTCGGCATGTCTCGCCAGCTCGATGGACTCCGCCAGCGCCTGCTCAGGCGTTGCACCCGAGCGCAGCGGCGACTGGTCGAGAACCCCGAACCGCATCGGGCCGTCAGAGCCCGAGGACGAGCTTCGCCATGATGTTGCGCTGAACCTCGTTGGAGCCAGCGTAGATCGACGACTTGCGCATGTTGAAATAGCGCGGGGGTGCTTTATGGGACTCCCAGTCGAACACCGGCTCCTCGTTGAAGCCCGGCTCCGGCGGCGGATGCAGGAACGGCAGGCCCTGGAAACCTACCGATTCCAGCGCCAGTTCCGTCACTTGCTGCTGCAGCTCGGTACCGCGGCACTTCAGCATCGACGACTCGGGTCCGACGTTCTGTCCGGCGGCCAGCGCACCGAGAATGCGCAGCTCCGTGAACTCCATGGCCCGTACGGCGATTTCGGTCTCATTCACGCGGCGCCGGAAATCGGGCTCCTCGATCAGCGGCTGGCCGTCACGTTCATTGCTGCCTGCATAGGCGCGAATCCGGTTCAGGCTCGCCTGCAGACCGGGCGAGTAGGCATTGCCGCGTTCGAACTCGAGCAGGTACTTGGCGTAGGTCCAACCCTTGCCTTCTTCCCCAACGAGATTGGCTGCCGGCACCTTCACGTTCTCGAAGAAGACCGTGTTGATCTCCTGGTGACCCTTAGCCGGTTTGTCGATGGTGACGATGGGGTCCACGGTAATGCCTTCGGACTTCATGTCGATGAGCAGGAAGGAGATGCCCTGCTGGGGCTTTTCTTCCTTGGAGGTGCGCACCAGACAGAAGATCCAGTCCGCGTGCTGGGCCAGTGTGGTCCAGGTCTTCGTACCATTGACGATGTAATGATCGCCTTCCCGTTTGGCCTGGGTGCTGAGGGATGCGAGATCGGACCCGGAACCTGGCTCTGAATAACCCTGACACCACCAGACCTTCGAGTCACGGATGTCGGGAAGGTATTGCTGCTTCTGCTCCTCTGATCCGAACTTCATGATCACCGGTGCCACCATGGTGACACCGAACGGCAGCATGCGGGGCGCGCCGGCACGGCTCATTTCCAGATCGAAGACGTACTTCTCCGTGGGACCCCAGTCGGGTCCACCCCACTCCTTCGGCCAGTTGGGAACCGACCAGCCCTTCTTCGCGAGGCGCTGCTGCCAATCCATCTGCAGGCTCTTGGAGAGATGACCGGTGGGGCTGCGCTCCTGGACTTCCCGCATCTCCGCGGTGAGGTTCTCGGCGATCCAGTCACGTACTTCCTGCTGGAATGCCAAAGCTTCCTTCGAGAATTCGAGATTCATTGCGGCTCCTGTGTAGTGCGTGCTGCCGGTTGCGGCCAGGATATCGCCGCTGGGCCGGCAGAATCGGCCCGTCGCTGCCCGCCTTTCAAGTATACGCTGCCCAACGCTTCAGTGCTTGGCGACGGCCGCTCAATGGTGCGCGTCCTCGTCACTCTCACAGATCAACAACCCGGCGAGCCAGCCGAAAACTACGCCCACCAGCGGGTAGCTCGCATAGTCACCGTAGTACCAGCCGAACAGCATGCCGATCACGAGGCCGATAATGGCCCAGATGATGGCGCCGAGGCCGCCGGTGTAGTTCGATCCTGCCATCGTCATGTCCCACCCGGTCAGGGCGGATCCGGAGGATTCCGCCAGTCGAATCAGCGCGCGATTATAGGTGCCCTCGCGGGTCCGGTCACGCCAGCAGCGCCCGCCCCACCACTTTCAGCGCAAGGGTTTCCTCGGCGCCCTCGAAGATGGATAGAACCCGGGCATCGGCCCAGTAGCGGGAGACGTCAGTCTCTTCCGCGTAGCCCATTCCACCATGGATCTGCAGCGCTTCCCGGGTCACCCACTCCGCCGCGCGGCACGCGAACAGCTTGACCAGACTGGCCTCCATCTGACCCTCGCCGGCGTCGAGCATCCGGCCCACGTCATAGCTGAACAGACGCGCAGCCATGAGTTGCATCGCCATTCTGGCCAGCTTGATTCGCGTCAACGGATAGTCGGCCACCGCCTGACCGAACACCTTGCGATCGCCTGCATAGGCAATGGCCTTCTCGAAAGCAGCCTGCATCAGGCCGGTCGCCCGCGCGGCAGTTTGTATCCGCCCGCCTGAGAAGCCCCGCATCTGATAGTAGAAGCCCTTGCCGAGCCCCCCTTCCCCGCCGACCACATGGCTGTCCGGCACGAAAAAATCGTCGTAGAACATCTCGAAGGAATGCATGCCGCGATAGCCGACAGTCGCAATCGCACGGCCTGACATGCGGCCACCGCCTGGCGATTCGAACTCGAACTCGTGACCGTCTGTGGACGGCTTCTCCACCATGAACAGGGACAGTCCACGGTGGCCCGCCTTGGGATCAGGGTCCGTGCGAGCGAGGACCAGGATGACACCGGCCTTGCCTGCGAACGTGCACCAGGTCTTCGCTCCATTGAGCTGCCAGCCGCCGTCCACCCGCACGGCTTTCAGGCCGACGGCGGCCACGTCGGAGCCGGTGTTCGGCTCGGTGACCGAAATTGCCACCAGGGGATCACCCGCCGCGATGCGTGGCAGCCAGGTTCCTTTCTGCTCGTCGGTACCACCTTCGAGCAGCGCGCGGGCCATAATTTCCGGCCGCGTGATGAGACTGCCCGCCGCGCCAAGGGAGCCTCGGGACAGCTCCTCCGTGGCTACGATCATGCCCAGGGAATCCTCGCGATCGTCGGGCAGGAGACCACCGAAACGTTCCGGTACCGACAGCCCGAAGCAGCCGAGTTCGCGCACGCCATCGATGATGGCGTCGGGAATCATCAGATCCTGGCGATGGATGTCGCCGGCCCGGGGCATCACCACCTCCTCGGCGAAGCGCCGGAAGGTATCCCGCATCATCTGCTTGTCTTCATCGAGGACGACGGGGCCCGTATCACCGTCCCGTTCCAGCAGCAGCGCGCCGAGGGCCTCGAGGGCGGCGGCGCTGTTCGCATCCTGCAGGGTGCTGTCGATGAGCCCGGCAAACGGTGCCTCCAGCGACTCGCGCGTGAATCCGTAGTCCGCCGCCCGGGCGCCGATGCGCAGCCTCAGGTTGGCGACGGCCTCGGCAATGAATGCGCCGGCGAATCCCACAGCCAGATCCTCGTGATCCGCGCCCATGGCGTGCCGGGCATAGTCGAGCAGTGCCCGGGCGGCCGACAGCTCGGCGCGGGTGAACGACAGGTCGTAGATCTGCAGCTGAAAGCGATCGGCCGCCGCGCCGGGGCCATCCGCCTCGCCCGCGGTCTTGATCTCGCCCCGCACGTGGGCAAGCCCGCTGGCAAGACGCTCATCGAGTGCCTCGACGGCGTCTCCGAGCGTGTCGAGGGGGATCCTGATTGCGGCTCGAGCGGCTGTGGTCACGCGTTTCTCCTCGATCATCTGCAGCGACCCGACATTGTAGCGGAGCCCGAGTCCGAGGGCGTCACGCAGCCGCTGTCAGGTAGGGCGCCTCCCCGGCAATGGTGATCCGGTAGAGCTCACGGCGCTTACCGAGGTAGTCGCTGACCGGATTGTGCAGCGTGCAGCGATTGTCCCACATGGCGATGGAGCCCGGTTCCCAGCGGAATCGGCACTGGAAGGCCGGATGCGTCATCACCTGAAACAGGTAGCTGAGCAGACTCTGAGCTTCATCCGGGCGCATACCCTCGATGCCGGTGGTGTAGCCGGGATTCACGAACAGTGCGCGGCGACCGCTCTCCGGGTGGGTGCGGACCAGCGGATGCCTGCCACTCAAGTGCGCCTTCTCACCGTAGAGGATCTTCATGTTCTCCAGCAGATCGTTGTGACGGGCATCGGCGCCGTAGGCCCGCTGGGGGCTGTGCACGGCGACCAGCGGTTCCAGCAGGGCCCTGAAAGTATCCGAAAACCATTCCCAGGCCAGATAGGTGTTGGCGAACAGGGTGTCGCCCCCGTAATCGGGCACGTCACGGGCGTAAAGCAGCGTCCACGATGGCGGCGTCGGCAGGAAAGTCCAGTCGCTGTGCCACGCCCCGCCGAACACCAGCGGATGCTTCTCGTCGGCTTCCTTGAGCACCCGGATCACGTGCGGGTGGTCGTCCATCGTGGCCACGAAGGGATCAGTGCCGAAACTGCCCCAGCGCGCTGCGAAAGCCTGGTACTCATCCAGGTCCAGCTGCTGGTCGCGGAAGAACAGCACCAGGTGGTCGGTGGCCGCCTGTCTGAGTTCGGCGAACGCAAGGTCGTCCAGTCGCCGCAGGTCCACGTGGAAAATCTCTGCACCGATGGCCCCCGTCAGGGGCCGCACCCGGATGCGGCTGTAGCTGCGTGGCGCGTTGGAGGCCGCCGTGGTACTCACGAATTCCATGTTGCTCTCCCCTGTCAGCTGCGGTTTCCGTCGACGATTTCGATCACTCTGGCGGCGAATGGGCCCATGGCCCAGCGCCGCCGGTCCGGGGTGTAGCCGAGGCGGACGATGACGAGATCATGGGATGGAATCACGGTCAGATACTGCCCCTCGAATCCCGAGGCACGATAGGCGTCGCGCGGCAGCTCCGGCCATGGTCGCGCCTCAGGGTCTCCGTCAGGACCTGCGTTCAGCCACCATTGGGCTCCGTAGCGCCCACCGGGATCCGCCGGCGTGGGCGTGATGCTGTAATCGACCCAGCCTTCCGGGAGAATGCGCTGCCCTTCCCAGACGCCGTCATTGAGGAACAGCAGGCCGAAGCGCAGCCAGTCCCGCGCGGTGGCATAGCCGAAGGAGGATCCCACGAGGGTACCTGAGGCGTCCGGAGCGATCGTGGTCCGCGTCATGCCGATCGCATGGAACAGGCGCTCACGAACGAAGGCGTGGTAGCTCTCGAGATCGTCGAAACTGTCGCGCAGAATTCGCTGCAGCAGGTTCGTGGTTCCGCTGGAGTAGTTCCAGATGCTGTCCGGAGGGCCGGCAAGCGGCTTGTCCGCCGCATAGGCGCCCATGTCGTAGCCGTGCGGACCGAACAGCATTTGCACAGCGTCCGCGCGCACCGAGCCGTAAACCTCTTCGAATGCGAGACCGCTGGAGGCGCGCAGCAGCTGGTCCAGCGTGATCTGCCGCCGCGGATCGTCGGATCCCTGCCAGGCCGCCACCGGCGCGGGCTCGGACAGCGCCAGCTCGCCGTCGCCAACCCGGAGTCCGATCAGCGCATTGGTCAGGCTCTTGGTCATGGACCAGCCGGTCAACGGCATGTCGCGGTTGATGCCCGGCGCATAGCGTTCCGCGATCAGCTGCCCGCGCCAGACGATGCCGATGGCGCGGGTGCCCGCGGCTGCCTGCACGTCCGAGGCAAAAGCCTCGTCGAGCATGGCATCGAGTGCAGCAGCATCGAACTCCGGCCGTTCGACTGCTGACAGCACATCGCCGGTGGGCCAGGCGACGCCGGAGTAGTCCGGAGCTGAAGGCAGGCGTTCAGGATCGATCTGAGCCCGCAGTTCGTCGACGCTGATGTCCACGAGACGCGTGCAGCCGATACCGGGACGATAGATCGCATCGGCCCGGGTCCAGAACATGGACGCGGTGGTACGCATGGAACCAGTATCGACGGCGGTCGAGATCTGCTCCAGAGCGCCGACACCCATCTCGGCGGCGAGTACTTCCGCCGGCTGCCGGCCGGATACGAACACCGCTGAACAGGTCAACTTGGCCTTGTTGGCAGAGCCGACGGAAGCGTAGATGTGCGCGCTGCGAAGTCCCCAGATCAACGCGACGACCAGCACGCCTCCCAGCAAAAGCAGCACGAGGCCGATGGCGCCGATGCCCCGTTGCCGGGCCAACACTCCGCCCACCCTGCGACTTGCACGCGATTGCATGAACGCTTCTCCCCGCTGCGACATCGACATGGCGGATCATTCACGGATCCGCCCGTCGATGCCAGGGGTGAAGGGCCTCAACCTTGGTTGCGGTACCGGTATCCGCGCTGCATTTCAGCGCGCTGGGCGTCGTAAAGTTCCAGCTGTGCGGGGGTCAGCACGGCGCTCAGACGCTCCCGGGTCTCGGTCAGTACGCGTTCCCGTTCGGCGCGCACCACAGACCTGTCCACACGCTGTCCTTCAGCCTCCGCAGCAAGCTCCCACATGCGCGAACGGACTGCGCGGTGGGATTCGCTGAGAATCTCCCGCACTGGCTCCACCTGGCTCGAGTGCAGTTCCAGCGGTGCCATCAGGCGCTCGAAGCGCGCATCGCGTTGCGCAGTCCGGGCTTCGTGCCGCTCGGTTCGCAAGTCCCGCAGTGTCTCCAGTTGCGCCGTGGTCAGGACCTCGGCGTAGACTTCCCGCATGCTTCTGCCATGGGCGCGCATCGCCTCACGAGCGCCACTGGCGCGGGCCGCCTGCAGCGCTTGCCGGTGAGCTGCGTGGGCATCCCGCAAAGCTTGTTGCTGCTCCTCCGTCAGCTCGAGCTGCGCTGCGAGCCTTCCATGCTTGTCGCCGCTGTGCCTTGGATGCGCCTCGGCCGCAACAGCGAACAGCAGCAGGCTGCCGGCAAGTCCAGCCAGCAACGACCTGGGTAGATTCATGTTGATCATGAGGATTCTCCTTGCTGCGTCCGTCCACTGAACCCCAGTGGTTCGGTACAGCGACATCCTGGCAAGCGAATACGTACCCGCAGCGAAGCAATCGAGGAGAAAGCGTGAAGTCGCCATGGGATGCGGTCAGCAGGGCGCCTGTCACGTTATCTTGGACCACTCCTGCCAGCATTCGATTCCGTGCATGAAACCATTCGGATCAGGCCCGTTCAACGGCATCCGCCTCGGGCTCACCGCGCGCCTCATGGCCGCCATGGTGCTCATGGCCATTGCCGTCGTCATCCTGGACACCACGCTGACGCGCTGGGCCTTTCAGGCCCGCTTCCTGTCTTACGTCAACGAACAGGAGCAGGAAGCCATCGCGGGTCTGTCGGAGCGACTGCAGGAGATGTACGGCGCAACCGGCGACTGGCGCGCGCTGGATACACGTCGGGATCTGGCACGGCTGCTGACGGAGGACCTGCGCGAGCAGCCGCGGGCGCGGGAGTCCGCCCGGGGCGCAGTCCCGATGGGTCGCTTCCGGGCCACCCGTCTGCTGCTGCCAAGGCTGCATCTGCTGGACGCCGACGGCAACGTCGTCGTCGGGGATCAGGACAACCTGCCCGAAGGAAGGCGGGTTCACCGCAGCCGGATCATCGTCGATGGCGAAATCGCAGGGACCCTGGTCATCGCTCCACTGCACGGTCTGGCGCGGGAGAGCGACCGCCGCTTCGCTGCCGAATACACGCGTACCATGTGGTGGATTGCCGCGCTCGCCAGTGTTCTCGCCTGCGCCGTGGGTCTCGCCCTCGCCCGCTATCTGCTGGCACCTGTTCGCGACATTGCCCGTGGCGCCCGAGAGCTCGCGCAAGGACGCTACGAAACCCGCCTCAGCGTGGATCGAAATGACGAGCTCGGTGCGCTGGCACGGGACTTCAATGTGCTGGCGGCAGGTCTCGAATCGAGTCGGGAGTCGAGGCAACGCTGGCTTGCGGACGTTGCACATGAGCTGAGGACGCCGCTGGCCGTGTTGCGTGCCGAGATCGAAGCCCTGCGCGATGGCATCCGGCCTCTGGACCAGGCTGCCATGTCCGCGCTGGCGGGCGAGGCAGAGCGGTTGGGTCATCTGGCGGACGACCTGCATGAGCTGTCGCTCGCCGATGCAGGCGCCCTCTCCTACCACTTCACCCGCATCGATCCCCTGGCGTTGCTCGAGACGGCCGCGGAGCGCTTTCAGTCGCGGATGGAGCTGGCCGGCCTGACGCTCGAGTTCGAGCGGCCAGCCGCGGAGGTACCCGCGCTGCTCGGGGATGAGGATCGCCTGGGACAGCTGCTCGCTAATCTGCTGGAAAACAGTCTGCGTTACACCGAGTCGCCGGGCCTGGTCCGACTCGCCCTGGAGTGCGGCGTTGACCGGTTGACGATTCACGTCGAAGACGGGCCGCCCGGGGTGCCTGAAGCAGAAATTCCCGCCCTGTTCGAACGCTTCACGCGGCGCGAATCGGCCCGCGACCGCGCCAGCGGTGGCAGCGGCCTCGGTCTCGCCATCGCCCGCCGGATCGCCGAAGCCCACGGCGGAACATTGGATGCCGGCAGCTCCGCGCTCGGCGGCGTGCACATGCTGTTGTGCCTGCCACTGACAGGTCCGGAGCCGCCGCCATGAGCGCACGCATCATGGTGGTGGAGGACGAACAACGCATCGCAACGGTCCTGCGCGACTATCTCGAAGCGGCGAACTATCAGGTAACGCTCGAGTCACGCGGAGATGAGGCCTGGGCCGGCATCGTTCGGGAGCCCCCGGACCTCGTCCTCCTCGACCTGATGCTGCCTGGACTCGATGGGATGGAACTGTGCCGCAGGATCCGCGGCGCCGATGACCCCCGCATCAACGCGACCCTGGTGATCATGGTCACGGCACGGGTCGACGAGGTGGATCGCCTGCTCGGTCTCGAGGTGGGCGCGGACGACTACGTGTGCAAGCCCTTCAGTCCGCGGGAAGTCGTGGCACGGGTCCGCTCACAGCTCAGGCGCCTGACACGGCTGCAGCAGGATTCGAGCAGGCCTGATGTGGAACTGTTCGCGGACGCGATGCGGGCTCGCGTCCATGGACAGGAAGTGGATCTGACGCCGGTGGAACTGCGCATTCTCTCCTGCCTGCTACAGCAGCCCGGCCGGGTCTATTCCCGGCAGCAGCTCATGGACGCGGCGTATACCGATCATCGGGTGGTCAGCGACAGGACCATCGACACTCACGTCAAGAATCTGCGGCGCAAGCTGACGGACGCGCTGGGCGCTGACGCGCCCATCACTTCGGTCTATGGCGTCGGCTACCGCT
>SKUB01000039.1 GCA_007122315.1 Pseudomonadales bacterium | reverse complement strand
CGCAGACCGTCCAGATCACCACGATAGGTCTTGATCTCCTCCACCACCGGAATCGGAGCCGATAGATCGATGCCATCCGCACGACCAGCCAGCAGGAGTTCGAGCGCGCCCTCCTCCCAGTTCCCGTCCAACGTCACTTCACGCAGGTAGTGTCCCCGCTGCTCCGCCTGATGCGCCTGCTGGCGTCGCAGACCCTCGATGGGGCGCACCATGGGGCCACCTCGTCCGCCGAGATCGCCTGCGGCATGGACGAAATCTGCAACGTGGCCGACGGAGGCGCGGAAGCGCACGGGATTCATGCCCAGCGCACCTCGAGCACGTGGGCCGGAATGTGGGCTGACACCAGCGCCTCCATCCATCTGCGCTGTTCCGTCCGCAGCACGTCGCCGGGCCCCTTCACCTCCATGAAGGTAAAACAGCGCGGTGCATCTCCGAGCACCAGGAGATCCGGAAAACCGCGCCGGAGCAGCGCCGGATCCTGCAGTGCGGTATCGCAGAGCCAGGCACGCATCGCGGGCGGCAGCACTACGAGCATGCTGCGGACATCAGCGGTGGTGAATCGGAACCAGGGCACCAGGGCGTTCACGGTCCCATGGCGATGCTCCCAGAAGTCGATCAGGTCTTCAGTCGTGATGCTGCCTGAAGCCACTTCCTCCAGGCGGCGATCGATGGCGGCAGCGCGCCTGCGGCGGAAGGCGGGATCGAACAAGTCCACGGGACCACTCTGGAACGGCTGCACGAACGCGCCGGGAAGCGGATCGAAAACGATGTCCCAGAGGGCCAGCCCGACCAGGAGCCCGATGAGCCCATTCTCCACGTGCAGCGCCCGGCCGCCGCCGTGAGCGAGGATGCCCATGACGACCTGCTCGATGCGCTGCTCCGGATTTGCGCGCACCAGCGTCATCCGGCGGCGCGGTAATCCGCCGCTGCGGATGCGCACTCGGCAGCGGGCGGTCAGCGGATCAAAGCGGGCGCCGAAGTCGGCTTCGGCATCAGAACCCGGCTGCTGTGTCAGCTGCTGCTGTGCGATCGCCGCGGCGTCGGCCCGACCCAGGCGCGCCAGAAGCCGGCAGCGTGCTTCCCGTGCCGGCGGTCCGGATGCATGTTCGAGTACGGACAGCGCCCGCTCAAAGTGACCCAGGCGCCGCCAGGCCTGCGCCAGGCGGCTGAGCGCACGGTTGCGCCGCGCTTCCGTCGTCGAGGCCACTGCCGGTTGCGCCAGCAGGACCTCCAGCGCCAGCAGTGCGGCTTCGTCGGCCGGCACATCCCGCCGATCGCCATGGGACGAGAGCCAGTCCGCACCCCGCAGGCAGGCCAGATCGCGACGCACCTCCGCCGGGCTGCACCATGGCAAGCTGGGCTTCAGGGCCACCTGCTCGAATCGGAGCACGCCCAGATCAGCCAGAATGAACTCCACCAGATCCTGGCGGCCGTTGCCGAAGTACAGCAGACGCAGCACCTCCAGTTCCTCGAGCCCAAGCAGACGCAGGGCCTCCGGTATCGGCGGGTCCAGATCCGGGCCTTCATCCAAGACGGCCTGGAGCAACTCGGGACGACGAGCATGCCGAATCCAGCTCCGGGACCGCCGGCCCGCGAGGCGTTCGCCGAGTTCGTCGTTGCGCAACAGTACGATGCGCTCGCGCCAGCCCGCTGCGCCAGAAAGAGACCCAAGTCCGCCGAGACACAGTGTCAGTACCGCCGGCCAGGACGGTCCGACTTCGGGATATCTCAGCCGATCAATCCTGAACAGGGGACCTCGACGCATCAGGAGACGCACGTAGAGGCGTTTCGCAGCCACGGGCAGACGCCGGAACCGCTCCGCGAAAGTCCGGGTCGAGGCATCGATGAGGTGACTGTGGTGCGCCTCCACCCATTCCAGCAGATGCTCGAGGTTGGTCAGGTAATAGTTGGCTGCTGGCATGAGTCACCTTGTTATGTTCATGCATACAGTATCGCATTTCGCAACCTCACGGACAGCCGCGGTCAGCGCACTCCGAGGTTGTATTCCCCAAGGAAGTCATTTGCCCCCACGGCAGCATGCTGACGACACCTGCATGTCATCAAAGCATCACTCTTGTATAGTCGTTTCGTAATGAACGTCTCGTAGCTTCCCAACGTCCACGCTGGTTCGGGGGGAATTCCACGAAGCGGGGGCATTCGACGCGAAGAGCGGCTTTGGGCTTGCTCTCCTCATTCATCTGCTGACGGCGAACCAGGCAGTCGCGGTGCTCAGGCTTTTTCCACTTGCAGGGGCTGGCTCCTGCAGAGTCGACCCCGACTGACATTGCCGTTGCTCATCGAAGTCCGAGGGACCTTCATCCATGACGACCAAGTATCGTGTCCGCACCCATTTTGCCGCGCTTGCAGCCACCGCCGCGCTCGCATCACCCGTCGTATCCGCAAGTGACGAAGCGCTGATCGACCGTCTCGTAGCGAATGGTGTGCTCAGCGCGGCCGACGCGCGCGCGCTTAGGCAGCCGGATGCAGGTCGGGACGATCTCATCCGGCTGCTGGTGGAGCGAGGTGCGCTGACGGGGACGGATGCGACGGACCTGCTTCCCGAAACGCCACCAGAACGCCACGCCGGCCTGCAGTACGAGCCGGTGGAGCCGATCCAACCCCGCGAGCATCTCATCCGTGCCAACCGTTTCCGCGTGGAGACTGCCGACGGTCAGCATCGGTTCGGCGTTCGCGGCCGGTTGATGGCGGATTACGGTCGCGGCAGCTTCGACAGTGAACTGGAGTCGGTAGCCCGCGAAGACGGCCCGATACCGAAGCACGGCACCATCATCCGCCGAGCACGGCTCGGGGTGCTCGGCGTCATGTGGGACAACTGGGAATGGCAGATGGAGGTGGACTTCCGGGACGATGAAGTCCGTTTCGCCAATGCCTATGTCGCCTATCTGTTCTCTCAGGGCCGCCTGGCCGTCGGGCACTTCAAGGAACCGTTCAGTCTGGAAAGCTCCACCAGCTCACGGCGATTGACCTTCCTCGAGCGGGCGGCCCCGGTCGACGCGCAGAGGCCTGATCGCGAATTGGGGATCATGTACGAGACGCTCATCCCCCGTGCTTACGTCGGCGTGGGCCTGTTCGGTGGTCGCGGCGTCGTGCGCGAGCGCGACGTGGACGAGGGGTACTCCATCGCCGGGCGGGCATCCTTCGCTCCGCATCTGACCGATGACTCTTTCGTCCACCTCGGGGCGTTCTACAACTACCGCAAAAATGCTGTGGACCGTGACGCCGCCGAGCTGACACCCGTCAGGCTGCGAACCCGCACCGGCGTGCGGGCCCTGGATCTGCGCCTGATCGGCCGCGACGACCTGCAGGGCGTCGACGATCTTCAACGCTGGGGGCTCGAAATGGCATTCGGAACGGGTCCATTCAGCGTTCAAGGCGAGTATCTGCGGGCCAACATCGATCTCGACCGCCGCGCTGTAGTGGATGCCCTCGGTAGCAATGCCACGGATGCCAACAGCCTCACCCTGGATGGGTACTACCTGCAGGCCAGCTACTTCATCACCGGCGAGCAACGCAACTACCGCGCTTTCAGCGGTGACTTCGGTGCCCAGCAGACCAACACGATCTTCGGCCGCAACGGTCCCGGCGCCTGGGAAGTGGCGGCGCGCTTCGCGAGCCAGGATTCATCCGAGCACACCCGCGCCGGCCGCGGCCAGAAGCTCGACCACTGGACCCTGGGTCTGAACTGGTACCCGAATCCGGACATGGTCTTCAAGCTCAACGCCATGCGCTTCAAGAACGAGCGTGACGGTGAAACCGCCAAGGGCACCGTGTTCGCTGCCCGTGCCCAGTACGAATTCTGACCGCCCGCAGCGCGAACGCCGACATTCGCGTCCGGCGTTCGCGCGAGCCGATTACGCCAAGTCAGTGACAACTTTTGAGGGAGCTTGATCGATGCGCATGCCCAACGGACGTGCCCTGCTGATCGCGACGGCCATGGCCGCAGCACCAGCGTGGGGAAACATCGACAACGGTGATTTTCAGCAACTGAATGAACTCGAAGATGCCGCCCGCATCGACTACCCCGCCGAGTCCGGCCCACCGGCATGGCGGCTGGTGGTCGAGGGCAGCGCTGGCGGTTCCGTCACTGTCGGCGATGCTGCCGACGGCGACGCCTGGTTCAGCTTCGCCGAGCTGGGCAACGGTTTCGGAGGCAACAAGATCGAGCAATGCGTGGCCATCGATGCGTCACGCCCTCTCGACATCAGCTATGCAATTCGTGCCGACACGCCGGACGATAACGCATCGGGTTTCAGCGTGCGCATGAATCCGAACTTCTATTCCGACTTCGAGGCCTGTGGGCAGGCCATCCTCGCCGATGCGGGTGGTGACCGCCTGTCCGGTAACCGCAACAACGACGACATGGATTTCGACCTCGGTGAGGGTGACGGCAACCAGTGGATCAGCGTCGGTCCAGACGTCGACAGCGACCTGCGCTATGAAGTTGCGGACTTTCCTGAAGGCAGCACCTGGATGCGGCTCAGCGTCCGTGCCCGGGACCGGACAGAACTGGATCCGGCACCCGTCCTCAGACTCGACGACATTCGCGTCACCCAGGGCGGCGTCAATCGGCTGGTCAACGGCAGCTTCGAGCACCGTGAACTGTTCTCCGGAGACTTCATCGTCGGCGACAACGGCTGGTTCGTCGATCGGGACACGGGAGAGCAGCGCGCTGCGGTCGGACCCGTGGACTTCGCCCTGACTGGCGACAGTTCCTTCTACTTCGAGGATCTCGAAGGTGGATTCGGGGACAGCCGTCTCGACCAGTGCTTCCTCCTCGGCGAAGAAGACATACGACCGCACCTGTTCGTCTGGACCACAGAGCCCAGCGATGATCTCAGCGTACGCGTCAACGTCGATTTCTATACCGACTCGGAGTGCGCAGTGGATGCCACGGCAACGCGTCTACGCCAAGACTTTGATCTCGATATTCCCGCGGGAGAGTGGTTCGGACTGGTTCCGGACGACATCCGTACCACAGCGGAATTCGGCGACGCCACCTGGGCGCTGCTAAGCGTCCGGGTTCGGGACCGCAGCAATCCGGAGAGCAATGATCCCGGGCCCGTTGCCCGTCGCCTGCTGATAGACGATGTCTCGGCTGCAGCCGTCGTCGTACCGCCGGTGTTCAGCCCTGCCGGAGGAACCTTTCCTGGAGCCGTGGACGTCACGCTCAGCTCGCCCGAAACCGATGCCATGATCTTCTTCACGCTCGACGGGTCGGATCCAGACGCAGACTCGATGTCCATCGCCAATGGCGACACCATCATGATTGGTCAGACGTCCACGCTCACGGCCCGGGCGGGCATCGGTGATGCCCTCTCCGCCCCCCGCAGCGCGGTCTACACCCTGGAGTCCACCGAGGTGTCACCGCCCATGTTCGACCCGGCCCCCGGCGTCTTTGCCGCGCCGGTGGACGTCGCCTTGAGCACGTCCACCGCGGGCGCCGAGATCGTCTTCACGCTGGACGGCAGCGAGCCCACTGCGGAGTCCGACTCCGTCGCCAATGGCGGCAGCGTGACCATCAGTGAATCCTCGACGCTGCGAGCCCGAGCCCTGCTCGGCGACACGCTGTCCGAGGAAACCACGGGAGCCTATACCATCGATGAGGAAGGCGGCGCCGTGCTGCCGCCCGAGTTCTCGCCGCCGCCCGGCGATTTCGACGAGCCGGTGACCGTGACCCTGACCTCGCCCAACGAGGACGCCACCATCTTCTTCACCTTCGATGGCAGCACACCGACAACGGAATCTGATTCCGTCGCCAATGGTGGCACGGTGACCATCGACGAGACTGCCACGCTCACTGCCGTCGCCGCGATCGGTGGCAACACGTCTGCCAGTACCATCGGCGAATACACGATCACCATTGCCGACGAAGAACCGGCCGTTGCGGCACCCGAACTGTCCCCACCAGGCGGCACCTTCGTAGGTTCTGTGACCGTCACTCTGTCGTCCACGACCGAGGAGGCCCTCATCCGCTTCACCACCGACGGCAGCGATCCCACCGCCGAATCAGACAGCGTCGAGAATGGCGGCATGCTCACGTTCGAGGAGGACACCGAGCTGCGGGCCGCGGCAGAAGTCGAAGGAGAACTGTCCGCGATCACCACGGGCAACTACGAGATCCAGGAAGGCGTCGCCGACGACACGCTCGCTAACGGCAGCTTCGAAGATCTCAACCCGCGCCCTGCCGAAGTGTCCTACCCCGCCCTCGGCGGCCCCCCCGGCTGGCGCCTGGTCGTGGACGGCAGCGACGGCGGCACGGTCGCCACCAGCGAAGATGCCTTCGACGGTGAGGCCTGGTTCAGCTTCAACACGCTGGGTGAAGGCTTCGGGGACAGCAAGCTGGAGCAGTGCGTTCCCATCGACGCCACCCGTCGCGTGAACATATCCTATCGGGTGCGGGCGGACACCCCGGACGACGATGCATCCGATCTGCGGGTACGCATCAACCCGAACTTCTACGCCAATTTCGCCGACTGCATCGACGCCATGGCAACGGATTCCGGCGGCGAGCGTCTCAGCGGCGGCCGCAACAACGACAACAACGACTTCGATCTCGGCGCACGCGGCAACGAGTGGATTCTGCAAAGCCCGGCTGAGGACCCCGGCCTGCGCTACGAAGTCGCCGACCTCCCGGAAGGGACCACCTGGATGCGACTGTCCGTCCGTAATCGAAGCCGCACCGACATCGATCCGACCCCGAGGTTGCGCATGGACGACATCCGTGTCACCCAGGGCACCTCGACCGTCAATCTGCTGGTGAACGGAAGCTTCGAGCAGATCGAGCTGCGGGATCGGGACTTCCTCTCCGGCGGCAGCGGCTGGTTCATCGACCGGGGTGACGACGACAGTCGTCGCGCTGCAGCCGGGCCGGTGGACTTCGCTCTGGTGGGCAGCAATGTCTTCTTCTTCGAAGACTTGAGCGAGAACTTCGGCGACAGCCGGCTCGATCAGTGCGTGGCGCTGGATGGCGAGACATTGCAGCCGGCGGCATTCGTTCGCACCGCAGAGCCGGCAGACGGACTGTCTCTGCGCATCAACGCGGACTTCTACGCCAGTGCCGACTGCGAAGGTGATGCAGACGGAGACCTGCGGCTCCGAGAGGACTTCGACCTCGACATCGCCGCCAACGAATGGGTGAACTTCGCCACGGAGGAATCGCGCTCTGCGGAGGACTACGGCGACGCCCAATCCGTCCTGCTGAGCCTGCGCATGCGTGACCGTTCCGGCGTCGCGGAAGCGGCTGCGAGCGGAAGCGGCGGCATGGCGCGCCTGGGCACGTCCGGTCTGGCGGCGGCACAGAACGGCAACGGTGGCGGCGGCTCCCTGTCCCGCCGGGTGTTCATCGACTCCGTGTCGCTGGTCTCCGGAGCAACCCTTCCTGAGCCGGAGCCGGAGCCGGAGCCGGATGAATCCCCGGTAGGCGTTGACCCGGAACCGGAACCCGCTCCACCCGGACCGCTGCGCAGCAGTGGCTGCAGCGCCAGCGGTCAGCCAGGACCCTTCGATCCCACCCTCTGGGTCCTTGCCTTCGTCGCAGGCGTGGCCCTGTTCCGGCGCCGGCGTCTGCAGGGCTGACGGACACAGTACTCCGGCCGCGCCATGCGGCCGGAGTACCTGCTTCCGTTCACCTGTATCGTGAGTCTTCGCTGAGACCGCGCTAACCTACGTTCGAATCCGATCTTCAGGAGCGAACGTGAAGGCTCATCCCTACTGCCTCGCCATTGCCGTCGACGGCAATGCGCTGACCCGGCTGCTCGCGGAGGGTGAGGTCGGAGGCTACCGCGATACGCACCCGTGGTATGTCGCAGCCGATATCCTCGCCACCGCCCGGGCGCAAGGCACGCATTGCTATCTTCTGCTGGCCGCGGGCGCTCCGCTGCGCTTTTCACACTGGGCCGAGATCAGGGAGATCGAAGTCCACAGCATCGCGACCACCCGCGAGACGAGGGTTCGCATCGGACGCACCGGTACCGTATCCCCGCTATTCGAGGAACTCGAGTCAGTGACGCTGGCGCCATCGGCATGGCAGCTCGAGCGAGAGCAGCGGGAAGGGCTGCGACTACGCCGCTT
>SKUB01000182.1 GCA_007122315.1 Pseudomonadales bacterium | reverse complement strand
GCGCGTCCGGCACGGACACCAGCCAGCGGGCCCGACTCGGAAGCCGCAGGCTGTTCGAGGTCGCGAGGTCCGCATCCTCCATCCAGGTCACCGCGTCGCTCATGCGCAACCCAACTCCCGGAAGCCGAGACTGACCCGCTGGGTCGCGTGCTGCTGCGGCGGCACACTGTGCTGCCAATGGGCCTGCGTCCCGGGCCCCATAAAGAGCAGCGACCCGGCCGTCAGCGGGTAACGCGTGTACTGCCTTGGCGTTACCCGGCTGCGGAAGGCAAGGGTTCTCGGAGCGCCGAGGCTGAGCACAGCGAGTTCCGGATCCGGGCCAAGTTCCCGCTCCCGATCCGCATGCCAGCCGAGACGGTCGGCACCGTCCCGGTAGCAGGTCACGAGAACACTGTTGAAGCGGGTGGAAAGGCGTGCGTTGACCGCGGCCAGCAGTGCCGAAAGTCGCGTGCCGAGTCCCGAGCCGCGGTGCTCGAAGCCGCTGTAGCGATAGCTCAGGCCGGGCTCGGCCAGGAAAGCGACCAGGCGCGGACATGCATGCTCCCGCCCGAACATCCGCACCCGGTCCTGCCGCCACGGCAGCGCGGCCAGACACCAGCGCAGCCAGCGCGCCGCGCCACGGTCGTCGAGAAAATCGCTGTACACCGCGACCGGTGGCACCGCTGTGTCGCTTGCAGTCGAACGAGAAGCCACACCTTCCTCCAGCACTGCTTGGGAGGCTCGCAACCGGCTGCGCCCCGGTTCCGCAGCGCGACCCGCATGCAGAGCCTCTCCTGGACAAGGTCCGTATACTACGCGGCTTCATTCGCCAGGAGAGCACACCCCATGGAGCTGAAAGACAAGGTTGCCGTCATCACAGGCGGCGCATCCGGCCTCGGCAAAGCCACCGCAGAGCAGGTGATCGCCGCGGGCGGCAAAGTCGCGATCTTCGATCTCAACGAGGATCTCGCGCAGGCCGCCGCGAAGGAACTCGGGGCAAACGCCGCCGCCTGGAAGGTGGACGTGGCCGACGCCGATTCGGTGGAGGCGGCCGTAGCAGCGACCGTCGAAAAATTCGGTGCCGTGCACGTCAACGTCAACTGTGCCGGCATCGGTGCCGCAGCCCGGACCCTGGGCAAGGATGGTCCGATGCCGCTGGACACATTCAAGTTCGTCCTCAACGTCAACCTGATCGGAACCTTCAACACCCTGAGGCTGTGCGCAGCCGCCATGGCGAAAAACGATCCGGTCAACGAAGACGGTGAACGCGGCGTGATCATCAATACCGCATCAGTAGCCGCTTTCGACGGCCAGATCGGCCAGGCGGCGTACAGCGCATCCAAGGCAGGCGTCGCCGGGATGACCCTGCCCATCGCCCGCGACCTCAGCCGTAACGGCATCCGGGTTTGCACCATCGCTCCGGGCATCTTCGAGACACCCATGATGATGGGCGCACCGGATCAGGTACGGCTGCCGCTGATCGACATGGTTCAGTTCCCCAAGCGCCTCGGCAACGCACCCGAATTCGCGCTGCTGGCCCTGCAGATCATGCAGAACCCCTACCTGAACGGCGAAACGATCCGCCTCGACGGCGGGATCCGCATGCAGCCCCGGTAACCGCGATCGGCGGGCTGATCCCGGCGGGTCGAGGAACCCTTGGCTCACGTGACTGCACGCATCCACAGCCTGCGAGCGCTCATGACCGGACGGAAACGGCATGGGCGCCCGCAAACGTCTCACTCCGACGAGAAGCATCCTGGACACAGGTTCAGCGCCGCCAGGCTCCCAGTTTCACCGCCCACGCGATGATGATGCCGTAGAGCGCCATGGCACCCGCCGCGGCGACGAACACCCCAGACAGACCCCAACCGAATCCGTGCGCAAGCAGGAGCGCACCGCCGACGGCCACCAGAATACGCATGATGGTCGCAGCCACCGGCCAGAGCATTGCACCGGCACCCTGACTCGCAAAATAGAGCGACAGGCCTACACCCTGCAGGGCAAAGAAAGGCCCGACCGTACGCATGTAGCTGACCGCCACCGCCTGCGCCTCCGCATCGTCGGTGAACGCCGGAATCCAGGCAGACGGGAACAGGGCCAGCAGCAGGCCCACACTGCCTGCCATCGCGGCTGCCATGCCGGCCCCGATCCAACCGATGCGCTCCGCCCGACCGTAGTCCTTGGCCCCGCTTGCGACCCCGACCAGGGAGGTCATCGCGGCACCGAGGCCGAACACCAGCGGCACCAGCAGGAACTCGATGCGCGAACCGATGCCGTAGCCTGCCAGCGCCGCAGGGCCGAAGCCGGCGACGATTGCGGTCAGACTCAGGATCGTCGCCACGGTGAGCAGCGGCGACAGCGACGCTGGCGCAAAGACGCGGAACAGATCCCGGAACAACTCGGCTGAGAAACGGCATGCGCTCCAGCGCAGGCGTACGCTCTGGGAGTCACCGGTCAGCCGCCAGAGCATGATGACGCTGGTCAGGGCCGACGCCGAGACTGCCGAGATCGCAGCGCCCACGATCCCGAGCTGCGGTGCACCGAAAGCACCCAACACGAGGATGCCGCTCAGGGGCACCTGGACGGCGGCGCTCGCAATCAGCAACAGCGCAGGAAAACGCATGTTGCCGGTACCGCGATACACCGCACTGATCGTGCCCATCAGCCAGATGAACACACCCCCGCCGAACAGCACCACGCAGTAGGCGACGGCCTGCTCCAGCACTTCGTCACGCCCGCCGAGAAAGGCCAGGAAGGAGGACCCGAACAGAACGAAGAGCGTCAGAAAAAGCAGGGCCCCACCAACCGCCAGAGCAATGACGTGCCACAAGAGGCGCTCAGCCCGGGCCCGATCCCCGGCCCCCAGCGCGCGGGCCACTGCCGAAGCCACAGCTCCACCCGCTGCACCGCCGGCCATCATCTGGGTGAGCATCAGCAGCGGGAACACCAGCGCAATCCCCGCCAACGCCGTGGTGCCGAGGCGCCCGACGAACCAGACCTCCGCCATGCTCACCGAGGCCTGGATCAGAAACGCAACGGCATTGGGCGTGGCGAGACGAATCAGGAGAGGCGCCGGTGGCGCCTCGAGCAGCTCACGGGTGCGCTCGTCCATGGGTCCTGCGATCCTCCGTGGCTGCCAAGCAGGTTTTGTCATAAAACTATTTGAGCATAGACGCTGGCCCGGCGACCGGCAAACGGAATTCGCGCCACAACGACCAGGGAGGAGCTGCACAGGGCGGTGTTGGGTTGCGTTTATTCCTGACAGGATGGCTACAGTGGGGCGTGCCCCGAACGACCCGAGTACGCCTGACTTCAGACAGCTGTGTCAGCCTGATCGAACATCGAAGGAGCCACCTGCACATGAACCGCTTCGCCAAGATTCTGCTGGGCCTGATCGCGGTTCTGATCATCGCTGGCGTCTATGTACTCAATCCGCGCCTGCCTTCCCCCACCGGTGAGCAAAGCGCCAGGCTCTATCAGCCCGGCACGCTGGGCGTGTCGCGTCACAGCATCGCCTTGACCGACCACTCACGACCCACGAATGCCAACGGTGACTTCGAGGGCCTTCCGTTCCGTGAACTCAACGGCTTTCTCTGGGTTCCCGAGCAATCCGAACAGAAGCCCTACCCGCTGATCGTCTACAGCCACGGCTTCATGTCGTCCGTGCGCGAACCGGAGTATCTGGTCGACTTTCTCGTGCCCAAGGGCTACGCCATCGTGGCGGTGGACTATCCGCTCAGCCACGGCGGTGCTCCGGGTGGTGCAAACGCGGGGGATGTGATCAATCAGCCCGGCGATGTTTCCTTCGTGATCGACGCAGTGCTGGCGCGAAATGCTGACGAACAGGACAATCTCTACGGACTGCTCGATCCATCGCGAATCGCGGTCGTTGGCTTGTCTCTGGGTGGACTGACCACGCAGTTCGCGGCCTACCATCGGGATCTCCGCGATCCCCGGCTCGCTGCAGCGGCGTCCATAGCCGGGCCGAGCGCGTTCCTCGAGCGCAGATTTTTTCAGACAACGGACATGCCGTTCATGATGATTGCCGGCACTGCGGACGCCATGGTCCCGTATGAAGACAATGCCGCCCCCATTCCCGACAAGGTGGACAACGGGCTGCTGGTGACCCTGCACAATGGCAGTCATGTAGGATTCGCCGGCGTTTCGAGTACCTACATGCGGTGGTTCCGGCATCCGGACAGATGGGTGTGTCCACTGCTGCTGCGCGGGCTGGACCGTGAGGACGACGAAGCCGAACCCATCCTTGTGCCGGACTCGGACCTCGGCATTTCCACGGCCGGAGAACTACCCTGCACCATGGAAACGTTCGAACGCGCCATGCGCCCGGCGGATCAGCAGATGCTGACACGTCTGGCCTTGTATGCCTTCCTGGAACAGGCCCTGGCAGATGATCCTGACAGGCAGCGGCAGATGGCCCGCTACCTGACAGAGGTGTTCGCGATGGAGAACCCGCCGGCAACGGTGCGCTGATGTGGAACGCTTGGCCCGCTGCTTCGAGCCGGCCTTCGTGCCAGCGCCAGACATCACGGCAGGCCGCTGGCCTGCCGTGATGCGAGGCCGAACACTCAAGCCCCGGCGTCTTGCTCAGGTCCCTGCCTGAGCATATCGAGCACAGCCGGAAAGGCCTTCCGCGCCAGCGCCTTCATTTCTTCGTCAGTGCGATCCTGGATCGGATGCGGGACGTAGATGGCCCGTGCATGAAATCCAAGCGCGTCGCCCTGCGCTTTCGCCGCATCCCGGAACTCGTCTGAGGCGACGAAACCACCCGGTATGCCACGGCCGTCAAGGTCGTTGATGTCATGCAAACTGCACGACGTACACGACCCTCAGTCGGCCAGACCTTCCAGCACCAGATCACACTGCTCGGCGATGTCCTGTCGCAGTTCGGTGGGCGCCGGGCGCGTGAACGTGGGCTTGCGGAAGCGGGTCACCGTGGCCCCTTCGGCTTCCAGCAGACTCGCGATTTCGTCGAGGAAGACGTCGCCACGAGGCTTGGAAATGTCGAGCAGCCCAACGGTCCGACCGCTCAAGTCCAGCGGCAGTGCCCGCGGTTCACGCTGGCTCGGATCCCGTTCGGACCCCGGATCCAGCAATACGGTCTCGCTCATGGTTTCACCTCTCTGGTCACTGGAGAACTGCCGATCTCGCCGCTGGCACCCCAGCCGGCAATGATGGCCGAGAACATGCCGGCGCTGCCGCCGGCGCGAACGAGGGTGAGACCACCCTCCCTGAATTTTCGCAACGAACGCCCCTTGAGCTTTTCGGGCAGGCCTTCCGCCATGCCGCCGGCGCCCTGCACCAGCTCACTGCCGTCGATGGTCAGGAGCTCATGGAGTCGTTCCGTGACCCGCTGTTTGCTCCAGCCGGCATCATGGAAGACCCGCGCATGCTCCGGGCTCACCACTAGGAACGCATCTGCAGCCTGCACCATCTTGGGGTGAGACACCACGCGCAGTCCGGCCGCAAACGACCGGCACAGGGGCTCCGGCTCGCGCGCCTTCTGGTCGACGATGCCCTGCACGCCATCCGCCGCGAACAACGTCACCGTGGTCTGATCGCGGGCGAAGCCCCTGTCCTCCGACAGGGACGTCCAGGCCGGATCATCATCCTCGGCGAAGCAAAACGTGTATTTCCCAGGATTTCCCAGCGCAGCGCGGTCCACGCCACCGGGCCGGCCGCCGCCGACGTTACGGATCACGAGTTGCAGGGCCCGGCCAATGGTGGCATTCGCACGGTTACCCTGCCCCAGCGCGTTGCCGCCGGCATTCATGCCGATGCGACGGGCAAGCGGGCCGCTGACCACGACCATGGGTCCGGAAAAATACGTGGTCGCCAGCAGACCGTGCATGCAGAACGGTTCCTCCAGCGCCGCTTCCACTGCGCTGATCACCACCGGGAGGTACTCCGGCCGGCAGCCGGCCATGACGGCATTGATGGCGATCTTCTCGATGCTGACCGGAACCAGATCCGGAGGCACCTCACCAAGGGTCTCGCCAGGATCGCGATTCGTGCCGGCCAGCATGGCCAGAACGCGCTCCGGAGTCGGCGGCACCACGGGCAGACCATCGCTCCACCCTCGCTCATAACAGGTTTCGATGGCGTCCTCGAGCGGAGCGAGATCGATGCGCCTCGCAGTGAGGCCCCCGCCGCCGTAGCGGGCGGCCAGCCGTGGCGCGATGCCCGGATCCCGAGTCAGGGAACCACAGCCGGGACGAAACTCCGGCAGCGACGCCCCCAGATCGTTCAGATGCGTCAGCGCACGCCAGGCTGCACGGTCCCAGCCCTCGGTCCGCCCGGCCTCGATCTCGCCCTCGTAGCGGATGAGGGTGGGGACGATCTCCACGTCCAACGCCCAGGAGCCCGCCAGCTCGCTGTCATCGATCACGTCCGCGGCGGCAGTGGCCGGGAAACCTGCGCCGTCCTGATTGAATACCCTCACGGGGGCCGAGTGCGCCAACTCCTCCAGCGCCGGCTCGATGAGCTGACAGGTTGGACAGTCCCGTTTCGTGACGAGGATGTAGCGGCTTTCTTCGGCCATGCCTGGTCTCCTGATACCGATTTCGATCATACCGGTGCCCATCACCGGAACCCAAGGTCGCTACGCCCCAACGCAGCAGATCAATCTGACATAATTCACGCGCATTGCCAGCCAAGGGGAGAGACCATGGATCTGAGACTGTCCGAAAAGTATGAGACCTATCGGGAGGCCGTTCGGGTCTTCCTCGACGAACACCGCTCCCTGTGGCGGCAACCCATGGCGGACAGTGACGGCCGTCCGAGCGCCGCGGGCCGAAGCTGGCAGGCCCTCCTCATCGAGCACGGTTACACCTGCCGCACGATTCCGAAGGAGTACGGAGGGCACGGTGGCAAGGCGGACATTCTCGAAAGCTTCATCGCCGCCGAGGAGTTTCACCGGGTAGGCGCACCCACCGGGCTCGCCAATCAGGGCATCTCCATGTTCGTCCCGACCCTGCTGGAGTGCGGCACGCCCGAGCAGAAGGAACGCTGGATCCGACCCACCATCAGCGGTGAGATCGTCTGGTGCCAGGGCTACTCTGAACCGGGTGCCGGCAGTGATCTCGCCAACTTGCAGACCCGGGCCGTGGAGGACGGTGAGGACTTCATAGTCAACGGCCAGAAGATCTGGACGTCCTCTGCCCACTTCTCGGACATGATGTTCGTTCTGGTGCGAACGGAGCCGGAAGCGCCGAAGCACCAGGGCATCAGTTACCTGATCCTGTCCATGGACACCCCTGGCATCGAGGTCCGGCCGCTGAAAACGATGACCGGACGGGCCGAGTTCAACGAGGTGTTCTTCACCGACGTCCGCCTTCCGAAGACCCAGATCGTGGGTGAGCGTGGTGCCGGCTGGCAGGTGGCGAACACCACCCTCAAGCACGAGCGCGGCATGCTCGGTGACCCTGGCCAGGCCAATGCCATGCTGGGCCGGGTGGTCGCCATCATGGAAGAGGAAACCCTGGACGGTGTCCGTCTGATCGAACACCCAGGCTTGCAGGATCGACTGCTGCGACTTCAGGCGCGGGCCCAGGCCATGAAGCTGCACGGATTGCGCCTGCTTACCCACGGCTTGAAAGGTGAAGATGCGGGCGTCGCAAGGCTCATCGTGAAGCTCAACGGCACCATTTTGAATCACGAGATCGCGGCGTTCGCCATCGATGTGCTCGGCGAACTCGGCGCGCTTTACGAAGACAGTCCGCACCTCAAGGATCGCGGCTTTTGGCAGTCGACCCACATGTTCAGCCTTGGTCTGATCATCGGCGGCGGCACCAGTCAGATTCAGAAGAACATCATCAGCGAGCGTGGTCTCGGCATGCCCCGGGAACCCAAGCCTGCCAGCACGGGAGCATGACGACATGGAATTCGGCCTGTCCGATGAACAACGCATGCTGGCGGAATCGGTCCGCCGCTTCGCCGATCAGAACGTGGATGCGGAACGGCTCAAGGCGCTCGCCGATGCCGGCGAAACCGCCGATACCGGTCTCGTCGAAGGGCTCGCGGGCCTGGGAACCCTGGGCATTCTGACATCCGAGGACGCTGGCGGCAGTGGGATGACCCTGCTGGACGCCTGCCTGGTGCAGCAGGCACTTGGTCGCAATGCGGTACCTGCTCCGTTCACGGCGAGCG
>SKUB01000160.1 GCA_007122315.1 Pseudomonadales bacterium | reverse complement strand
GTGCAAGTGCACTCGCTGGAGCTGACTGAGCTGCGCACCCTCTCGGAAACCGAGCGCACCGGCTCCCCGGGACCCGCGTCTTCGCTGCTCAAGATCCAGGGATCGGAGCTGTCCCAGGCCATCAGTGAGATCGCCGTGGAACTTGTCGGACTGTATGGAATGCCTTTTCAGCCCGAGGCGTATGCGCTCGGCAGCAACGCGCGTCCCATCGGTCCCGAGGCCGGTGTGACCACGGTGCCGTTCTATCTCAACAACCGTGCCGCGAGCATCTACGCTGGGTCCAACGAGATTCAGCGCAACATCATCAGCAAGGCCGTTCTCGGCCTGTAAGCGGTCGCAGCGAGGGAAACGCCAGATGCACGAGGACGCAACACGATTCTGGGTGGTCCGGCACGGCCAGATCGCGGCCAATGTCACAGCCCACTGGCACGGTTCCACAGACAGCCCGCTCACCGACACCGGGCGGCGGCAGGTGGAGCGCGTGGCTGCGTGGTTCGAGGCAGCGAGGCCACCGGTTCGGGCAGTGTACTCGAGCCCGCTGTCACGGACCCGGGATACTGCCACCGGCATCGCCACGCGCCTCGGTCTCGGCGTGCAGCCCCTGCCGGGGCTGCGCGAATACTGCCTCGGAGACTGGGAAGGCACCCATTATCAGGAGCTCAACGAGAAGCGCGGGCTGCTCGAGCGCATGCGCGATCCACATTGGGCGCCTCCCGGCGGCGAATCGATTCACGGCGTGCTCGAACGCATGCTGGAGAGCTTTCATCAGGTGGCGAGCGACCATCCTGGCGAGGAAGTGCTGATGGTCGGCCATGGCGCTGCAACCGGCATCATGCTGGCTCATCTTCTGCAGCAGGACGCCCTCGGCTGGCACACCTTCCATCTGAAGAACTGCAGCGTCAGCGAATTCTGGCTCCATCCGGAGCCCGGCCTGGGGCTGTTCAACCACGTCGATCATCTCGAAGACTGAGGCGGCCGCTGCCGCGAGGGGGAAAATCATGCCGGAGTTCTGCAAGACGGAAGTGGATGGCCACGTTCTGACCGTGACCATGAACCGGCCGGAGCGGATGAATGCCTTGCATCCGCCTGCCAATCTGGAACTCGGCGAGGTGTTCGACGAGTTCGCCGCCAACCCGGAGCTCTGGGTGGCGATCATCACCGG
Organism: Pseudomonadales bacterium; assembly: GCA_007122315.1. Lineage (GTDB taxonomy): Bacteria > Pseudomonadota > Gammaproteobacteria > Pseudomonadales > Azotimanducaceae > SLTB01. The sequence goes on along the minus strand of SKUB01000160.1, from coordinate 23,057 downwards.
GGCTGGCGACCGCGCCTTCAGTGCCGGAAACGATCTGCGCTGGCAGGCGGAGGGGAACAAGCGTCCGCCGGTACCGAAAGGATTTGGTGGTCTCACCAGCCGTTTCGATCTGGACAAGCCGGTGATTGCGGCCGTGAACGGGGTGGCCATGGGTGGCGGCTTCGAGATCGCGCTGGCCTGCGACATCATCGTCGCTGCTGACAGCGCCATTTTCGCCCTGCCCGAGCCGCGGGTCGGTCTCGCGGCCTTGGCTGGCGGGCTGCACCGGCTGCCGCGGGAGATCGGGATGAAGCGGGCCCTGGGCATGATCCTCACCGGCCGCCGGGTCGGAGCGGAGGAAGGTCAGCAGCTGGGCTTCGTCACCGACGTGGCGCCTCAGGCCGAGCTGATGGACCGGGCCCGCCACTGGGCCGGGCAGATCTGTGAATGCGCGCCGCTGTCCATCCGGGCGAGCAAGCAGGTGGCCTATGCGGGGTTGGGGCATGCCTCGCTGGAGGAGGCCATGGCTGCCCACTACGACGCAGTCTCTGCCATGGCCAAAAGCGAGGATTTCATCGAAGGACCGAAGGCATTCGCCGAGAAGCGCCCGCCGAACTGGAAGGGGCGCTGACCTGACCTTCGAGCGCGTCGCCATCTGGCGACGCGTTTTCTCTATTTGACGATTAATTTCAGTATCTTGTACGCGTGTTCTAAGATGCTTTCGATCAGAAGTCTTCGCAGGCCGCGGCCCAGGCATCGGCGCTGATCGCCACCGCGAGGCAGACTTCGTCGAGCACCTCTTCTTCACCCCGGCACAGCATGGCGGCGAGAATTTCCTGCCGCGGGATGAGGATTTCTAGGGCATCCGTGACCGGCGTGAACTGATCCGGATAGCAGTCATGTGCCGGAACGAGTTCGTTGCGCTGCAGATTGAGAGATGAGGCGTGCATGTCAGACTCCCGATGATGTGGCTACACCATAGAGAGAGCAGGCACCGTGCCAGCTTTACGCTATTGACGTAAGAACCTGAATTTAAAATATTTTTAAAATTTCGATTCAATCGCCGGCCGCGCCCGGGTGACGTCCTGGGTCACCTTGCGCCCCCGGACGGCATCGGGATGCTGCCCTCGCCGGTCAGACCGGAACGGGGTGTCAGGAAGCAGCGGCAGTGGCCGCAGGGAAACCTTGGAGAACGCGTTGGCCCTGCCCCCCAAGACCGAGGACAAGGATGAAACCGCTGAACGGGCCTACGCGGCATGGGTCGATGCCCACCTGACCCGCAACTACCTGGCTCACCTTGGCCATGGATTGCTTGGGCAAACCGGTTTCCGGCTGCTCAATGCACCGACCTTCCTCCCTGCCTACATCCTCCTTCTGTCCGGTGGCTCCAACGTTGCGGTGGGTGCGATCCTGTCCCTGCAGGCCCTGGGCATGGTCCTGACGCCGTTGCTCAGCGCCAACCTGATCGAACATCGACCACGGGTGCTGCCCGTGGGCTTCAGCACCGGCGCTGCCATGCGCCTGATGATCCTGTGCATCGCCGCCTCCGGTCTGCTGCTGCCGCCCACGGCGGCCCTGTGGGCCATCGGCGTGTTCATCCTCGGCTTCGGGCTGTTCATGGGCATGCAGGGCGTGATCTTCAACTTCCTGATGTCCAAGGTGATTCCAGTCAGCAAACGGGGCCGCCTGACGGGTCTGCGCAATTTCCTTGCAGGCATGACAGCTGCTGCCGTGGCGTGGGCCGCCGGTGAATTCCTGCTCGGTGAAACGCCCAGTGTGGCCGGCTACTCATGGACGTTCGTCCTGGCCTTCGTGCTCACCAGCATCGGTCTCAGCATGCTTCTGTTCGTCCGCGAACCCCAGCCGCCACGACTGCGGCCGCGGACGCCACTGACCCGTCGCCTCGGTGAGATACCGGCCCTGCTCCGCAGCGACTCAGCGTTCACCACTTACGTGCTGGCCCGCGCACTGGCCACCATGGGTCGCATGGCGGCGCCCTTTTACATTCTCTTTGCCGGCATGGAGATCGGTCTGACCGGATCGGTGCTCGGTATCCTGACCATGGCGTTCACCCTGGCAGGCACCTTCTCCAATCTGGCCTGGGGGGCGCTGGCTGACCGTCATGGTTTCCGTCTGGCGCTGCTTGGCTCCATCGCGCTGTGGATCCTGTCCACAGTGGCCCTCATGGCCAGCTCCGGTCTGTTGCTGACTGCACTGGTCTTCATCGGCATAGGTGCCGCCTTCCAGGGCTTCCAGCAATCCGCCATGAACCTGACCCTGGAGTTCGGCCAGCGGGACGAATTGCCGATGCGCATCGCGCTGGCGAACACGGCCTCGGAAATCGCAGGCACCATGGGACCGATTCTGGGCGGTATCCTGGCCGCCTTGCTGGGCTATCAGGCGGTGTTCGCAACCTCCATCGGGTTTCTTGCGCTCGGCGGCTGGATGCTTGCCCGCCACGTCCCGGAACCGCGCTACCGCGCGGCTTCCCTGGCCGAGCTGCAGCGGCCGGGTGGTGACATCTGAGAAGGGGTTTACACTGAATGCAGGGTCTTGTTGCGCTAGCATGTGCGGCCATGCCGTGCTCGTCACGCGCAGGACACGATTCAGCTTCACCCTGGGGGGCCGAGCCGCCCGTGAGCGCCATTGAACGTCATGCCGTCGGCTTCGCAAGCCTCACAGGCATCGAGGACATTGCGTCGAAGCAGGGCCAGCAGGCTTCGCTGGATATCCAGCAGCATGCCCTGGACCGTCTGATCGCGCTCTGCGGCGAGTACGACGGCGAGATCGGCAATGTGGTCGGTGGCGAGCTCCTGTGCCTGTTCCCTGATCCGGATGCCGCACTGAATGCCGCGTGCAGGATGCAGCACGTCATCCACGAGGATCCCGACATCAGACACGAGGGACTGTCTCTCGTCGTCGGCATGCACCTCGGTCCGGTCTATCGGAAAGACGGCGAAGTCTTCGGCGACAGCATCAACACGGCCGCACGGGTCAAAGGGGAGGGGCAACCAGGCCAGATTCTGATCACCCGCGACATGAGCGAAGATCTGCACGCCCAGAGCCTGCAATTGCTCAAACCCTTCGATCGGCTCCGGGTCAAGGGCAAGGCCCAGGCGCTGACGCTGATGCAGGCGACCTGGAATCCAGCCGATCTGAACAGCACCTCGGTCATGGCTTCCATGATCAACAGCGGCTACCTGAAGGAACTGGCGGCCGATGTTCTCGAGCTGACGCTCAGCGGCGAACGGCGCGTCATCAATTCGGGCATGACCCCGGTCAACGTCGGGCGCAGTCAGACCTGCGAGGTGCGGATAAGATCGCAGGCCGCGTCGCGCCTCCATTGCCGCATCGATCACCGGCGGGGCAAATTCGTCCTCATCGACGTCAGTACCAACGGCACGCATCTGGTGCGCTCCGATGGCTCGGAGACCATCCTCAGGCGCGAGGAGGCAGTCCTCACGGGCAGCGGGACCTTTGCCCTCGGCGAGCCCGCCCACGAGAACGGCCGCTGGACTGTGCGCTTCACCACCCATTGACTTCTGCCCCGTTCGCTTCACGACGCGTGCAGCGCAGCGTAGATGTGTTCGGCCAGTCGGGTGCTGATACCGGGCACCCGGGCCAGTTCATTGATGCTGGCACCCTTCACTCCCCGGATGCCGCCGAAGTGCTGGATCAGATTGCGCCGCCGCTGTGGACCCACACCCTCGATACCCTCGAGCTCTGAACTGGTCTGGGCTTTGCCTCGGCGCTGCCGATGACCCGTGATCGCAAAGCGGTGCGCTTCGTCCCGTATGTGCTGAATCAGATGCAGCGCAGCCCCGGTGGGCGGCAGGGCCAGTTCGCGACCGGTCGCACCATCGATGAGGGTTTCGAATCCCGCGCGGCGTGTCACGCCCTTGGCAACGCCGAAAACAGTGATACCGGCAATGTCCAGATCACTCAGTACCGTCATCGCCTGACTGACTTGCCCTTTACCACCGTCAATCAGCAGCACGTCCGGAATCCGGGCCTCTCCGGCCTTCAACCGTTTGTAGCGTCGCCGCAGCGCCTGCTCCATGGCGGCGTAATCGTCACCGGGCGTGATGTCGCTGATGTTGAAGCGACGATAATCCGATTTCAGCGGACCGTTTTCGTCGAACACCACGCAGGACGCCACGGTGTGCTCGCCGGCGGTGTGGCTGATGTCGAAGCACTCGAGCCGCTTGACCGACTCGTCGCGGCCTAGCGCCAGAGTCAGCGCCTCGAAGCGCTGGGCCAAGTTCTGGCGGTCCACCAGCCTGGCAGCAAGACCCTGGGCGGCGTTGTCCTGCGCCAGGCGGACCCAGCGCGCGCGCTGCCCTCGAACCTTATGCGTGAGCCGGACCCGGCGCCCGGCGACTTCGCCCAGCACGCGTGCCAGCAGCGGCGCATCATCGGCTGCGTGGCTGGTCAGCACTTCCCGTGGAATCTCGCGCACGGCGCCCCCCTGCCCCAGGTAGTACTGGGACAGAAACGCAGTCAGCACCGCTTCCGCACCGGACTCGAGTTCATCGCGCGGGAAGAAATCCCGGGAACCGAGCAATCGTCCACCCCGGATCGTCATCACCTGCACGCACAGCCCCCCGGGCTGCTCCGCGATGGCCACGACATCCACATCGCCACTGGCGCCATCCACGTCCTGCTGCTGCTGAACACGGCGCAGCTGGCCGATCTGGTCCCGCAGCCTCGCTGCCCGCTCGAACTCCAACTGGCGTGCCGCCGCGCCCATAGCGGTGTCGAGTTCGTGCATGACCTGCTCGCTGCGACCTTCCAGAAACAGCACGGCATGCCTCACATCCTCCGCATACTCGGCGGGCTCGATGAGCCCGACACAGGGCGCAGTGCAGCGGCCGATCTGATGCTGCAGACAGGGTCGTGCGCGGTTGCGGAAATAGGTGTCGCTGCAATTGCGAATACGAAACAGTTTCTGCAGGACATTGAGCGTCTCGCGCACGGCGCCGGCGGAAGGATAGGGCCCGAAGTAGCGGCCCGGGCGCCTGCGTGAGCCGCGATAGAAGTCGAGACGCGGAAAGTCCGCATGCGTGGTCAGCTGGATGTAGGGATAGGATTTGTCATCACGCAGTACGACGTTGAACGGCGGCCGCCGGTCTTTGATCAGGCTCTGCTCGAGCAGCAGCGCCTCCGTCTCCGAAGCTGTGACCGTGGTGCGGATATCCTGGATGCGCCCGACCATGGCCAGCGTCTTCGCAGTGAGACCTGAACCGCGGAAGTAGCTGCTGACGCGCGCCCGGAGGTTGCGGGCCTTGCCCACGTACAGGACCTCGCCGGCGGCGTCGAGCATCTCGTAGACGCCAGGACGGCGGGTCAGATGACGCAGCACGGCGTCCGGATCGAAGCGCGGGGGCGCGGTGGACATTTCGGTATCAGGGCACCAGCTGAGACTTGAGCCGCTCGAACACGAGATCGAACATCGGCCGTGTCAGACGACCAGTGCGCGTGTTGTACCGGGAACAGTGGTAGGAATCCACCAGGTGCACCCGGGGCGCAAGGTCATGCAGTGTCCCGTGACCGAAGGGAACGCTGGCCAGCCGGCGAGCGAGGGCCGCAAGGGTGGCATCGTGGGCAACCCGGCCGAGAGCCAGGATCGCCACCGGCCGGCGGCGGCGCCCACCACGACACAGAAGCCCGAGATCCCGATACAGATAGGCCGCACACTGCTTGCGCTCCGCCGGTGTGGGACGGTTTCCAGGGGGCAGGCAGCGGACCGCATTCGTGATCCTGCAGTTCAGCAGGCGCGGCGGTCGGCCCGCGCCTGCAACCTCGGCAAACCCGTGTCGCTGCAGGGCCGCGTACAGCCAGTCGCCCGACTCGTCACCCCAGAACGGCCGGCCGGTGCGGTGCGCACCGTGCCGTCCGGGCGCAAGACCAACCACCAACAGGCGTCCATCGCGCGGCCCGACGGCAGCAACCGGTGCGGCATGCCAGCTGGGTTGCCTGACGCGGTCCCGCTCCCGGACAGCCACCAGCCGCGGACACCTGACGCATCCGGGTGCGTGGGCACAGCCATCCGTCGCAGCGGGCAACCGGCTCAGGCTGTCTCTCCGAGCACCAGGTGGGGATCGAGCATGCCGTGGCGCATGGCCAGCAGCGTGAGCTCCACGTCACTGGAGATACTGAGCTTGTCGAAGATCCGATAGCGGTAGCTGTTGACGGTCTTCGGCGACAGACACAACGTATCGGAGATGTCCTGAACCTTGCGGCAGTTCACCACCATGGTCGCAATCTGCATCTCGCGGCCGGACAGCGACGCGAACGGTGAAACGTCCTCTACCTCATAGGTCCGAAGTGCGAGATGCTGCGCCACGTCGGAGGACAGGTAGCGTTGTCCGACCCGCACCTTGCGGATGGCACTGACCAACTCCCGCACGTCCGCACATTTGGTCACATACCCCGACGCACCCACCTCGAGCATGCGTGACGGGAACGGATCGTCGTCGTACACGCTGAGTGCGATGATCTTGAGATCGGGATCATGCCGCAGCGCGCGCCGGGTGGCTTCGACTCCGCCGATTCCTGGCATGCGCACGTCCATCAGCACGACATGAGGTGAGTGTTGGCGGATGGCGACGAGCGCCTCCTCGCCGCTGTCTGCCTGACCGACGACATCGATTCCCTTCACGCCGCTGAGCATGCTGGCGATACCGGTGCGGACCAGGCGGTGATCGTCTACGACAAGAACCCTGACCATGTGAGCCTCCCTTCCCTTCAGCATCCTTCCGAGTCGCTGCGGGTGGCGGGTCCGAATGCTGACAGGCCCTGCGCTACCTGCATGGGCCAAACATAGCCGGACCGCAGGGGAATGCAACTGTGCTCACGAACAAACGTGCGGGAACGCGCGATTGATCGGGAAATCTCGATCAGGATGCTGGCAGGTTGCCAGCATCTTCATGTCGTCAGGACATGCGCTCAGCTGAATGCCTGGATGCCCGTCTGCGCACGTCCGAGAATCAGAGCATGGATGTCGTGGGTGCCTTCGTAGGTGTTCACGGTCTCGAGGTTCATGACGTGGCGGATGACGTGATACTCGTCGGCGATACCATTGCCGCCGTGCATGTCGCGGGCGACCCGGGCCACGTCGAGCGCCTTGCCGCAGTTGTTGCGCTTGAGCATGGAGATGGTTTCCACAGGCAGCTTTCCTGCATCCATCAGCCGTCCCGCCTGCAGACATGCAAGCAGTCCGATGCTGATCTCCGTCTGCATGTCGGCGAGCTTTTTCTGCACGAGCTGGTTCGCAGCGAGGGGACGGCCGAACTGCTTGCGTTCGAGGACGTAGCTGCGCGCGGCGTGCCAGCAGTATTCCGCCGCGCCCATGCTGCCCCAGGCAATACCGTAGCGGGCCTTGTTGAGACAACCGAAGGGACCGGCAAGGCCGCTGACGTTCGGCAGCAGGTTGGCCTCCGGAACGAAACAGTCATCGAGCACGATCTCGCCGGTGATCGACGCCCTGAGGCTCATCTTCCCCTCGATCTTGGGGGTCGAGAATCCCTTGCTGCCCCGCTCCACCACGAAGCCGCGTATCTTGCCCTCGAGCTTCGCCCAGACCACTGCCAGATCGGCGATGGGCGAATTGGTGATCCACATCTTCGCACCGTTGAGTCGGAAGCCTCCGTCCACGGGCTCGGCGCGGGTCACCATGCTGCCGGGATCCGAACCATGGTCCGGTTCCGTCAGGCCGAAACAGCCTACCCATTCACCGGTAGCCAGCTTCGGAAGGTACTTCCGGCGCTGCTCCTCGGAGCCGAAGGCATGAATGGGATGCATGACCAGGGACGACTGCACGCTCATCGCCGAGCGGTAGCCGGAATCCACCCGCTCCACCTCCCGGGCCATGAGGCCGTAGCAGACGTGATTGACCTCCGAGCAGCCATACGCTTCGGGCAGGGTGGCCCCGAGCATCCCCAGTTCACCGAGTTCGGTCATGATCTCCCGGTGAAAGTGTTCGCTGCGATTGGCCTCCAGCACCCTCGGCATCAATTTGTCCTGGGCGTAGCTGCGAGCGGTGTCCTGCACGAGGCGCTCTTCCTCGGTGAGCAGGCCATCGAGATCCAGAGGGTCCTCCCAGCGGAACGCTGCGGCCGCTGCCGGCTTCGGGGCGGAGGGGGTGGAACGAGCTTCGCTGGACATGGCGCTTTCCCGGAAAATCGATGAGGAGCCGCAGGTTAGCCCAGCGTGCAGAGGTCGGCAATCGGTTAGACTGCTGCCCCTTTGACGCCGCGAGGAGCACGAAACCCATGGCCTTGGATACCGCCACTCTGCAACAGCTGCTGGACACCATCGGGCGTTTCGTTCGCGACCGTCTCGTACCCATCGAGCAGCAGGTGGCCCGCGAGGACCGCATCCCCGCGGAGGTGATCCAGGAGATGCGCGAACTGGGCCTGTTCGGGCTGACGATCCCCGAGGAGTACGGCGGGCTCGGCCTGAACACCGAGGAGGAGTGTCGCGTCGTCACGGAGCTCGGTTGGACATCCCCCGCGTTCCGGTCAGTCATCGGTACCAACAACGGCATCGGGTCGCAGGGTCTGGTCATGGACGGCACGGAGGCGCAGAAGCGCCACTACCTGCCGCGCATGGCCAGCGGTGAGGTGATCGGGTCCTTCGCTCTGACTGAACCGGAAGCCGGATCCGATGCCGGCAGCGTCCGCACCCGCGCGGTGCGCGACGGTGAACACTTCGTTCTCAACGGCAGCAAGCGTTACATCACCAATGCACCCCACGCTCAGCTGTTCACCGTGTTCGCGCGTACGGACCCGAACACCAAGGGCGGACGAGGCGTTTCGGCGTTTCTCGTACCCGCCGACACTGCGGGCATCACGCTCGGCCGACCGGACCGCAAGATGGGGCAACAGGGCGCCCACGTCTGCGATGTGATCTTCGAGGACGTAAAGGTTCCGCTCGATGCTCTGCTTGGCGGCGAAGAGCGACTGAACGCAGGCTTTGGCACGGCCATGAAGACGCTGGACCGCGGCCGATTGCACATCAGCGCCCTTGCCGTAGGCACCGCAGAGCGACTGATCGACGAAAGCGTGCGCTATGCCCTGGAGCGCAAGCAGTTCGGTCAGCCCATCGGCGAGTTCCAGCTGCTGCAGGGCATGCTGGCGGATTCCCGCACCGAGGCGTATGCGGCCCGCTGCATGGTGCTCGACGCCGCCCGCCGCCGCGACAGCGGTGAGGACGTCAGCATGCTGGCATCCTGCTGCAAGCTCTTTGCCACTGAAATGGTGGGTCGCGTAGCAGACCGGGCGGTGCAGATTTTCGGCGGCGCCGGCTACATGGAGGAGTACGGTATCGAGCGATTCTATCGGGACGTGCGGTTGTTCCGACTGTATGAGGGAACGAGCCAGATCCAGCAGCTCATCATTGCCCGCAACATGCTGCGAGCGGCCAGCTGAGTCCGACTCACAGCTTCTCGCAGTGCTCCTCGAGGACGTCGAGCAGCACCGCCCGCGCGGACGCACGCAGCTGTTCTGGAATCTGCGGCCCCGCCAGGGTCCGTTCCAGTTGTCCCACCTGCTGCGTGAGGGATTCGAGCTCCGCACGCAGCTGCCGGCGCAGCCAGCGATGCCGCTCAGCCTCGGTCATGTCTTTGGATCTGTCTGCGACGGAAGTCATGTGCAAACTCCACGTTCCTGGCTGTTTCAATGCCGCGGCAGCAGGACGACGAACGACGTCCCTGCACCCGGTTTCGACCGGCAGAAGACACTTCCGCCGAGCTCTTCGACGAGGCGCTTGACGATGGAAAGCCCCAGGCCACGTCCACTTCCCTTGACGGAGACGCCAGGCTCGAAGACCTGTTCGAGCAGATCTGGCGGAATCCCGGGGCCGGAATCCGTAACCCGAATCTCAACCCGGCCGCCTCCGACGGATGCGACTGCGGCATCGACGACCACTTCCAGGGTTCCGCCGTCGGTCATGGCCTCCACCGCGTTCTTCACCAGGTTCAACACGATCTGACGCAGCCGCTGCCCGTCGACGGGAATGGCTTCCAGACCGGGCGCAGGCACCATGCGCACGTCGATGCCGGCGGCCTCGGTGAGCGTCGGCTCGAGCAGCTCCACCACTTCCGCGATCAACTGGTTCACGTCGGTGATACCGGTGCCAGCGGCAGCCTCGCGCTCACGCCCGACAACAGGAGACTCCACCAGGCTGCGCAAAATCTCACCGGTACGCCGGATTTCGTCACCAATGAGCCCGAGTTGCTCCTTGCCTGCGCTCTCGTCGTCCAGCCGTGTGCCGAGCAGGTGCAGATAGTTGTGAATCACCGACAAGGGGTTGCTCGCCTCGTGGACGATTTCCCGTAGACGTCGCTCCTGAGCATTGCGGTAGTTCCGCGTGGTGTGCAGCAGCCGCTCCTCGGAGCGATGGATACGCTCCAGCCAGCGCGCGGCATGCACGGCCAGCAGTGCGAAGTCGCGTCGATCCACCGCGTCGGAGGTCAGCAGGACGGCAATCGGCTCAGGCACAAGGACTGGAACCGCCACCAGCGTCCGGGACTGCACCCGGTCGGCACACTGACAATCGATGATGGGAGTGCCGTAGGCCTCGGTGTCACGCTCGCTGAGTGCGCCAGACGCCAGCGCGGTGGCGGCAAGGGATGCATCCTGCCGGGTCGAGAGCTGCTGACCGGCCAGGTCAGAGCTTCCGTGCAGCGCAAGCACGCCGTCCCGTTCCACCCACACCGGTAGCACGGGACTCCCGAGCAGCTCCATCGCAATATGCTCGAGGCGTGCCAGCGCGCCAGCGGGATCTTCCATGTCGGCCAGTGGCAACAGGGCTGTCGCCACGTCCCGGAAGCGTCGGATGCGCAGGCGCAGCACGTCCTCCAGGGGGGCAGCATCTGCCGCCGGCGGCGCCATGGGCTGCAGGTCCTCGAAACGCATCTCGAGAGTGCGCAGGTCCATGCCGAGCATCGCAGAAACGGCAGCCTCGGCACCCGGAGCGCGCCGCGCCAGAATGCGAGCCGCGGCCGCCAGTCTGACCACCATATGGGCATCCGCGAGCAGTTCCGCGGACGCGTCCTGGTAGCGGCGGATGTCGCGAACCAGCGGCTCCGCCGGTTCGTCCTGTTCCGGCCGCCAGGCGGCTTCAATGCGTGCCAGCAGGGCTTTCGAATCGGAGACCTTGAGCAACTCGACGAGCCGCCGCACCGCGTCCAGCCCGAGGCGATGCAATTGCACCTGCTCGAAGACGGCGATCGGGTCAGGGCTGTCCAGCAGGCGTTCTGCCGCGGTGACCAGGCGTTCACGCAGCGTCTGGGCATGGGGGGCGCCAACCTCGCCGACAACCGGCTGCAGTTCCGTTAGCGCGTCGCGAGCAGCAGCTGCATCCAGCAGCGGCTCAATCGCCAGATCCAGCAAGGCAGCAGCCCGGGACCGGAGCCAGGGCCCCGGGTCGCCGACCATGCTGCCGAACTGCTGGTTACTCATCCCAGCGTGCTCCGATGAAGACCACGAACGCCGGACCCTTCGATCCGGCGCTGCTCGAGCGAATGGATGCGGGTCTCCCAGCAGCTGCGGCGCACCGTCAGCCATGCGCCCAGGACGCAGCCCGATGCCACCAGCAACGCCAGCAGCGGCGCTGCCAGCATGCAGCTGGCCAGGACCAGGATGCTGCCGGAAAAAGCGCTGAAGCTGAGGTGGATCAAGGACTGCATGGGGCGTCTCCCTGCCGGAACCCTCGATCGGTCGACGTTGCTGCGCGCCATTCCGATCGTCACGGAAGACTACTCAAGCACCATGCCAACCCTGGCCTTCCTGGCCTGCCCATCTCTTTCTTCTTTTCTACTCAGCCACTTAACTGGATCGCGGCGCGATTTCCCGATCACCCTGCTCAGCTCCAGCCAAGTCACCGAAGGTCACTCAGTGACATGCTGCGTCACCTGGCAGGGCCGAAAGTTGACCTCAGAACGCAGCTCCTTCCCGTCGCTGTGCGCAAGACTCCATTCTAGTCCCGCGACGCCACCTGCAACGTGACCGATTCGCTGAACACGTCACAGATCCGTATTGCGGCGCGCGAGGCGGCTGAGAAGCTTCGAGCAGGAAAATTTTATTTTTATTTCAATACAACGGATTAATTTTGTTATCTCGAATTCGTATCAAGTATACGCTGTGACTTACTCGCCCTGCGCAAGGGCGGCGGCCTGGCGCAGCGCATCCCGCATACGCATGGCCTCAGCCCTCGCGTGTGCCGCGAAGTCCTCACCACTGCCTGCATAGAGAATGGCGCGGGCACTGTTCACCACCAGGCCGCGGCGGTGACGATCCACGCCCGCCGCCACGGCTGCACGAAGGTCACCCCCCTGGGCGCCCAGGCCCGGAACAAGCAGTGGCACATCGGGCGCGAGCGCCCGGATACGCGCCAGCTCCGCTGGCCGGGTCGCACCTGCAACCAGCATCAGGTTGCCGTGTGGATTCCATTTCTCGACGGCCAGGCGCGCGATATGCGCGTACAGCGGATCGCCTTCAGGCCAATCCTGAATCTCGCCAGCTCCCGGATTCGATGTCCGGCACAGGATCACCGTTCCCCGATCGGACCACTCCAGAAAAGGTTGCAGACTGTCGCTGCCCAGATAGGGGTTCAGCGTGACGGCATCGACGTCGTAGCGGACGAAAGCCTCCCGCGCATACATCTCAGCTGTGGAGCCGATGTCGCCGCGCTTGGCGTCGAGGATGACCACCGCATGGGGCGCGAGCTCCCGCACCGCAGAGACGGTGTCCACCAGCGCCTCTTCGGCGCCCACGGCAGCAAAATGTGCGATCTGAGGCTTGTACGCGCAAACAAGGTCCGCCGTTGCGGCAATGATGGCGCGATTGAAGCTTGCGATGTGCTCGGGCCCCCGCCCCAGATGAGCGGGAAACCGCGCAGGTTCAGGATCCAGTCCCACGCAGAGCAGCGAATCCGAGTGGGACCAGGCCCGCTGCAGGCGCTCGTGAAACGACGTGCTGATGGTATGAACTCCACCGATGGAAGGCGCCGCGCAGCATATCATCAAGCCGGGTCGGAACTGCCTACGGACAACTGACCGATCGCGTCACTCGTCGACGCAGCGGGGCCGGGTTGGCCACTCAGGAGGACCGCGAGCGTTTCCGGATTATGAGTTAGATGACTGATTATTATAGTTTTTCATTTTTGGCACGGGTCTCGCAACGGAGCAGCCAGACAGCAATCCTCCGTCACGGAGAGAAACCATGAGCGCCATTGCCCGTACCGATAACGTCATCTCGCTGGAGGACCTTCGACCCAGCAGCGACCGCCGTAGCCAGCGTTCCATTGAGCGCCGCCACGAGCCTCGCTACGTCTGCCAGGAGCGCCTGTTCGTCCAGGTCGTTGCCTGCCCGGAGCAGCCTGATCTCGTGGGACGTACCGAATCCGGTTATGCGATGGAGATGTCTGCCATGGGCATCCACTTCTGCTGCGAGCGGTTGCTGCCAGTGGGAACCCTGGTGGATCTATGGATCGACATCGCCAGCCGTCCAGGCAAGTTCTTCCTGTCCGGTGAAGTGCGTTGGAACGGATCGGTCGAGGGTTCGATGCACTCTGCAGGCGTGGAACTCGAGGACAGCCCAGCCACCGATGTGGACGCCTGGCGCACACTCTTGCGCTGACATGACCCGCATCACAAAACCAGCAAAAAGTACGGGGTTAAGCGTGAAACAGCGCCCCTACTGGCGACTATCGCGGCGTCTGACGAGGCGTCGATCGGACTCCTGGACTACACCTCTGGTATCCCGCTCCGGGAACCTCGCACACGGACATCTCACGGCAACGGACGCCAAGGTCCTGGAGCACCCGATGCGAGTCGCTTTCGGAGAGCCAGATGGCCGACGCTCCAGATCCTCGTCACCCCACTGGCGCGGCCAAAGTGCTGCACCACCCCGGAGCTGCACAGCAATCCGCCCGGCGCCTGCTCGAGAGCATGTGGGAGCGTTGGAACAACTACGCCAAGGATTGTTTGAAGCAGCTTCTGCTCGACATCGACGATGACCTGTTCGCGCGTGCAGACGAAGCGGAGAACAGCTCCGCACAGGAGCTGTACTTCAATTCCATGCGCCTCCTGCGCTACCAGACCGACGAAATCCGGCGTCGCTTCGGCCAAGGCCTTCTCCAGCCGTCCAGGTCCAGCCAGGATGCCAAGTCGCAGGCCGGCAGCACGGAGCAGCGGCTCGAAGAACTCACACTGATGGACGACGAGATGCTCGAGCAGCGTCTTGCCGTGAACACCATGACTGAGCGCTTCGAGCGCACCCATGCCCTCGAAGTGCTGCTTTTGCAGCGCCGGGTTGCGGAACTGCGCGAGCAGGCCGGACCTCGCTTCGAACTGGCGCGGATCGACTTCGATGCCAGCCGCCTGGCCCAGGCCTTCGCTGATGCACTTGGACCCCTGGAACTGGATCTGCGCATCCGACTGGTCCTGTTCAAGCACTTCGAGCTCCAGGTCATGGAGCCGCTCGGAGCGCTTTACAAAGAATTCAACCAACAGCTGGTGAACGCCGGCGTACTGCCAAAACTGGATCTATCCAAGGAGGTCCGTCACGCATCCCAGGCCACGCCGGGGGCGGAAGGGAGTCCTGAGCAAACTGACCTCGAGCCCGACGCCGACTCGGGTTCCGGGACGCACAGAAGTGCGCACGCGGGCTATGGCAATCAGGGCTCGGCAGCCGACCATGCTCAGGCCTGGGGGCCGGGTGACTACCCGGGCGGTTCAGCAGCCCCGCCGAACGCCAACATTGCAGCCGCATTCAAGCGGCGTGCAGCGCTGATGCGAAAACTGCCGGCACTGCGCCGGCAGCGACGCTACAGCCATGCGGCCCATCCTTCTCAGCTGCTGGACATCGGCACGGTGTTGCGCCTGCTCGAAGCAAGCGAACGCATGGTCGTTCACCGTTGGCAGGACAGCGACCTCGAACGGCTTCCGGAGCGACTCGATCTTGGCGCCCTGCTTCTGACCGAGGCGCAGCGCAACGGCCGCGCAGAGGCAGCCCTCAACGATGCCGACGAAGACACCGTCAACCTGCTGCAGATGCTGTTCGACCTGATTCTCAAGGATGACAATCAGGCGGTTCCGATGCGGGCTCTGATTGCGCGGCTCCAACTTCCCATGCTGCGGGTCGCGCTGGCGGACTCGGAATTCTTCAGTTCTTCGCGCCATCCGGCACGGCGTTTCCTCAATGCCATCGCACGCGCAGGAATCGGCTGGAGTCAGGCGGACGAAAAGTCCCGCGACCGCCTTTACGCAGGCATCGAGCACCTGGTGAACCGTGCCGGCAGCAGCTTCGCCAGCAATTCGAACCTGTTCGAGGCGCTGCACGCCGATCTCGACACCCTGCTCGCCGAGGAAGCGGAACGGGTCCGAGCGGCCGAAGCCAGGGTCATCGCACAGGAAAAATTACGCATCGAGGCCGAACGCACGCGGCGCATCGTCGCGCGGCTGCTCGAGCACCGCATGAACTGCGTAAGTGAACTTCCCGCAGAACTCCGCCGCTTCCTGGAAAGCGACTGGCAGCAGGTGTTGCTCAGGGCGCATGGCCGTTCGAAAGCCTGGCAGAGCGCCTTTTCAGTTCTGCGCCGCCTTACCGGCAGTGGCACCGGACCTGACGGCGCTGCCCTCCATACGGCGTTGGCTGACGGTTTGATCCTGCTCGCGCGCAGTCCGGAGGATGCCAGGAGAACGGCCAGCGAAATCCTGGCGCTGTGGGCGGACCTGGAGCAGGAACCACTTGCAGCGAGCTCGATGACCAACGGGGCCGAAGCACGTGACGACGCGCAGGCGGAGATCCACGCCGCCATGGAAGCGGTGAGCACCGAGCCCGAAGCGACGAAAGTGGAAAAGATGCCCAGTCTCGAAGCGCAGACCTCAGCCAACGCGCTGGTGGTGCACGACTGGGTTGAACTGCAGACCCGTACCGGGCGAATCACACGCTGTCGCCTGGCGGCCATCACCGGGACACCCGAACGCTGCATCTTTCTCAATCGGCGTGGTCTGCGCATCGACACCATGTCCCGGCTCGACCTGGCGCGGGCCATCGACGAGGAGCGTCTGCGCGTGCTGGATGATCGGCAGATGTTCGACCGCGCACTGGAGGAGGTCATCGGCGGTCTCCGAGCGGAAACGGCCGCCGCGGGCTAGTGTCCCGAACCCGCAGTTCGCAGCACTGTGAGCTGCGCCGGGCCGCTCCGCTCTGCCGGGAGAACCCAGCTCAGAACCTCCCTGGTTCTCAGGGCAGGATCTGCCGCCTCCACTCCGGGTCCAGAAACAGCCGTTCCACGGTTTCGACGATGGCCTGAGTTTGAGGGTCCACCTCCAGGTTGACCCGGTCGCCCACGTCCCGCGTGCCCAGCGTCGTCCGCGCCAGCGTCTCTGGAATCAGACTCACCTCGATGCAGGCCGCTTCGCGGTCCACCGCGGAAATCGTCAGGCTGGCACCATCCAAGGCAACGAACCCTTTGTGGAACAGCATTCGGAGCCAGTTGCGATCCACCTCGAAGCGCATCACACGATTGGCCTCCTCGCGCGTGATCGCGCTGATGCGGGCGACTCCGGTGATGTGTCCGGAGACGCGGTGTCCACCGATTTCGTCGCCAAAGGCCGCTGAACGTTCCACATTCACCTGCGAGTCCACGGTGAGATCGCCAAGATTGGTGCGTGCCATGGTTTCGGCGATGACATCGAACCCGACACTGACCTCGCTCTGCCGCGCGACCGTCAGGCAGGTTCCGTTAATGGCGACACTGGCGCCACCCTGGAGCCCACGCCGGGCCGCCGCAGACAGAGCAATGTCCAGCTGCGTAATACCCGCTTCGCGGCGGATGGCCACCACCGGCGCCAGTTCCTGAACGATTCCCGTGAACACTTACGCTCCTCCGGCCGCTGGCGACGCAATGGTCGCGCGCGGCCAGCAAAGGGTTGAATCAAAAGTTCCTGTCCCCCCAAACGACAACGGGAGTGCCGAAGCACTCCCGTTGCACAAGCCCCTGCTGGAGTGGGTCAGGCGGGGCCGTCGGCGCGGGCCAGCTGCTCCTGCCGCCGCTGCTCGCGCTCCACGTGTGTTCGCCATTGCGTCAAGGCATTGATGTCCTGCTCCGCACGCTCCCGGCGGGCCACTCGCAGACCCTCACCGAAGGTCGAGACGGCCGCCTCGAAACGGCCGAGATTGTACTGACACATCCCTTTGACCAGATAGATCTGGCCTTCCCGATCCACGCCGCCACGGGCAATGGCCCGATCCGCCGCCTGGATGCTGTTCTCACAATCGTCCCGATCGAGATACAGCTGGGCCAGCCGATAATGCAACTCGCCGTCATCGGCGCGCTCCGCGGCCCGATGGTATGCAGGAATCGCCTTCTCGACGTTCTGAGCCATCTGCCAGGCTTGCCCAAGGCTCTGCAGGTTGCGACGCGTATCCTCCACAACGCCGTTCTCGATCTCGCGCTCGAGGATCCGGGCCGCCCAGTAAGGTGCTTCCTCCTGCTGCAGCAGTCCCGTCAGGTTGAGAATCTCCCGCTCCTGGTCCAGGTACCCCTGCATGTAGGCCGTCCAGATGGCTGCCACCTGTTTCTTCGGCTGTTCCTGCTGACCGTAAAGTCCGGAGAGTTGCACCCAGTAGTCTTTCTTCGGGAAGTCGCGCACCAGGATTTCGATGATGTCGATGACTTTGTTCCAGTCCTCCATTTCGTAGTACGCAGCACGCTTGAGCAACCACCAGTTCTCACGGATTTCACCGTCCCGCTCCCGGGTCATCTCCATGGCCTGCTGAACGGGCGGAATCACCTGCCGGAATTCGTTGAGCTGGTAGTATGCCTGCGCCAGGAAGATGTACGCCTGGGGCGATGGCGTCTCCACCAGATCGAACCAGCGATTGAGATATTCGATGGCTTTCCGGTAGTCCTCCTGGACGAAGTAGAGCTGTCCGAGGGCGTACATGGTGCCCAGTTCCAACGCCAGGGGCACTTCCGGCGAATAGGTCAGGATGCGTTCGTAGGCCTCGATCGCTCTCGGGTAGTCGTCCCGCGAGAAGTGGATGTAGGCCCGCATGTTCCACATGGAGGCGGCCTCGTAGGCGTTCAGCCCCCGTTGGTCCGCCATGCGGTTCAGCACGCGCAGCGCCGCCTCCACATCACCTTCGTCCAGCGCTTCCTGGGCCTCGGAGAGGCGGTTGAACGCCTGCTCCCGCATCGCCGGGACCCGCTGAGTCCGACGCTGTTCCGCTTCCTCGGAAGCCTCCCCGGGTGCCTGGGCACGGGCCTGTTCGATGCCTGCAAACCCGCCGCTGAAGCTCGCAGCCAAGGCCAAGAAGGCACCCAGCGCCAGGAACCGCATCGAGAAACGGGAGATCAGTGCAACAAAGGTATTCACAGAAAGCCTCCTCGCGCTGCGAATGCGCACGTCAGTCCGTCAGCTCGAAAGTAATCATGTTGCGCACGCCATGCACGGCGATCGGCTGACCGTCCACCACCCGTGGCTGATACTTGAAGCGCAGGGCCGCCTGAATGGCCGCGCGGTCGAAAATGCCCGGGGGCTGGGCCTCAACCACTTTGGGGTCCACGACCGAGCCGGTTTCGCTGACCGTAAACTCGAGCAGCACGTAACCTTCGATACCCCGGGTCAGCGCCCGCCGGGGATAGACCGGCTCGACGCGGACAATGGGCAGATAGTCACCATCGGACTGAAACCCGCTGGCACCGCCGATCTGCACCCCGGTGTCCATGGCGACAGAACCGATGTCGATACCGACTGCGCCCACATCCGTATCAAAGGAAGGGTCGGGCATATCAGGTGGGGGCTCATCCGGCGGCGGCGGTGGTTCCGGCTTGCGCTCGCGTCTCTGCACGGTTTCTTCCTGCTCGACGCGGACGAAGTCGACGATTCGCGTCGACGGCGGGTCGGTCAAGCCGGTTTCATCCGTGTGGATCAGCCACTGCATCAGATAGAACAGCCCGAGCGTCACCACTGCGCCTAAGGCCAGCCCCACGATATATCTCAGAATCATGGGCAGATCCTCCTAGTCTTCGGTCGACACCGCGACGCGCTCGATGCCCGCCGACCGGGCCGCCTGAAGCACCTCCATGAGAACGGAATTCTTGGCGCCTCTATCTGCTTGGACAACGAGAGCACCCATTGGGTTCTCCGCCACCAGTCGCTCGAGATTGCCACGAACCGCCTGGGGCTGCACGCGGTTGTTGTCGATCCAGATCTCATTAGTGGAGGTGATACCCACCAGCATCGCCACGCCGGGCTTGCGTTCTGCCGTCTCCGCATCGGGCCGGAGAGGATCAACTCCAGGTTCTTTGATGAATGTGGCCGTAACGATGAAGAAGATCAACATGATGAACACCACGTCCAGCATGGGCGTCAGGTTGATCTCCGCGTCATCATCGCGGCGCGAGAAGCGGGCCATGGAACGCCGCATCAGTACTGCCCTCCTACATACGCCATCAGGATAACGGACGGGCTCATCATCAATGGTCCAAAGTCAAATGGTCTTCGAGCAGTTCGGATTCGAAATCCACCCGACGCTGCAAAACGGTAGTCGCGAACACCCCTGACAGCGACGCCACCATGCCTGCCATGGTCGGTATGGTGGCCATGGACACACCGGCCGCCATGGAGCGGGCATCGCCGCCATGGTTGGCCATGGAGTCGAACACCGCGACCATGCCGGTCACGGTGCCCATCAACCCCAGCAGCGGTGCGAGGGCGACAAACGTCTGAATCAGCGGCAGTGAGCCCCTGATCTTGCCGCTGGCCTCGGATACCAGCGCCTCGCGCACCTGGTGGGCGGTCCAGGACGTCCGCTCCGGACGCTCCTCCCACTTGTCGGTGATGCGGCGCACCAGGTCCTTGTGCTCGATCTGGAAGTACCAGAGCCGCTCGAAGATGAGCGTCCACATGGCGAAGGTCAGCAAGGCGATCAGCGGCAGCACCGGACCGCCCCGCTCCATGAACGTCACGATGGCGTAGTAGATGTCCGTAAGCCAGAGCATGACGTCAACCCAATGACCGGCCGGAACGCTCTGCCGCTTCGGCGATCATGCCCGCACTCTGCTCTTCGAGCACATGGATCACCGCCTTGGCACGAGTGCTCAGGATGGCGTGCAGCAGAACCGTCGGGATCGCCACCACGAGACCGAGTACCGTGGTCATGAGGGCGGTGGAAATACCACCCGCCATGGTCTGCGGGTCACCCGTACCGAACAGCGTAATGGCCTGGAATGTCAGGATCATCCCGATCACCGTACCGAGCAGGCCCATCAACGGCGACACCACCGAGATCACCTGCACCAGCCCGAGGCCTCGATTCAACTTCGGGGTCTCCCCGAGAATCGCCTCACCGAGCTTCAGTTCCAGCGTCTCGACGCCGACGTTTTTGTTGTCCGCATAGACCTTGAGGACCCGGCCGAGCGGATTATTCGTATTCGGCTCCTCCGGGGTCTTCATCTGCGATCTCACGTTGTTGCTGATCAGCATCAGATCGATGAAGCGCCACAGAGCGATCAGGACGCCGATGATGCCGAGCGCGATGATGGTGTAGCCCACCGGCCCACCGTCGTGGACACGCTCTTCGATGGTCTTGCCCTGAATCAGCAGAGACATCAGCGAGCCCCGGGTGGGGTCGATGGCGAACTGGACGATCTCGCCCGGGCTGGCACGCTCGAGATTGCGGATCGTGTTCTGGAACCGGCTCGACGGCTGCCGCGCCAGCGCCAGTATGGACTGGGTGTCAGGGCTGAAGTTGACGTACTTGCCATCCGCTACGAGATTGAAATCACCCACCCGGATGATGTCCGTCTCGGTACGGTCGCCATCCACTTCGATTACGGTTCCGGGGAAGCGCACGACCTTACCGGTTTCCGTCATCTGCTCCTGCAGTGCAATCCAGAGGCCTTCGATCTCCTCGATGGACGCCAGCCTGGTGGCCTGCCCCATGCGCTGGGCAAGGGCCTGGATCTCATCAGCGCGGCCAGGGAACTGGGCACTTACGATGGAGCCGTTGAATACGCTGACCGTGTCACCGGCCACCTGCTGCAGGACCCCGAACAGCTCCCGCAGCGTGCCAAGGCGGCTGTCGAGCTGCTCCTGGAGCTGACCGATCAGCCGCTCGTTCTCCTGGAAGTTGGTCTCGAGACGTTCGGAACGCTGCTCCTCCTGGGTCCGAGTCCGTCGGGCGTTCTCGAGCATCTGCCGCTGCTCGTCGCGACGCTCGATGAATTCCCGCTCACGCTCTCGATTGACCTCGGTTTCGAACAGTGCGCGCTCGCGAACGAGGCGCATGAGTTCGTCGAGATTGTCAGCGCGACGCATCTCGGGTTCGGCTGCCTGGGCTGCCGGCAACGTGAATCCCAGCGTCAGGACGACGGCGGCGGCGGCCGTGCAAAGCGACTTCAACATGCTCATTGGGACGCCTCCACAGGACCGGGTACTGGAAGTGAAATCAGATCCACCGACATCTGCTGACGCGCCATCCGGATCGCGTTACGGATCGGTGTGGTGTATGCCCCTGGAAGTTCCTGCCAGCGACGTTCCTGCTGGTTCCAGACACCGCTGCGGGCACCGTCCGCGGTCTGGTACATGAGGGACACCCGTCCCATACGCAGGAAGTCGACGACGAGCGTACGACCGTCGATTTCGATCTCGTCCGTGTAGGCTTCCATGGTGCGGCCGTACTCGTTCTCGATCTGATATGCGTTGAGGATCTGACCGAACTGCTCGGCCACCTCGACGTCGGCCCGATCCATGATGTCGCGCAGACGCTCGACGCGGGACTCCCGCTCGCTGAGCAGGAAGGGCACATCGAGGCTGACGAACTGCTCGAGGCCATCGATCATGCGCAGCATCAACGGCATGATCTGACGCTCGATCAGCGTCACCGTCTCGATGGATTCGTTGAGTTCGGTCTTCTCGCGTTCCTGGGCGGCAATCTGGCGTTCGAGCTGCCGGTTATAGACCCGAAGCCCTTCGACCTCTTTCATCACGGTCCGGTACTCCTGAAGGAGCCTTCGCGCTTCGTCACTGAGCTGGTCAATTCGCGTCTGAGACCGCCGGGCCTGATCGTGCACCTCATTGGCGGTGGAAAGGATCGTGTCGAGTTGGCCGGCAACAGCCTGTCCGGCTGCTGCGCCTACCGCTAACACAGCGGTCAACGCAACCGTCTTGAGTCGATGCATCTTCATCTTCTACCTGCGAGTCGGTTGGATGGAAACCGGATGGACCGGAGGCTGAAGCGGGAACAACATCCTACGAAGACGGGCAGGACGATGAACTCCCCGAGCGTGATTTCGTTTATCCCAATTCTCGAACGACGAGCACCCATTGGGATGTTCTGACCCATTGCGGATTGTGTCTGATTTAGTCAGAGCCCCCCTCCACGAGAGCTGTGCCGAATCGCCCGCAATGCCCTGATCGGGCCCGTCGAAGCATCCTCAATGGTCCCGGGTATGTCAAGCGCGGCACTGAAAACACACGCTGCGAACGTCCAGGGCTGCCCCCTTCGAGGCCGCCCACAGAGGATTTCCGGCATCGCCACTCGCCATGACCATGGGTTGTGGCTGCCGCTCGATGAGCTGCGCCGAAGGTTCGTCCCGGTGCATGTCGGACGCGGTGCCCATCCCGCCCCAAAGATACCTGCGGAGAAGTCTTGACAGCAGCAGGAGGGCTGCTGTTTCCTTACCTCGGGTGAGGGCGAATCAAGGCACCGGGCAAAAAGCCGCCACAAGCGGCAGAGAGTGCTGCCAGAACCGCATCAAGACGTCGCTGGATCCCCTTCACCCGTGCGTCAACAGGCTGACCGCCGGAGTCCGCTCCTACCTCATTGCGGACCCAGGTGCCCATCTGTCTGACGTTTCCGTTGCGCACGGTGTGCCACGGAGAACGCCGGTCCGCAGTCCAGGCGAACCGGAGACGATCTAACTCAAGGGGAGTATCCGAACATGGCATCACTTCGCCTGCGCCAGGCCATCGCCGCCTGCGCCTTACCCGCCGCCGTGGTGGCGGGATCCGTCGCTCCAGTGCACGCCCAGCAACCAGCGATCGAGGAGATCGTGGT
>SKUB01000286.1 GCA_007122315.1 Pseudomonadales bacterium | reverse complement strand
CGAAAGTCGGCCGCAGGCCGGCTTTGCGATCGCGGACTGCCGCCGAACTCGAGCGTGACGCCAATCGCGACGCCCGCTTTGCGGACGTCAGCTCCCACTGAATCCGCGCTGGATTTTCGCGTTGTGCCAGTGGGAGCGAAAGTCGGCCGCAGGCCGGCTTTGCGATCGCGGACTGCCGCCACGCTCGAGCGTGACGCCAATCGCGACGCCCGCTTTGCGGACGTCAGCTCCCACTGAATCCGCGCTGGATTTTCGCGTTGTGCCAGTGGGAGCGGAAGTCGGCCGCAGGCCGGCTTTGCGATCGCGGACTGCCGCCACGCTCGAGCGTGACGCAGAGCGCAACCGTCAGACCGCGGCTGCCCGGTTCGCGCGGGCCTGTAGCCGGGGGTAGATCAGGACGACGCTGATGATCAGTGCGGCGCCCAGATAGAACGTCGGCTCGAGTTCTGCCTGTTCGCCGAGAATGATGATCGCCAGGATGATGGCGTAGACGGGCTCGAGGTTGACCGCCAGCGCGGAGGCATACGCAGACAGATGCCGCAGCGCCACCAGCGACAGTGCGAACGGCAGCAGCGTGCAGCCGAAGGCCAGCACCAGCAGCCAGACCGCGTCGTTGGCATCGAGTAGCAGCGACTGATCCGCATCGAACATGCCCGCCACCCCGCCGGCACCGCTGAGCATGAGCCCGCCCAGGATAACGCCGATGAACACCGCGCCGGCTCCCATCTCGATGGCGGTGACGCTGAGGGCGCCGGCACGCAGGATCAGGCGCTTGTTCAGGGCGGCGAACAGCGCAGCGAAAAAGGCTGACGCGATGCCCACCACGATGCCGACGTTCATGTGCTCCGGCGTGCCACCCATCAGCAGCGCGATCCCTGGTACCGCGAACAGACCGAGCAGCAGTTCCCACCAGCGGAAGCGGCGCCCGGTGAGTGCGGGTTCGATCAGCGCGAGAAAGATCGGCACGGTGGCAATACAGGTGGCGGCCACGGAGGCATTCGCCAGCTTTATGGCGCCATAGAACGTCAGCCAGTGCAGCGCCACGATGCAGCCGACGCCCACATAGGCGCCGATCAGACCCCGCGGCAGCGCGCCCATGGAACGCCAGACCCGTGGCCAGAGGAACAGGGCGAAGGCCACCAGGCCCATCCGCCACAGTACCAGCGGCACCGACTCGAGGGTGATCAGCTTGCCGAGAATTGCCGTGAAGCCCCACAGCACGACGCAGAAGTGAATCTGCAGCCACGCGCGGGTGACGTCCCGCTGGGTGCTCAAGTCAGCCTGCGCTGCATGTCAGAACTTCTCCGGGCGCATCACCTCGACCGCACTCAGCCAGCAGACCATGGCGTAGTCCGCGTAGTAGCGCTGGTGCAGATGATCGGCAATGCGTTCGGCCAGCTCCCGTGCGCAGACCACCTCGATGCGGACGTTGCCGTCGTTCTCCCAGTGGGCTTCCCGCGCACCACGGTCGCCGCGACCGCGGACCGTAGTTCCAGTCCAGCCCGGTGCGCCGAGCCGGGTCAGGTCCGCCTCGATGCGCGGTTCGAGCAGCGCCTCGCAGACGATGGTGAGCAGGCAGCGCGGGTGCAACTTGGTCATGGCGAGGCGCCTCCGAGGAACTGCGCTAGCGCGACGAAGATCGGTATGCCGAACAGCATGTTGAACGGAAAAGTAAGTCCCAGCGACGCCGCCAGGGACAGAGACGGATTCGCCTCCGGTACCGCGATGCGCATCGCGGCCGGGGCGGCGATGTAGGAGGCGCTGGCGGCCAACACCGCGAGGATGGCCGCTCCACCCGGGCTGAGGCCCAGGGCGAGGCCGAGCAGGGTGCCAATGCAGCCGGCGAACAGCGGCCACAGAATGGCGAACGCAATCAGGAACAGGCCGTGCTCCCGGAGCGGGCCGAGACGGGTTGCAGCGATCAGGCCCATCTCGAGCAGGAACAGCGCGAGCACGCCCTTGAACGCGTCCACGAACACCGGTTCCAGCGGCGCGAGCGCTTCGGCCCCGGCTGCCGCACCGATCACCAGTCCACCTGCGAGCAGGAGCACGCTGCGGCCGAGGAACAGTTCCCGACCGAGTTCGCGCCAGTCGAGGCCGGCGCGATTGCTGCGTGCCAGCAGGATGCCAATGACGATGGCGGGTACTTCCAGCAGGACCACGAACAGCGCGAGGTAGGGTTCGTGGGGAATGTCGCGACTCGCCAGCCAACTTATGGCCACTGCGAACGTGCCGACGCTCACCGAGCCATAGTGGGCCGCCATGCTGGCTGCGTCCGCTCTGCCCAGGCGTCCGAGGCGTAGCAGCGGAAACGCGATCAGCGGCAGGGCGATGCCCATGGCGATCACCGAAGCGCTCTGCAGCAGCAGATCGACGCTGCCGTGGCGTGCCAGCTCGACGCCGCCCTTCAGACCGATGCTCAGCAGCAGCAGGAACGACAGGGCGTCGTAGATCGGTCCCGGCAACCGAAGATCGGCCCGCATGAGGCCGGCAATGAGGCCGAAAGCGAAAAAGTAGACGACTGGATCAACAGCCAATGTCGATAAGTCCTCGAGTTCGTAGGTGCGGGCGCATGGTAGCCGATCCGCGGCTCGCCGGGCACAGGACTGGTGTCGTTGGCGAATGCAGCGTAGAACAGCGGCGAATCGGATTGGCGGGAGCTGGCTATGCAACACGTGCTGAGCATGATTCTGCGGGGGCTGGTGACCGTGGTGCCGGTCGCAGCCACCGTCTATCTGGTGCTTTGGCTGGCGATTTCTGCCGAGTGGCTCGTAGGACTGGCATTCAAGGCACTGTTGCCGGATGACTGGTACCTGCCGGGCATGGGCCTGGCGCTGACCTTGCCGCTGCTCTACGGCGTGGGCTGGGCCGTGGACCACTGGTTGTTACGGGGAACGATCCAGGCTGCAGAGGCGGTGCTCGCGCGCACGCCGCTGGTGAACAAGGTGTTCCACGCCATCCAGGATCTGATCACCTACTTCAGCCGCGATCGCAACCGCAACTTCGATCAGGTGGTCAGCTTCGAGATCGCCGGCATCACGCTGCTCGGGCTGGTGACCCGCGATGACCTCAGCGATCTGCCCCAGGGTCTGCGGTCTACCGACCACATGGCGGTGTACGTGCCCGGGAGTTACCAGATCGGCGGCTTTACCGTGAACGTGCCGCAGCATCGGCTCACCGCGGTCGATATGACGGTGGAGGACGCGCTGCGCTATGCGGTGACCGGAGCCATGTCCTACCAGAGCCGCGGGATCGATCCGACCCAGAACGTGACCAGCAGTTGACTGGCATGGAGTTTCTCGACACGGTCCGCGAACACGAAAGCGACACACTCGTTTCTTGCCGCACAGGAGCTTCCCAGCGTGAGTGATTCCACCGAGTCCGTTCCGAATGTCCCGGCCGACTATGTCCCGCCCGAAGTGTGGAAGTGGGAACAAGGCAGCGGTGGACGCTTCGCCAAGATCAATCGACCGATTGCCGGTCCGACCCACGACAAGGAACTGCCGGTGGGCGAGCATGCCTTGCAGCTCTACTCCCTCGCTACGCCGAACGGGGTCAAAGTGACGGTGCTGCTCGAGGAGCTGCTCGAACGGGGCATCAAGGACGCGGAGTACGACGCCTGGCTGATCAACATTGGCGATGGG
This sequence comes from Pseudomonadales bacterium, assembly GCA_007122315.1. Classification (GTDB taxonomy): domain Bacteria; phylum Pseudomonadota; class Gammaproteobacteria; order Pseudomonadales; family Azotimanducaceae; genus SLTB01. Next base: position 4,631 of record SKUB01000286.1, on the reverse strand, counting down.
GACCAGTTCGGCAGCGGTTTCGTCGACATCAATCCGAATTCGAAGATCCCGGCACTGCTCGATCGCGGCACGAATCCGCCGACCCGGGTGTTCGAGTCTGGTGCCATTCTGGTCTACCTGGCCGAAAAGTTCGGAGCCTTCCTGCCGACCTCGCCAGCGCCGCGGGCCGAATGCATGTCGTGGCTGTTCTGGCAGATGGGCAGTGCGCCCTATCTCGGCGGCGGCTTCGGCCACTTTTTCGCCTACGCCCCGATGCGGATCCAGTACTGCATCGACCGCTATGCCATGGAGGTGAAGCGGCAGCTCGACGTCCTCGACCGCAATCTGGCCGAACGTCGCTTTCTGATCGGCGACGACTACACCATCGCCGACATGGCCAACTACGCCTGGTATGGCGCGGTGGTGCTGCACGACATCTATTCGGCCGGCCGCTTCCTCGATGTCAGCAGCTACACCCACGTCATCCGCTGGGCGCAGGAGATCGAGGCCCGGCCGGCGGTGCAGCGCGGCCGGCGGGTCAACAAGACCTGGGGGCCGGAGGAGGAGCGTATGCCGGAGCGCCACAGTGCTGTGGACCTCGCGCTGAAGTAGGCTCGCTCATCGAACAAAACGTAAAGGATTGAAACTTCAGGGCGTTTGTTAGTGTTAGTGGGAGCGAACGTCGGCCGTAGACCGGCGTTGCGATCGCGGACTGCCCGTGGATTCGGGCGTGACGCAGATCGCGACGCCCGCTTTGCGGACGTCAGCTCCCACTGAGGCCTCGCGTACATCGCCGTTGCTCCTTCCGCGACAGACTCGCCGGTGTCGATTTCCGCTTGCGATTCTCAGATCAGGCGCTATCATTCGTCGCCTTGGATTCCGCGACCCCGAGGAGGCCGCATCGATGAAGCTTCGATATGCACCCAGCCTCCCGGTGCGCGCGCCGCGCTGATCCAGGATCGTCCCACTTCGCATTACGTTCCTGATTCACCCCTCCGCAGTCGCACCGGTTTCTTGACCCACGGTTACCGGACGCGACGATGTCGAATACATTTCATACCCATCTCTGGGCACTGACCCGGGGTTACCGCCACCACTTCGCGGGTGCCGTGGTCGCGCTTGCGCTGGCCAGTCTGCTGCTGCTGTCAGTGCCGCTGATTGCCAAGTACGCCCTCGACGTGGTGATGGAGGACGGGCTCGCGTCCGGAATCCCCGGCCTTGCGGGACTGGCTGAACGGCTGGCGCCCGAACATCCGCTGCTCGGTTATCTGTCGCTGTCCGGCGTCCTGGTGGTGCTGGTCACGCTCGCGGCGGGTGGCTTTCACTACGTGCGCGGACGGCTCACCGCCCATGCTTCCGAGGGCCTGATCCGGCGCCTGCGCAACAGCGTGCACCGCCACGTGGAGCATCTGCCGGCGCCCTGGCACGACGGCATGGACACCGGTGACGTGGTGCAGCGCTGCTCGTCGGACGTGGAGACCCTGCGGGTGTTCTTCTCCGGCGACATCGTGGAGATCGGCCGCGCCGTGACGCTGGTGACCGTGCTGCTGCCGCTGATGTTCTGGCTGGACTGGGCGCTCGCGCTGGTGGCCGTCACGCTGATGCCCATCATCTTCGGTTGCGCCTGGGTGTTCTTCCGCCGCGTGCAGCACGTGTTCAAGGCCACCGACGAGGCCGAGGCGGAACTCACGGCCTGCCTGCAGGAAAATCTCACCGGCATCCGCGTGGTGCGGGCCTTCTCACGCCAGCCCTACGAAGTGGAACGCTTTGGCGGTTACAACGCGCGTTTCCGTGAGCGCTACCAGCGCCTGATCAGCCTGATGGCCGTGTTCTGGTCCGGTAGCGACCTGCTCTGTTCGGCGCAGATCGGCCTGGTGCTCATCGTCGGCGGTCACTTCGTGGCCGAAGGCCGTCTTACCGTGGGGGACCTGTTCGCATTTCTGACCTGGGTGGCCATGGTGATCTTCCCGATCCGGCAACTCGGCCGCATCCTGACCGATGCCGGCAAGGCCACCGTGGCGCGGGTGCGGCTCGCTGAACTGCTCGATGCGCCGCTGGAGGCGCCGATTCCTGCCCTGGCAAACGAAACGACGCCGGTGGTGCCGGCCCCGGCTGCGCCACCGTCCTGGAACGGAGCCATCGAGGCACGCGGTCTCACGTTTGCCTATCCGGGCGGCGCGCCGGTGCTCTCGGATCTGTCGTTCCGGGTCGAACCTGGGCAGACCCTCGGCCTCGTCGGCCCGCCCGGCGCGGGCAAGAGCACGCTGGTGCGGCTGCTGCTCGGGTTCTACGAACCGCCACCCGGGACGCTGTTCATCGACGACGTGCCGGTGGAGCACGTCGATCGTGCCGCGCTGCGGGCACAGCTTGCCGTCGTGCTGCAGGAACCCTTCCTTTATTCGCGTTCGCTGGAAGAGAACCTGCGCATCGGTCGTGATGATGCTGAAGCGGTATCGCTGACGGCCGCCGTGGACGATGCCGCACTCACCGAGACCCTCGCTTCTTTCCCGGAGGGTCTCGACACCCGTATCGGTGAGCGTGGGGTGAACCTCTCCGGCGGGCAACGACAGCGGCTGGCGCTGGCGCGGGCGCTGCTGCGGCGGCCGGCGGTGCTGATCCTGGACGATTCCCTGTCCGCGGTGGACGCCCACACCGAGGCGCACGTGCTGGCCCGGTTGGCGAAGCGGCGCGGGCGTCAGACCACCGTGATCATCGCCCATCGTCTGTCAGCGGTGCGCGACGCAGATCTGATCCTGGTCCTCGGTGAGGGTCGGATCCTGCAGCAGGGACGACATGGGGAGCTGGCGGCCGCGGATGGCGCTTACCGGGAGCTGTGTCGCCAGCAGGGAATGCTCGATCACGCTGATCGGGCCGACGCAACGGATGCCGGGCCGGCGGCGCGTACGCCGCTGGCGGATTGAGGAACGGGCCATGTACGACGATGATCTCTACGACGACGGCCACGACGCGCGACATGCGGACGGACGTCTGCGTGTCGGGCTGTGGTGGCGGCTGGCGGACTTTGCCTGGCCCTACCGGCGCAGCATCGCCGCGCTGGCAGGCTTCGCTGTGCTCACCGCGGCGGCGGACGTGAGCTTTCCGCTCATCACCCGCGGCCTCATCGACTCCATCGCCGAGCAGGGCAGCGACGCCGCGTTGTGGCCGTGGGCGCTGGCGTATGCCGGCGTCACGCTGCTGCTGTGTGGCAGCATCGGCGGCTTCGTCTATCTCGGCGGGCGTATCCGTACCCACATTGCCCACGACATCCGCCAGGCAGCGTTCAAGAACGTGCAGCAGCTGTCGTTCGCGTTCTTCGACCGCCGCCCTGTGGGGTGGCTGATGGCGCGGATGACGTCCGACTGCGAACGACTCTCCAACGTTTTCGCCTGGGGCATTCTCGATCTGGTGTGGGGGGTGTCGGTGATGATCGGGGCGGTCATCGCGATGGCATTCATGTCGCCGCCGCTGATGCTGGTGGTGGTGGCCATCGTGCCGCTGCTGGCGCTGGCCAGCGCACGCTTCAAGCGTCGCATTCTGACCACCGCGCGGGACGTGCGCCGCAGCAACGCCATGATCACCGCCAGCTTCAACGAGAGCGTCACCGGCGTGCTCACCACGCGTGCGTTCAATCGCGAGGAGGACAACCACGCGCGCTTCGGCGTGCTCGCCGACAACATGCACGACGCATCGGTGCGTAACCTGTTGCACTCGGCCCTCTACCTGCCCGTGGTGCTGACGCTGGCGTCCATCGCCATGGGCCTCGCCCTGGCGCTGGGCGGCATCCAGCTCGCGGGTGGGCTCATCACCGCCGGTACGCTGGTGGCCTTCCTCACCTACGCGCGCCACTTCTTCGATCCGGTGGAGCAGCTCGCCAGCTTGTTCGCGGAACTGCAGATGGCCCAGGCCTCGGCCGAGCGCGTTCTGTCGCTGGTGGATGCCGTTCCCGAGGTTCGGGACCGTCCGGATGTGGCAGCTCGGGCCGCAGGGCGTCCGACCGCGGCGCCGCAACGCATCGAGCGCATCGAATTCGATGATGTGGCGTTTGCCTACGGCAGCGGCATTCCGGTGCTCGAGGACATCGACCTCACGCTCGAGCGGGACCGGATCACCGCCATGGTGGGCCATACCGGCAGCGGCAAGTCGACGCTGGCGTCGCTGCTGTGTCGCTACTACGACCCGGTGCGCGGCGAGGTTCGCGTCGATGGGACGGACTATCGGGAACTGCCGCTGACCGCCTGGCAAGCGCGCCTGGGGGTCGTGCTGCAGACGCCGCACGTGTTCAGCGGCACGATCCGCGAGAACGTCCGCTATGGGCGCCTCGACGCCAACGACGCGGAAGTGGACGCCGCTCTCGAGGCGGTCGGCGCCATGGCATTCGTGCGCGCGCTGCCCGGCGGTGCGGACTTCGACGTCGGCGAGGCGGGCGGCCGCCTGTCCTCGGGGCAGAAGCAGCTGGTCTCGCTGGCCCGGGTGATGCTGGCGGATCCGGACGTGGTCATTCTTGACGAGGCCACCTCGTCCATCGACAGCGAAACGGAATTCCGCATCCAGCGCGCCATGAGAACCCTGTTCGCGGGACGCATCGCGCTGGTCATCGCCCACCGCCTGTCGACGATCCGCGACGCGGACGAGATCGTGGTGCTCGATGGCGG
>SKUB01000325.1 GCA_007122315.1 Pseudomonadales bacterium | reverse complement strand
GTCGCGAAGTGTTCCTGGCGGAAACCCATGCGGATCCGGCCACCGTCGGGCCAGGCCTTCGGATCCACGCTGGTCACCAGATAGAGTTCCTCCTTGCGGGCGTGGTACTCGAAGTAGAGATCGCCGAACACGGGCTCGGCATGGGGCTGAAGGTGCTTCAACAGCAGCGGTTCGCGCAGACCACCGGCGTGCCCGGGCAACCCGGCGAGCAGCCAGGGCAGAGGCATGCCAGGTGGTGCCGGGCCGACGCCAGCAACGCCGCGGGCTTCGATGCCGGTGTACCAGTGCTCGGAGCCCCAGGGTTTCGGCACCTGGGCAGGCTGCAGCGGCAGCGGGACGCCGACGGGTACTGCTGCGAGGCTGTGCCGCTGACACAACGCGAGGAAGTCCTGCCAGCTGCTGTCCGGGTGGGTGGTCTGCAGCGTCTCCAGCGGCGTGTCGCTGGCGCACCAGTGCCAGCGTGCATCCGGGTCTCGGGCCGCCCGGATGGCCAGCGTGCGGCGGGGCGCGTCGGGTAGCCACCAGGCGCACACGGGCAGGCTGACATTGAGCGCGGCAGCGTCGCCAGCGGCCGCCAGGGCACGCTCGAACGGCGATGGAACGGGGTGTGCGGTGGTCAGCAGAGCGATCTCCCGGTGCAGCGTCGATGCTGGATGCAGGTCCGATTTCGGCCGGACGGATGCGCAGTCGGCACTCTATAGTACAGACGTCACCGGTCGAGGTCGGAACGATGTCCGCACTGGCAACCTCAGGGCTCACGCCCGAACAATGCGAACAGGCGCGCCGGGCCCGGGACCCGCGCTTCGACGGCCGTTTCTTCGTCGCGGTGCTGAGTACCGGGATCTATTGCCGGCCGGTGTGTCCCGCGCCGCTGGCGGATCCGTCGAATCAGCGCTTCCACGCGACGGCGGCGAGCGCGGAAGCGGCCGGCTATCGCCCCTGTCTGCGCTGCCGGCCGGAGCGGGCGCCGGTGGCGGAGACGGAGGCGGATCTGGCGGGACGCGCCCTGGCGAGGATCGAGCAGACGGCAACGAACGGCTGCGGCGTGGCTGCGCTGGCGGCGGATCTCGGCGTGTCGAGCCGGCATCTGCGGCGGGTCTTCGACGCGCGCTTCGGTGTCGGTCCGCAGGCTCTGATTGCGAGCCACCGGCTGCGGGTGGCAAAGCGCCTGCTCGATGATACGGATGCGCCGATCACCGAGGTGGCGCTGGCCGCTGGATTCGGCAGCGTGCGGACGTTCAATACCGCTGTCGCACGCTGCTGGCAGCGCAGTCCCAGCGATCTGCGCCAACTGGGGCGGCATCGGCGCTGTGAGGAGGCGCCGCCGGTACGGTTGCGGCTCGCGGCCGAAGCACCGTTCGCTCATGCCGCGCTGGCAGAGTTCTTTGCGCTGCGGGCGGTACCCGGATTGGAGCACATGCATGACGGCCAGCTGCTGCGCCGCTGGCAGACGGCGACCGGTTCCGGACGCATGGGTATTCGATTCGCTGCGGGTGGGGTGGAACTCGAGCTTTCCGGTCGCGGCACGCTGCCGCTGATGGATCTCCTGGCGCGGGCGCGCCGCCTCACGGACATTGCGGCGGACAGCCGCACGATCGACGCTGCGCTGGCGCGGGATCCGCTGCTGGCGGAGGGCGTGCGCGCCGTTCCCGGCCGTCGCGTCCCCGGCATGTGGGATCCGTTCGAGGGCGCGGTGCGCGCGGTTCTGGGGCAGCAGGTCAGCGTCGCCGCTGCGCGCACCCTCACGGCTCGTCTGCTGCGCCTGTGCGGGCAGGCGGAGGATGTGTCTGCGGCAGAACCTGGGCTGGTTATGTTTCCCGAACCCGCCGCCGTTGCTGCCGCAGACCTCGACGCCCTCGGCATTCCCACAGCCCGACGCCGCGCCCTGCAGCATCTCGCGGCGGCGTGTGCTGGCAAGGCGGTGGATTTCGATGCTCCCCTGGATCGCTGGCGCACCTCACTACTGGCGCTGCCTGGTATCGGGCCCTGGACTGTGGAGTACCTGTGCATGCGCGCCGGCCGCGACCCGGATGCGTTTCCGGCCGGCGACCTGGTGCTGCGGGCCCGGCTTGGACGTAATGGTCGTCCGGCCGCGGAGCGGGCTGTGCGCGAGCGTGCAGAAGTCTGGCGCCCCTGGCGCGCCTACGCGGTGTTGCAGCTGTGGGCGGCGGAAGCCGCAGCGCGACAACGCACAACCGTAAGGGAAGGAACGAGGCGCAGAGATGACCGCTGAACAATTGCTGTGGACGCAGATGCCGAGTCCGCTCGGAGACCTGCTGCTGGTGGCCGGTGACGATGGTCTCCGTCGCATCCTGCTGCCGGAGGAAAACGGCCCGGCAACCCCCGATCCCGGGTGGCGACGCGACGATGTCGCCCTCGCGATGGCGCGCGTACAGCTCGTAGAGTACTTCGCGGGCACGCGACGCGTGTTCGACCTGCCGTTGGCGCCACGTGGTACGCCGTTCCAGCTCGCGGTGCTGGCGGCGCTCGCCGAGATCCCGTTCGGCACGACCTGCAGTTACGGGCAGATGGCCCGCCGTCTCGGTCAGCCCACGGCCAGCCGCGCAGTGGGCGCCGCGAACGGCCGCAACCCGCTCGCGATCGTGCTGCCCTGCCATCGTGTCGTCGGCAGAGACGGGTCCCTCACCGGCTACGCCGGTGGGCTCGACGCCAAGCGCTGGCTGCTGCGCCACGAGGGCGTGGCGCTCGCCGATCAGCAACGGTCGCTGTTCGGATGACGTCCCCGTCGTTCTTCCCTTCACCGGAACGCTGCTACGCTGGCGCCGCTGTGCGTGGATGTGGAGGGAGCGAGGTGATCATGGCCAGTGGAAGGCGCTGCGGTCTCGGGATGGCAGTGCTCGCGTTGCTGCTCGTTGCGCCGTTCCCTGCCGAAGCTGAGGCCGACGAGATTGCGCGTTTGCAGCAGCAGCTCGAAGCGCTGCAGCAGCGTCTGGAGATCCTCGAACGTCGCCTCGCGGCCCAGGACAGCCGTCCGGTGCGGACGCCAGAGCTGACCGAGACGCCATTCGAGACCGAACTGCTCGGTGAGGCGGTGACCGGCGCGGAGCGGCTCGAAGAGGCCCGCGCCACCGCAGTGCCCGAGCCTTCACCGATTCGCATCGGCGGTGCACTGCGCTTCAATCACTTCTTCCGCGAGGACGTGCGTGACTCCCGTACCCGCCGTGGAGACAGCGGCTTCGATCTGTTCCGCTTGAACGTGGACGGCGAGATCCGCGACATCATTCTCAGCGCCGAGTACCGCTTCACGCCCGATATGGACGTCATTCGATCAGGCTGGCTCGGCTACCGCTTCGCGGACGACAGCGTCGTCAAGGTCGGCATCCACCGGGCTCCGTTCGGTTTGCTGCCGTTCGCATCTCACAACTACTGGGATGGCGTCCCGTTCTACGCCGGCTTCTCCGACAACCATGATCTCGGTATCGCGTATGAGCGTAGCGATGGAGCCTGGGAGACACGGCTCGCTTTCTACAAGAACGAGGAGCTTGGCAGTGCCGGAACGCTCGCGCGGTACGCCCCGGACGTGGTGCGTCAGGGGGATCAGCAGAACGAGGAAATCAACCGTTTCAATGCCCGCGTCGCCTACACGCTGGGGCAGGACACCGGCTGTGAGCACGAGTTCGGACTCTCCGGTCAGCGGGCGGATCTTCTCAACGCGACCACGAACGGCCGCGGCAGTCATTGGGCGGCTGCAGGCCACTTGGACAGCCGCTGTGGCCGCTGGAACCTGCAGCTGCAGGGTGCGCGCTACGTCTATGATCCGGACAATCCGCCGGGCGTGAGCAATGACAGCGTCCGCCTCGGCGCGTTCGGGACCAGCTTCGATCTTGCCGCGAAGGGCAAGCTGGCGGTGGTGAATCTCGCCTACAACTTCGAGCTGTCAGACTCCTGGTTCGATCAGGTGGTCTGCTACAACAACTACTCGCGCCTCATCAAAGATGTTGGCGGTGGTCGTGACTCGGAGTTGAACACCGTTGGCTGCAGCGTCGGCGCCGGTCCGCTGTATGCCTATCTGGATCTCATCTTCGCGCGCAACATGTTGTTCTTCGGCGAGGGCTCCCTGGCCGGCGGCGACGACGACCGCTGGCGCAGCCGGTTCAACATCAATCTGGGGTACTACTGGTGAGCATTTTGCGACGACCGACTCTGCTGTTCCTGATCGTTCTGCTCCTTGTCCCTGCCGCCGCGGCTGACCGCCTGACCGTGGTGTCCTGGGGAGGCGCTTACGTGAAGAGTCAGATGCTCGGCTTCATCCTGCCGTTCGAGGAGGAGACGGGCATCGCCGTGGACGTGCTCGAGTACACCGGCGGCATCGACGATGTGCGCTCCCAGGTGCGCGCCTGGAACGTACGCTGGGACGTGGTGGACATGGAACTGTTCGATGCCCATCGCGCCTGTCGAGAAAACCTGCTGGTCCCGTTCGACCACGACACGCTGCCGCCGGCGCCGGACGGGACGCCGGCGCGTGAGGACTTTCTCGAAGGCAGCCTGCTGCGCTGCGGCATCGGCAATGTGGTCGCTGCCACCGTAGTGGCCTACGACCACGAGCGGATCGAGCGGGCGCCGGAGCGCATCGAGGATTTCTTCGACGTGCAGGGTTTCCCCGGCCGGCGCGGCCTGCGGCGTTCGCCCAAGGTGAATCTGGAGTGGGCGCTGATTGCGGATGGGGTGCCCAGGGAGGACGTCTATCAGGTGCTGGACACGGAAGAAGGCGTGGACCGTGCATTCCGCGTTCTCAATCGGATCAAGCCCTGGGTGGACTGGTGGCGCAGCGGCGAGGAAGCGGTCCGGTTGCTGGAGACGGGCCGTGTGAGCATGACGTCGGTGTTCAATGGGCGCGTGTTCGATGCGGTGCAGCGGGGCGAGACGTTCTCGATCCTCTGGGACCATCAGGTCTGGTTCATGGACGTGTGGGTCATCCCCCGCAATGGGCGCAGGCAGGAACTGGCGGCGGAGTTCGTCCGTTTCGCGACCACCACTGACAGCCTGGCCCGGCAGATGCGCTACATCCCCTATGGACCTGTGCGGCGCTCCTCGCTGGAGCAGATCGATCCGGAGATTCGCCGGCAATTGCCGACAGCGGAAGAGAACATGGTCACGGCGATCGAGGGCGATGCCGAGTGGTGGGCAGCGAATCTCGACCGCCTCACCGAGCGCTTCGAGCGTTGGCTCGAACGCCCGGTGATGGTGCCGAGGGACAGACCGAACTGATCAGACGATGGGATCGTCCAGGTTCAGGCTCAGGCACTTCACGGCTCCGCCGGCGCGCAGGAACTCGGTGACCGGAGATTCGAGGACCTTGAAGCCGAGCTTGCCCAGGGTCGATCGCAGCGCCTTCGACGACCGGTTCATGAACACATGCTCGCCGAGCCCGACGGCATTGCAGGCGAAGGCCTGCGCGTCGCTGTCGCTGACCTCGATCCGCTTCGAGGCGGGAATCAACGAACGGATGAGCATTTGCGACTCGGCGCTGAACGCAGCCGGGTAGAACAGCGTGTAGCCGTCCGCAAGCGGGCAGAAGCAGGTATCGAGGTGGTAGTAGCGCGGATCCACCAGGGTCAGCGTGTGTACAGGCACATCGAATGCTGCTTCCAGGGCCGCGCCGGCGCGGGGGTCGCTGCGCAGGCCGTGGCCCAGCCACAGACGGCGCTCGCCGCGATCCACCAGGCAGTCGCCCGCCCCTTCGAAGCGGACATCCTCCGGCCAGTCTACGAGCGCGAAGCCGGCATCTTCGAACCAGTCCGCGAAGTGGGGTTCCTCAGTCTGACGCTCAGGATGCCGGAAGCGGCTGACCACCACCCGCCCGTCGAACACGAACCCGGCATTGGCCGTGAACACAATGTCGGGTGCATCCAGTGCCGGTTCGCAGAGGACGATGTCGGCTATGGGTTCGAGATTCGCCACCAGCTGCTGCCACTGATCATGCGCGGCGACGGCATCGGGCTTGCGCTGCACGTTCATCCACGGATTGATCTCATAGCGCACCGTGAAGTGGTGCGGCGGGCACATCAGCAGGCGATTGCGTTGGGTCATCAGTGGATCTCCAATCCTCGAAGCGGGGTGTCAGAAGCTGGCGGCGCGACCGTAGGTCGGTGGCTGCAGCATGGCGAACAGGTCCCGCGGATCATGCGCATCCGGAATCAGGTCGACGTCGGTGGCACGGGTCAGATGCTCGTAGAGCCAGTTCAATGCGGCATGGTCTTCGAGGGCGAAGCCCACGGAGTCGAACAGCGTGATGCTGTCCTCGCTGAGACGGCCGGGGCGTCGACCGCGAACGATTTCATGGAATTCGGTCACTTGGTGATCGGAGCCCTGAATCTCGCCCTCGATGCGGGTCTGAGGCTCGTACTCGACGATGATGTCGCACTCCGGCAGCACGGCCGGGTCCAGCTCGGTCTTGCCGGGGCAGTCACCACCCACCGCGTTGATGTGCATGCCCGGGTGCAGCATGGCCGGCGTCAGCAGCGACTGCCGGTCCTTGATGGCCGTGGCCACCGACACCAGGTCGGCGCCGGAGACGGCCTGCTCGATGGAGTCGCAGGGCACGAGCTCCAGATTTTGCTCAGACATGTTCAGCGCGTACTTCTCCATGGCTGTCGGATCCACGTCGTAGAAGCGGATCTGCCGCAGCGGCCGCTCGTTGCCGATGGCCAGGGTCTGGAACTCGGACTGGGCACCGGTACCGATCAGCGCCAGCGTCGTCGTGTCTTGCCGCGCACAGTGGCGGGCGACCAGGGCGGAGGTCGCCGCGGTGCGCAGCGCAGTCAGCAGCGTCATTTCCGAAACCAGGATCGGATAGCCACTCTCGACCTCGGACAGAATGCCCAGCGCGGCGACGGTCATGCGGCCGTGCTGCGGGTTGCCCGGATGCCCATTGACGTACTTGCAGGCATAGCGGCGGGTATCGGCCACCGGCATCAGCTCGATCACGCCATGCTCGAAGTGGGTCGCGTGGCGGGGGCTCTTGTCGAATTCGTCCCAGCGCGCGTAGGCCGCTTCGATGGCATCGGCAAGTTCCGCGAGTACGCGCTCGATGCCGCGTTGGGCGACGAAACGCTGCAGCGTGGGAACGTCGATGAGGCGAACCATGAACAGACTCCTGAAGTGGCGGTGCGAAATTTTCTACACCCGGCTACGTTAGGACTTTTCACGGTAATTTGAAGCGCAAATCAGCTCTCTATCGTGCACTTGCTGCACTTTTTCGGGCCTATGGGTGCATAAAGTTTCTAGAGGCGGCACACTGGCCCTGTCACAGCCCGCAGGAGGTAGGCATCATGGAGCTCGACCGAACGGACCACCGCATCCTGAAGGTGCTGCAGCTCGACGGTCGGATCTCCAATCGGGACCTTGCCGAGCGCGTGGCACTCAGTCCGAGCGCCTGCCTGAAGCGGGTCAAGCGGCTCGAACAGACCGGCGTCATTTGCCGCTACCTCGCGGACCTCGACCTCGGGCGCGTCCGCAACTCGGTGACCGTGTTCGCCGAAATCACGCTGAAGCGGCATCAGGTCGCCGACTTCGTCGCGTTCGAAGCCGAGCTCGACGCCATGCCGGAGGTGATCGAGGCCTGTCAGATCAGCGGTCGCTTCGACTTTCTGGTGACGTTCGTCTGCCGCGACATCGATCACTATCGGGAACTGACCGACAGCATGCTCGACAGCGAATCCGGGGTCAGCACCATCGCGTCCAACATCCGTATGAAGGTATCCAAGGCATTCGCCGGGTATCCCTTGGCGTGAATTGCAGGTGGGCTAGCCGCGTCGCGGCATCGGGTACTCGAAATCCGGACCATGGCTGACCGCAATCAGTCCCGCCAGCAGCCCGCTCATGTCGATCCCGCGCCCCCAGACCGTCGAGCGGATGGATGTTTCCGCGGAGATGCCGATGCGCTGTGCCCGGTGCCGGTCGGCGAGACTCCGGTAGCTGCCCGGCGCCAGGCGGAAACTCGTCGGTACCACGCCACCGTCCGGATAGCGGAACAGCATTTCACCATCGGCCGAGCGTTCGCAGCCGAACCCTTCCTCGTGCACCAGACGGTGGTGGTGGCGGCAGAGCAACGTGCAGTTCTCAAGCGAGGTTTCGCCACCGTCCGCCCAGTGCTGGATGTGGTGGGCATCCACGTAGCGACGTTCGGTGCAGCCCGGGAAGGTACAGCCGCCGTCGCGCTGCATCAGCGCTCGTCGGATCGACCACGGCACCGTGCGCTGGCGTCGCCCCACCGACAGCGGTTCGCCCTTGCCGTTCTCCACCATCAGCACCC
>SKUB01000161.1 GCA_007122315.1 Pseudomonadales bacterium | reverse complement strand
GCACCTCCCCAACGGGCACCTCCCCAACGGGCACCTCACGCAACCGCTCCATGCGGTCCTCCGGCCGGATCTCCGCCAGCGCCTGGCGCAACGAGCCGAACAGAAAGCCGTGGATGGCCCGCTGATCCCGAAACCGGACTTCATGCTTGGTGGGGTGAACGTTCACGTCCACCTGCTCGGGCGGCAGCTCGAGGAACAGGACGAAGGCGGGATGTCGACCATGGTAGAGCACGTCCTGGTAGGCCTGCCGCACCGCATGTGCCACCAGCCGGTCGCGAATGACCCGACCGTTGACGTAGAACAGCTGCAGATCCGCCTGGGCACGGGAGAACGTCGGTGACGCCACCCAGCCCTGGAGCCCGAGCCCGTCCGCCGCCACCTCGATACGCACCGCGTGCTCCATGAAGCCGCCGCCGCAGACCCCCGCAACCCGCTGCTCGACGCCGGCGAGATCCTGCGCAGCAGGCAGGCTCTTGAGGATGCGGCCATTGTGGCGCAGTTCGAACGCCACTTCCGGATGGGCCAGCGCGAGGCGCCGCAGCACGTCTTCGCAACGTTCGAGTTCGGTGCGTTCGGTACGCAGAAACTTGCGCCGGGCCGGCGTATTGAAGAACAGGTCACGCACCTCCACCGTGGTCCCGACCGGGTGGGCCGCCGGCGTCAGGTCCACGTGTTCAGCATGGCCATTTACCGCCAGGCGCCAGGCGCTGCCGTCATGCCCCTCGCGGCTGGCCGAGGTCAACACGGCCCGGGACACCGAGCAGATGCTGGCCAAGGCTTCGCCCCGGAACCCCAGGCTGGCCACCGCCTCGAGGTCGTCCAGCGACCGGATCTTACTGGTTGCATGCCGGCTCACCGCCAGGGTCAGCTCCGCCTTCGGAATGCCGGCGCCGTCGTCGCGGACACGGATCAGACGCGTACCACCGTGCTCGAGGTCCACCTCGATGCGGCGGGCACCGGCGTCGAGTGCGTTCTCGAGCAACTCCTTCACCACGGACGCGGGACGCTCCACCACCTCGCCGGCGGCGATCTGATTGGCGAGCTGTGGGCTTAACAGTTGAATGCTGGGCAAGGCGGCCACCGGTGAATCGATTGCTGGATGGGCAATCGCCGGCGCCCTGGAGTCAGGTTGCGGGAATGACGATCACCTGCCCGACCCGGATCAGATCCCCGGCGATGTTGTTGGCCTGCCTGACCGCTGCAGTGTCGACACCAAAGCGGCGGGCGATGGTGGAAAGGGTATCACCTTTCTCGATCACGTAGCTGCGCTCGGCGTCCGGATTGTCCCGCAGCCACGCCAGCAGCGTCCCCGGTGGCGGCTCACTGCGCAGATGCTCCTTCACCCCGCCTACGATGGCCGTGGCAATGCGCTGCTGATAGTCGCGGGTGGCGAGCAGGCGGGACTCCTCCGGGTTGGAGATGAAGCCGGTCTCCACCAGGATGGACGGGATGTCCGGCGAGCGCAGCACCCTGAAGCCTGCCTGCTCCACGCGCCGACTGTGCAGGCGGGCGACGCCGCCGAGCGACTGCAGCACACGCTCGCCCACGTCCATGCTGGCGCCGAGGCTGGCGGTGACCGAGAGATCGAGCAGGACCTGGGCGAGCACGTCGTCCTTGTCGTTGAGGCTGACGTTGCCGACGCCGCCGATCAGGTCAGCCCGGTTCTCGCGGGCCGCGAGCCAGCTGGCGGTCTCGCTGGTCGCACCGCGGTCCGACAAGGTATAGACAGAGGCCCCCCGCGCCGAAGGGTGATGGAACGCATCCGCGTGTACGGATACGAACAGATCCGCGCGATGCTCACGGGCAAGCTGGGTGCGGCGGATCAGGGGCACGTAGTAGTCGCCGGTGCGGATCATCACCGGCCGGATGCCCGATTCGGCTTTCAGCATCGCTTCCACCCGCCGGGCGATGGCCAGCACCACGTCCTTTTCCAGGACCCCGTTGGGGCCGACGGCACCCGGATCCTCGCCGCCGTGGCCGGCATCAATGGCCACCACCACGTCCCGCTTGGCACTGTCGTCCCGGGCGGGACGCGCCGGCGCGTCCCGCTCCTTTTCGTAAAGGTCGATCACCAGCCGATGACCATAGGGCGCGACCGGTGCGAGGCGGAAGGTCTTCGGTTCCAGCCGCCGGTTCAGGTCGAGTACCACTCGCAGGCCGTCGCCGTCACGGCTCGCGGCGCGCACGCCGGACAATGGCGTTCCGGACAGGTCCAGCCGGGAAGGATCGAAGCGCATGCGACCCCGATCCAGGTCCACGACCAGGCGGGCCGGGTTCTCCAGCTCGAACACCTTGTGGTCCACGGGACCGGACAGATCCAGCACCAGACGGGTGTGATCCGGTGCGCTGTGCAGCCGCATCTGCTGTACGTCCGCAGCCAGCGCACCGCTAAAGGCCGCCCAGCCCAAGGCGCCAGCGAGCAGGCGCGCCGGGAGCAGACGAAGCAGCTTGCGGAGCTGAGGCATGAGCGCAGGATCCCCTGATACTCAACAACTTACCGAGTCTAGCTCAGGTCAGTTGTCAAATGTAACCGGGTCCATGCCCTGCATCAAAGTTGCTGCAGCCAATTCCGCCCGAGCGGGCCCACTGCCACCGCTTCTGCACGGCGCCCATGGCCCTCGGGCGCAAGTTTCAGACGCAGTTCGGGTTCCGGCAGCACCCCCGCCCCCCGCTCTGGCCACTCTACGAAGACCCAGGCCCCAGAGCCGAAGTAATCCCTCACTCCAAGCTCTTCGAGCTCAGCCGGATCCGTGAGTCGGTAGAGATCCATGTGAAAGATGTCCACCGCACCAAGACGATACGGCTCCACCAGCGTGTAGGTGGGGGAGCGCACGCTGCCTGTGTGTCCAAGCGCCCGCAGAAAACCACGCACCAGCGTGGTCTTGCCGGCACCGAGCACGCCTTCCAGCGTCACGAAGCCCGGAGGGGCCAACTGCGCGAGGCGCGCCCCGAGCGCCTCGGTGGCGTCCGCATCCGGAAGGAACCACTGCGCCTGCAGGCTCATGAACTTTCACCGTTGCGGACGCCGTCGCGGATGCCGTCCAGGAGTCGCCGCAGATGGGGCGCCAGATCGCTGGCTGCGAGACCGACGGATCCGCCTGCAGCCGCCGCGTCGCCCGCCGCACCATGCAGACAGACACCCAGGCGCGCGGCCCGGAACGGAGGCAGACCCTGGGCCAGCAGCGCGCCGATGACGCCGGACAGCACGTCGCCCATGCCGCCGCTGGCCATGCCGGGGTTGCCGTAGGGCGCCAGTGCGAGGTCCCCGTCTCCGGCAATCAGGCTGCCGACACCCTTGAGCACCACGGCGCCGCCGAAGCGCTCCCGCAGAGCCGCCGCCGCCGCGAAACGGTCTGCGCCGACCTCGGCCGTCGTGCATCCCAGCAGCCGCGCCGCTTCGCCGGGATGAGGGGTCAGCACCCAGTCCTCCCTTCGTTGCGGCCGTTCAGCCAGCAGATTGAGTGCGTCCGCATCGAGCAGCAGCGGTCGGCCGCATTCCAGCACCGCATCGAACATCTGTTCGCCCCAGGGCTCCTGACCGAGACCGGGACCGACCACGACCACGCTGGCCCGCTGCAACAGCGGCAGCAGGTCCGCGCGCGCCTCGACGGCGCGCACCATGACTTCCGGTGTCCGCGCCAGGATCGCAGCGATGTGGATGCCGCGGGTGGCCGCGCTGACGAGGCCTGCGCCACAGCGCAGGGCGGATTCGGCGGCCAGCGCCACGGCGCCGCCCATACCATGATCGCCGCCCACCACCAGCACATGGCCAAACCGGCCTTTGTGGGCATCCCGGGACCGCGGCGCCAGCACCAGGTCATCGGCGCCGAGGGTGGCCAGACCGACCCCTGCGGGGGCGTCGGGACCTGAGAAGACAGCCTCCGGCAGACGGAGGTCATCGAAAGTGAGTTCGCCGGCATGATCCGGACCCGCAGCTGTCATGAGGCCACGCTTGACCCCGATGAACGTTGCCGTGGCGGTCGCGCGCACCGCACAGCCGAGGACGACGCCGGTATCCGCATCGAGTCCGCTTGGCAGATCCACCGCGAGCACCGGACGACCCGCTGCGTTGATGCGCTCCACTGCACTGGCGAACTCAGGCCGCACCGAACCGCGAATGCCGGTGCCGAGGAGCGCATCCACCACGACCTGCCCCGTGATATCCGTCTCGCTGCCGAAGGGCTCGATCACCACGCCCTCGCCGAGCGCCCAATCCCTCGCCCGGCCTGCATCGCCGGACAGGTCAGCGGCATCGGTCACCTGCAGCAGCTGCACCGCGAGCCCGCGGCTGCGCGCGAGGCCCGCGATGACGTAGCCATCACCGGCATTGTTGCCGCGCCCACAGAACACCGTCAGCGAGCGCGCAGCCGGCCAGCGCTGGCGCAGCAGTTCGAACGCGGCGCCGCCCGCCCGCCGCATCAGCACGATGCCCGGAATGCCTTCGCCTTCGATGGCGCGACGGTCCAGCTCGCGGTTCTCCTGGGCGCTGTAGAGCCTGCGGACCGGCGGCGCGTCAGGGGCGGGCAATCGGGTCATCTCGGACTCCAGCAGCAGATGAAGGCGCAACAGTTACAATGCGAGCCGCATTCTAATGTGCGCGGCCACCACCCGCAGGACTTCTCATGGACATGCAGTCACTTCTGGCCGACATCCAGCACTGGGCGGCCGAGCTCGGCTTCGATCGGGTGGCCATCACCGACACCGACCTCGGCGAGCATCCGCAGCACCTGCGGCGCTGGCTCGACGCCGGTCATCACGCCTCCATGGACTGGATGGAACGGCATGCGGATCTGCGGGCAGAACCGGAGCAGCTCGTCCCGGGAACCGTGCGCATCCTCTCCGCCCGCATGCACTACGCGCCTCCGGACGACGATCCCCTCGCCGTTCTGCAACGCGGCGATCTGGCCTACATCTCCCGCTATGCTCTCGGCCGCGACTACCACAAGGTGCTCAGGCCGCGGCTGGCGAAGCTCGCCGCCCGCATCGACGCCGCCGTAGGCGGCGCCGGTTTCCGTGCCTTCACCGACTCGGCGCCGGTGCTCGAGAAGGCCATCGCCGAGAAGTCCGGCCTCGGCTGGATCGGCAAGAACACCCTGCTGCTCTCCCGCGACGCCGGCAGCCTGTTCTTTCTCGGCGAAATCTTCACCGACGTTCCACTGCCGGTGGACGTTGCCGACACCCGCGACCACTGCGGCAGCTGCCACGCCTGCCTGGACGTCTGCCCCACCAACGCCTTCGTCGGACCGCGGCAGCTCGATGCCGGTCGCTGCATCGCTTACCTGACCATCGAACATCGGGGCTCCATTCCCGAGGAACTGCGTCCGCTCATGGGTAATCGCGTCTTCGGCTGCGACGACTGCCAGCTCGTGTGTCCCTGGAACAAGTTCGCCCGCACCACGGCCGAGGACGACTTTCACCCGCGCCATCAGCTCGAGGCCAGTGATCTCGTCGAACTGTTCCTCTGGTCGGAGGCCACCTTCCTCGATCGCACCGCGGGCAGCGCCATACGCCGTACCGGCTACTCGGGCTGGCTGCGAAACCTGGCCGTGGCCTTGGGCAATGCACCCGCGTCGCCACGTATCGTCGCCGCACTCGAGGCGCGTCGCAGCGATGTGGACGCCATGGTCGGGGAACATGTGGACTGGGCATTGCAGCGTCAGCGCGAGGGACTCAGGGCAGGCGCAGGAATCGCTCGCGGTAGTGCCTGAGTTCGGCGATGGACTCGCGGATGTCCTCCAGCGCCCGATGCGCTTCGCGCTTGCTGAATCCTTCCAGGGCCGCGGGATGCCAGCGCCGCGCCAGCTCCTTGAGCGTGCTCACATCGATCATCCGGTAGTGCAGAAACCCGCTCAGCGCAGGCATGTGGCGGGCCAGGAAGCGTCGGTCCTGGCAGATGCTGTTGCCGCACAGGGGCGCCTCACCCGGCTGCAGGTGCTCCCGCAGGAAAGCCAGCGTCAGCTCCTCGGCGGCCTCGGTATCCACCGTGCTCGCGTGGACGCGCTCGGTCAGGCCGGACTGGCCATGATGGGTGGTATTCCACTCGTCCATCTTCTCGAGTTCCGCCTCGGGCTGATGGATCGCCAGCACCGGGCCCTCGGCGATGATCTCGAGGTCTGCATTCGTAAGCAGGGTCGCGATCTCGATGATCACATTCGCGTCCGGATCGAGACCGGTCATTTCCAGATCCATCCAGACCAGCGGTGCATCCACTTTCGTCACCCGCGAAGACTCCCTTAGGCTGTGCGTCGGCAGCGTAGAATACGGATCCGCCCGTGAAGCGGCCAGCGTGAGGTCATCCTGTGCCCGACAGCCCCACCGTTGCTGCGATCGTCCTCAGCCATCTGCGGCGAGAGGTCGATGTCGCCCTGATCGATGCCGACGCTGCCGACGACACCACTCGGGTGCGGTGCTTCCAGCGCAGTCGCGCCACCGAGGTGGTGACTGGCGACCGGGTGCTGATCGAGCGGGATCCCGAACGACCGGATCGAGGCGTCATCGTGGAAGTGCTGCCGCGGCGCAGCCTGCTGCAGCGGCGCAACCGCTCCGGCAACGTGCAGGCGATCTGCGCCAATCTGGACCTGCTGCTGATCATCGTCGCGGCGGACCCTGAGCCCCACGCCGACCTCATCGACCGCTATCTGGTGGCCGCGCGCCTCGACGGGCTCGATGCAGCCGTGATCCTGAACAAGTGCGACCTCGAAGGGCACCGCGCGCCGCGGATCCAGAGCCTGCTCGAACTCTATCGCTCCCTGGACGTGCCGGTGTGCGCCACGAGCGCGGAGACCGGCACCGGACTCGCTGACCTGCGCAGGCTGGTGGGGACCCGCACCGCTGCGCTGGTGGGTCAATCCGGAGTCGGCAAGTCTTCGCTGCTCAACGCGCTGCTGCCCGAGGCCGGCGCCGAGGTCGGCACCCTGTCAGGCAAGACCAATCGCGGCCATGGCCGCGGCCGGCACACCACCAGCACCGTACGCCTCTATCCCCTGGGTGATGGTCTCATCATCGACTCGCCGGGTATCCGGGAACTGACGCCGGAGATCGCGGACCCCGGCGACCTCATCATCGGTTTCCCGGAGCTCGACGCGGCGGCCCGCCGCTGCCGTTTCCGCAACTGCCGTCACGACCAGGAACCGGACTGCGGCGTCACGGCCGCGCGCGCAGCGGGCGACATCGATCCACGCCGCTGGCGCAGCTACCTCATGCTCAAGCAGGAGCTCGTCGCCGGCCGGGCCTGACCGGCCCTCCGCCACCGGCCCTCCGCCACCGGCCCTCCGCCACCGGTCGTTCAAAACACGCACTCACTGGTATCGATTCCGTTCGGTACAATCGCGGGCCGCCAACGCAACGGAGCCGACCATGACCCGCCCGGACCCCGACCGCCTGCTGACGCCGGAGACCTTGGAAGCATTGCCAGCGGACCATGTCCTGCTGGTGGATGTCGGTTCGCCGGAGCGTTACGCCGAGGCGCACATCCCGGGTGCCGTGCTGGTGACACCGGCGGAACTGGTGGACGGTCGACCGCCGGCCAGCGGCCGGCTGCCCGACACGGCGCGCCTCACGCAGCTGTTCTCACGCCTCGGCCTCAGCCCGCAGACCAAGGTCGTGGCGTACGACGACGAGGGCGGAGGCTGGGCCGGGCGGCTGCTGTGGACCCTGGATGTGATCGGCCATGACAATTGGGCCTATCTGGATGGCGGCATTCATGCCTGGCAGGCCAGTGGCCGGCCCCTGGAGCAGACACCGAACGCACCCACGCCGCGGCAGGTGAACATCAGCATCGATCATGCACCCATCGCCGAGGCCGAAGACATTCTCGCGGCGCTTGCCGCAGGCGATGCCGACCTCGTCGTCTGGGACGCCCGCTCTGCGGCGGAGTACCGGGGTGAGCGCCAGGCAGCGGCACGCTCGGGACACATTCCCGGCGCCATCAACTTGGATTGGCTCGAACTGATGGATCGGGACCGGCAGTTGCGTCTGCGGGAGGACCTCGCGGCCCTGCTGGAGGCACGCGGCATCACGCCTGACCGGCTGGTCGTGACCCACTGCCAGACCCATCACCGCTCCGGTCTGACCTGGCTGGCGGCGCGGTTGCTGGGCTATCCGCGCCTGAAGGCCTATCACGGCTCCTGGTCCGAGTGGGGCAACCGCAGCGATACCCCCATTCAGACCGGAGCTGAGCCGTGACCCTCGGCCAGCGTGCGTTCGTCTGGCTGCAGTACCTCGTCCCCCAGATGCTGCTCACGCGCATCGCGGGGGCCTTCGCGCGCCGACGCATTCCGCTGCTGACGCCGTTCGTGATCCGCCGCTTCATTCG
>SKUB01000063.1 GCA_007122315.1 Pseudomonadales bacterium | reverse complement strand
GATCCCGGACGAATCGCAACAGGTACCCGCGATCGTGGCAGCGTTCGGTGATGTGCCAGACGTGTCCCGGTATGACGGTTCGTTTCGCGCGTGGCATCGGGTTCGCTCCTGCCCGTGAAAAAGCGTTAGTTGTTCCGCGCCGGGATGCGTCTGTCTGGTGGTTCAGGCTGCTGAATGCGTGAGCCGAAGACCTGCGGCGCCATCATCGATCGCTTCAGCGGAGTAGCGCTGGAGAGCAGCCGTGTACGTTAGAGGCTCGTTTTGAGGGTAAAATGGGGGCGTTAAGGTTGCGCTGGTGCCTGACAGTCACTCAACGGGTTAGGGTGGTCTGACCCCGCGGTGGACTGCCGAGCGACGGAAGACGCCTGCTTCCCCGTGAACATCGTCACCTGGACGCGCTTCGACGAACTCGTGCAGGCGCTCGTCGGGAACGAGCAGTGGCGCCTGGACTCCACACACTTACAGCGCCATTTCTTCTCTTCAGACATCCCAACGGTGACCCGGAGCGACCCTCACGGAAGCGCGGGCATGCGTGCGCTCGCGACGGAAAAGCGCTTATGCGACACAAAAGCCGATATACGTCACATAGAAGGCTTTAAATGTCGCATAGAGTCGTTTTGCGACATATCATCCGCCGCATGCCGAAGCGGATTCCGGAAGAAGAGCTCGACGCCATCCTCGCGGTCGTCGCGGCACATCCTGAGGGTGTTCCGGTCAGCACCATCCGCGGGGGGCTGCCGTACGAGCTGCCGCCGCGGATGCTGCAGCGGCGCCTTGCCCTGCTGGTGGAGCAAAAGCGGCTCATCGCCGAAGGGCAGCGCAAAGGCCGTCGCTATCGCGTCCCCGTCAATAACAGCGGCGAAGGTGGTCTCATCGCGGGTGGCGCTGAGGTCGCGGCGCGGGGAGAGGTCTATGTGCCGATCTCGCGTGAGGCGGAAGCGATCAAGCAAGTGGTCCGGGCACCGATTCAGGACCGACGGCCGATCGGCTACCAGCGTGCCTTTCTTTACGACTACCGGCCCAACCAAACGTACTATCTGCCAGCGAACACACGCCAACGCCTGCTCGAAGTAGGCCGCCCGCCCGACAGCGATCGCCCGGCGGGAACCTATGCCCGCACAATCTACAGCCGCCTGCTGATCGACCTTTCATGGAACTCCAGCCGCCTCGAAGGCAACACCTACTCGCTCCTGGAGACCGAGCAGCTGCTGGAACTTGGCGAAGCCGCCGAGGGCAAGGACGCGCGGGAAGCGCAGATGATCCTCAATCACAAGGCCGCCATCGAGCTGCTCGTCGACCAGGCCGACGAGGTCGGGTTCAATCGCTACACCATCCTGAACCTGCACGCCCTGCTAGCGGACAACCTGCTCGCCGACCCGCAGGCGGGTGGCCGCCTGCGGCGCATACCGGTGGGCATCGACGGCACGGTCTACCATCCGCTGGAAGTCCCCCAGCTCATCGAGGAATGCTTCGAGACCATTCTCGATACCGCGGCCGCGATCACGGATCCCTTCGAGCAGGCTTTCTTCGCCCTCGTGCACCTCGCCTACCTGCAGGGCTTCGAGGACGTCAACAAGCGGGTCTCCCGCCTCGCCGCGAACATCCCGCTGATCCGCGGCAACCTTTGCCCTTTGTCCTTCGTCGACGTGCCGGAGCGCGCTTACATCGACGGTGTGCTGGCCATCTACGAGCTGAATCGCATCGAGCTCCTGCGTGACGTGTTCGTCTGGGCCTACGAGCGTTCGAGCGCGCGGTACTCGGCGGTCCGGCAGTCTCTGGGCGAGCCGGACCCGTTCCGCCTGCGGCACCGGGCGCTGGTCGTGGAGCTGGTCGCCGCAGTGGTGCGGGCGGGAATGGATAGGCGAGCCGCGACTGCATTGGCCCGCCAACATGCTGCAGAGCGGGTGCCACCCGCAGACCGGGCCCGGTTCGTGGAAGTCGTGGAGACCGAGATCATGAGCCTTCACGAAGGCAACATCGCACGTTACCGCCTGCGTCCGGCCGAGTACCAGGCGTGGCGTCAAGGCTGGCGTTGAAGGGGCGTCGCGGATAGGAAAAATAACGTGTCTTTTTCCTACCTGCCTCAAGCATGCCCAGCGGTTCAGCAACGGTCAACGACGTGGCCCTCCGATGCATAGTGATCGGCATGGGAAAAATCTCACGCAGGATCGGGTTGGCTTCCTACAAGCCCGCGAGCCGATCAGGAAGGTGGGTATCCTCTGGCCAAGGGGATTCTTCCACGGAGGCAACGGTGAACCGCGGGCAATTGAGATGGCGTACTGCTCCGGGATGGAGCGCCATACCGGCGGGGCGCGTTGATGGATGTGGTCGAGGATCTTGCGGATGACGGCGGGATCCGTCACATCCGTAGGCGGCCCCCCGTAGGCGGCCCCCGGCAATGACCCGCAGGCTTCCACCGCAGTGTGGGCAGAGCGTGATGTCGAACTCGAAGACCCGCTTCAATCGCTGGGCCCAGGTGAGCGGTGCGATGGGCAGGTCGCTGTCATCTACGGGTCCGCTCTTCGCGGGCTTCGCCCCGTCATCCCGGCACGATGCTGTCTTTCCCTTGTGGCTGCGGTGCTTGGAAAACCCTTGCCCGAGCATCATGAGCACGTCGCCATCGCGTAGCGCTTCCGGAGGGATCAGGGGCAGAGTCGGATACGGATCCGGACCCAGATCAAGCTGTTCGATCCGTTCCGCTGTGGAATCTGTGCCAGGCATTCCAGTCCTCCTCGAACCCAGTGGCCACCGCCGGCCCCGCCGCAGCCGGCGCCACAAGACGGCGCCATCTTCGCCGATGCTTCATCCCAGGCACACCCTTCCGGCATAGCCCGTTCGGCATATTCAAAGGCGGCCAGCCTCGATTCAGGATCCCCTACCTGAAGATCAACGTGTTCGGGACAGGTGTTTTTGGGGTCGCGATGACCCGGTTTGCGCAGGGATGACGCTATCCCTGCCAAGCCCACCCGAATCCATCGAGGTCGACCGCTCATGAACAGCACCCATCGCATCATGATGAAGGCCGCAACGCTGTTGTGGATCGCCATGCTCCTCGTCGCCTGCGGTGGTGGTGGGAGCGGCGACGGTGCCGGACCTGGGGGCGGTGGCGGATCGGGAGGTGGCGGTGGGGACGGTAACGGTAACGGTGGCGGATCGGGGAACGGCGGTGGCGATACGCTCGGCACCGATGCCACCCTCAGCGGCCTCAGCCTCAGCTCCGGATCACTGACGCCCGGCTTCGCGTCTGAGCAGACCAGCTACAGCGTCGAAGTGGACTTCGACGCCATGAGCGTGCAGATCACGGCCACCCTCGCCGATTCAGCGGCCAGTCTCACCATCAACGATGTCACCGTGAGTTCCGGTGAAGCCTCCGCACCCATCGAACTGCAGCAGGGGCTCAACTCCATCCCGGTGCTGGTCACGGCCGAAGACGGTACGACCACCGAGACGTACAGCGTGGAGATCACCCGCCGGGTGGTGGCGGCGATGCTCGATGCCGAGGCGCAGACCGGCGCTGTCAGGCTCGACTGGGAGGACACGGGGGCTCCACGCTACAACCTGATCTACGCCACCGCACCGGACTGCGATGTCGACAACTTCAGCCTCTGCCCCGGCGGCACGATGGTCCTGGACGTCACCGCGCCGCACATGGAAACGGGCCTGACCAACGGGCAAAACTACTGGTTCTACCTCGAGTCGACCGCCACCGGCGCCACGGCGCTGTCGAACGAGGCCGGTGCGCGGCCGGACACTCTCGTTCCCAATGGACGTGTCGATGCCGTTGCCCACGACGCGGCAGCCGGCATCACCTACCTCGGCGGTAACTTCACCCGCTTTGGCCGGCGCAGCGGCCATGGGGCGATGCTGAGCGTACAAGCGGAGAAGTCCAGCGCCTTTCCGCTGGTCAATGGCACCATTGTCGCCACGGCCGCCGACGGCAATGGCGGTTTCTACATCGGCGGCGACTTCACCGAGGTGGACGGCGAGTCGCGCAATCACCTGGCGCAGATTCGCGGGAACGGAACGCTGACGGACTGGAACCCTGACGCTTCGAACCGCGTGGAAGCGCTCGCCGTCGCGGATGGCATCGTCTATGCGGGCGGACAGTTCAACAGCATCGGCGAGGAGACTCGCAACCATCTCGCTGCCATCGACACCGACGGCAACCTCACCGACTGGAATCCTGATGCCGACAATGATGTCCTTGCCCTCGCCGTCGCGGATGGCAACGTCTACGCGGGCGGATCCTTTACCAGCGTGGGTGGAGAAGCGCGGAACCGCATCGCCGCCATCGACACCAATGGCAACCTGACCACCTGGAACCCCGATGCCGGAAACACCGTCGAAGTCCTCGCTATTGCGGACGGCATCATCTATGCGGGCGGCCGCTTCACCAGCATGGGCGGAGCCGCGCGCAGCCGCATCGCCGCCATCGACAGCGACGGCAACCTCACGGGCTGGAACCCCGCTGCCAACGAAACCGTCTTTGCCCTCACCGTCGCGGACGGCATCGTCTATGCAGGCGGAGGCTTCAGCTTCCTCGGCGGACAGTCGCGCCTCCGCCTCGCCGCCATCGACGCCGACGGCAACGTCACCGACTGGAACCCCGGGGCCGGCGATGGAATCGTTCGCGCCCTCGCCGTCGCGGATGGCATCGTCTATGTGGGTGGCCAATTCACCAGGATCGGCGGACAGACGCGCAACCACCTCGCGGCCATCGATACCAGCGGCAACCTGACCGGTTGGATCACAGATGCCGGCGATGAAGTCCTTGCCCTCGCCATCGCGAACGGCCTCATCTACGCAGGCGGGAACTTCACCAGCATCGGCGGACAGACGCGCAGCCACCTCGCGGCCATCAACGCCGACGGCAACCTCACCGACTGGAACCCCGGCGCGGGCGACGGGAGCGTCCGCGCCCTCGCCCTCGCGGACGGCATCCTCTACGCAGGCGGGGCTTTCACCAGCATTGACGGCCAGACGCGCAACCGCCTCGCCGCCATCGACACCCACGGCAATCTGACCGACTGGAACCCCGATGCCGACAACGGCGTCCGCGCTCTCGCCGTCGCCGAAGGCATCGTCTATGTTGGGGGAATCTTCTCCAGCATGGGCGGCGAGGCCCGCATCCGTCTGGCCGCCGTCGATACCGGCGGCAACCTGACGGCCTGGAGTCCTGGTGCCATCAGCAGCGTCGACGCCCTCTCCGTCGCGGACGGCATCGTCTACGCAGGCGGAGTCTTCTCCAGCATTGACGGGGTGACGCGCAACCGCCTCGCCGCCTTCGACACCAACGGCAATCTGACCGACTGGAATCCCGGTGCCAACAGCGGCGTCCGCGCCCTTGCCATCGCGGACGACGTCGTTTATGTGGGCGGACACTTCTCCAGCATTGACGGGGAGACGCGCAATCGCATCGCCGCCATCGACACCAACGGCAATCTCACGCCCTGGAATCCCGATGCCGACAACAGTGTGTCTGGCCTCGCTATCGCGAACGGCATTGTCTACGCAGGCGGCGCATTCAGAAGCATCGGCGGAGACGCGCGCAACCGCCTCGCCGCCATCGACACCAACGGCAACCTGACCGACTGGAATCCGGATGCGAACGCCCTCATCCGGGCCGTCGCCGTCGCCAACGACATTGTGTACACAGGCGGCTCGTTCACCATCATCGACCGGGCCCTCACACCCTTCTTCGCACCGCTGGAAGCGGCGGCAGCGCCTTGAAGGATCGCCGGAGTGGCGCGGCATCGACGGATCACCTCCTGCCAGTCGCGATGACCGCTTCCCGCATGGAGACGCTATTGCACGCACGACTTCACGCGCCGGTAGGCCATTGGTTCACCGGTTACCCGAACGTCAGGAAGGAGACAGCATGATGTTCAAGAGACTTCTCATCAGGCACAACGTCCTGGCATAGCCCGTTCGGCATATTCAAAGACGGCCACCCTCGATCCAGGATTCACTGCATGAAGATCAGCCGGTGGGGGCCGGATGCTCTCAGGGTCACGATGACCCGGTTTACGCAGAGATGACGCTATCCAGGACTGACCCCCCAATCAATCGAGGTCGACCGCTCATGAACAGCATCCATCGCGTCACCATGAAGGCCGCAACGCTATTGTGGATCGCCATGCTCCTCGTCGCCTGCGGCGGCGGAGGTGGAGGTGGTAACGGCACCGGCGGCGGAGGTAACGGAAACGGTGGCGGGTCGGGAGGCGGCGGTGGCGACACATTGGGCGACGACGCCAGCCTCAGCGGCCTCAGCCTCAGCACCGGCTCGCTAACGCCCGGCTTCGCGTCTGAGCAGACCAGCTACAGCGTCGAAGTGGACTTCGACGTCATGAGCGTGCAGATCACCGCCACCCTCGCCGATTCAGCGGCCAGCCTCACCATCAACGATGTCACCGCGAGCTCCGGTGAAGCCTCCGCAGCCATCGAACTGGAGCAGGGGTTGAACACCATCCCGGTGCAGGTCACAGCCGAAAACGGTACGACCACCGAGACCTACAGCGTGGAGGTCACCCGCCGGGTGGTGGCGGCAATGCTCGACGCCGAGGCCCAGACCGGCGCCGTCAGGCTCGTCTGGGAGGATACTGGGGCTCCGCGCTACAACCTGATTTACGCCACCGCACCGGACTGCGACGTCGACAATTTCAGCCTCTGCCCCGGCGGCACGATGGTCCTGGACGTCACCGCACCGCACACCGAGACCGGTCTCGACAACGGCCAGAACTACTGGTTCTACCTCGAATCCGCCGCCACCGGCACCACGGCGCTGTCCAACGAGGCCGGCGCGCGACCGGACGTTCTGGCGCCCAATGGAGGCGTCGTTGCCCTTGCGCATGACGCGGCAGCAGGCATCACCTATCTTGGTGGGAGCTTCACCCGCTTTGGCAGAGCCAGCGGCCGTGGCGTGCTGCTGAGTGCACAATCGGGTCAGCCCCGCGCCTTTCCGTTGGTCAATGGCAATATTTTCGCTGCGGTCGCCGACGGCAATGGTGGCTTCTACATCGGCGGCGAATTCACCGAGGTGGGCGGCGAGACGCGCAATGGGCTGGCCCAGATCCGCGCGAACGGCACCGTGACCGACTGGAATCCTGATGCCGACAGCGCCGTCACTGTGCTCGACGTCGCCAACGGCCTCGTCTACGCGGGCGGGTTCTTCACTGAAGTCGGCGGACAAACGCGCAACCGCCTCGCCGCCATCGACGCCGACGGCAACCTCACCAACTGGAATCCTGATGCCAATAACTTTGTGTTCGACCTCGCCGTCGCAGACGGCACCGTCTACGTAGGCGGGATCTTCACCGAAGTCAGCGGACAGACGCGCAATCGCCTCGCGGCCATCGACACAGACGGTACCCTCACCAACTGGAATCCCGATGCCAACAACGAGGTCCTGGCCATCGCCGCCGCCAACGGCATTGTCTACGCGGGCGGGAACTTCACCAGCATTGACGGACAGGCGCGCGAGCGCTTCGCCGCCATCGATGCCGATGGCAACCTCACCGACTGGAACCCCGATGCCGACAACAGAGTCCGCGCCCTCGCTGTCGCCAACGGCATCGTCTACGCGGGCGGCAGTTTCGCCAACATCAGCGGACAGGCGCGCAGCAGGCTCGCCGCGATCGACACAGAGGGTAATCTCACCGACTGGAACCCGGATGCGAGCGGCGGATCAGCCTACACCCTCACCGTTGCAGACAGCATCGTCTACGCCGGCGGGGACTTCACCAGCATCGGCGGCGAGGCTCGCAGCGGTCTCGCCGCCTTCGACGCCGACGGCAACCTCACGGCCTGGAAGCCCGATGCTGGCGGCATCGTCGAAGGGCTCGCCGTCGCGGACGGCATCGTCTACGCCGGCGGGAGCTTCTTCAACATTGGCGGAGAATCTCGCAATCGCCTCGCCGCCATCGACGCCGACGGCAACTTCACGGATTGGAACCCCGGTGCCAGCGGCCGCATTGAAGCGCTCGCCGTCGCGGACGGCATCGTCTACGCCGGCGGGTTCTTCAGCAGCATCGGCGGAGAATCACGCAATCGCCTCGCCGCCATCGACGCCGACGGCAACGTCACGGCCTGGAACCCCGATCCCGGCGGCGTCAGCCCCCAGATCTTCGCCCTCACCGTCGCAGGGGATATCGTCTACGCGGGTGGGGATTTCAACAGCATGGGCGGCCAACCGCGCAACAACCTGGCCGCCATCGACACCAACGGCAACGTCACGGCCTGGAGTCCCCAAGCCCCCTTCGGAGTCTTGGCACTCACCAACGCGGACAACATCATCTATGCGGGTGGTAACTTCACCAGCATCAACGGCGAGGCCCG
>SKUB01000268.1 GCA_007122315.1 Pseudomonadales bacterium | reverse complement strand
GCTGCAGCGGGAGCGACGGTTCAGACGGCTTTCTGGCCGTAGCGGGCCTGCAGCTTGCGCATGCCGCCCAGCCAGCGGTCATAGTCGCCGGCCTTGCGCTGGATGTACTCGCGCACGCTCGGATGCGGCAGGATCAGGAACTTCTCTTCCGCCAGTCCTGCCACCACCACGTCGGCTACCGCCTCAGGTGACATGATGCCGTCAACGCCGGCCACGCCGCCGGCGTCGGTTCCCGCGATCATCGGAGTGTCCACCGCCTGCGGACACAGCACCGAGACGCGAATGCCTTCATTGCCGTGGGTGATGGATATCCATTCGGCCAGCGATACGGCGGCATGCTTCGTCACTGCGTACGTCACCGAGCCGATCTGGGACAGCAGACCCGCGGCAGACGCCGTGTTCAATAGGTAGCCGCCGCCGCGTGCCACCATCTTCGGTACCAGGTGACGTGCTGCGTAGACGTGTGCCATCACGTTCACGCCGAGAATGGTGTCCCAGTCCTCGTTGCTGGTCTCCAGGCCTCGGCCGAGCCCGATTCCGGCATTGGAGCAGAACAGGTCGATGGGCCCCTGCTCCTTCTCAGTCGCCTCGATCAGCGCCTTGATCTCCGCCTCGCTGGCCACGTTCACCTTGCGCGCCACGCCGCCGACCTCGGCCGCTACGGCCTCGGCGTTCGCCAGGTTGAGGTCTGCAACCACGATGGCCTTGGTGCTTTCCTGGGCGAACCTGCGGGCCATGGCGGCGCCGATGCCGCTGCCACCGCCGGTCACTACGATCACCTTGTCTTTGAGCTGCATGCCGTCCCTCCATTGATTCAGGGCGCGATTGTGCCACTCGTCCGGGCAGTCGTCGCGGATGGATCGATAATGGCGTCCGTCTGCCGTATTATGAGCCCAGGCTCACACTTTGCTCCGCTGGCCAACGGGCCTGCGGGCTTAAACAGACATTGCTGGAGGTATTCGGATGTCCGACGCAGCGAACGAACCCATGTCGAAGGCGGAGCGCTTCAAGCGCTCGAACAAGGACACCTGGAAAGAGTGGGCGATCGACGTTCACCAGGATCCTTATGAGATCCCGCTGGAGAAGCTCAATCCCGGCCACCCGGCGCTGTTCGAGGCCAATACGGTGCTGCCGTACTTCGAGCGGATGCGCAAGGAATCGCCGGTCCACCGCTGTGAGGAGTCCCAGTTCGGGCCGTACTGGTCGGTGACGAAGTTCCAGGACATCATGTACGTGGATACCCACCACGACCTGTTCTCTTCGGACTCGCGCCTGGGCGGCATCCAGCTTGGCGGCCAGCCGGATCCGGATCCGGATCCCACGTTCCACCTGCCCATGTTCATCATGGAGGATCCGCCGAAGCACGACGAACAGCGCAAGGTGGTGGCGCCCATGTTCACCACCCGCCATCTGCACGAGCTCGAGCACCTGATCCGCGAACGTGCCGGCAAGATTCTCGATAATCTGCCGCGCAACGAGGAGTTCAACTGGGTCCGCGAAGTCTCGGTGGAACTCACCGGGCAGATGCTCGCGACCCTGTTCGCCATTCCTCAGGAAGACCGGCACAAGCTCATTCACTGGTCCGACGTGTCCCAGAGCATCGGCGACCCGGATGTGTTCGAGACGCCGGAAGAGGGCTTCATGGAACTGTGGAAGTGCTGGGAGTACTTCGACGCGGTGTGGAAAGAGCGTGCCCAGCAGAAGGAGCCGGGCAACGATTTGATCTCGATGCTGGTGCACGGCGAGTCCACCCGCAACATGCCGCCGAACGAGTACCTCGGCAACGTGCTGTTGCTGATCGTGGGCGGCAATGACACCACCCGGAACTCCATCTCCGGTGGTCTGCTGGCCCTGAATCAGCACCCTTCTGAGTACGAGAAGCTGCTGCAGAACCCCGGTCTGGTGCCGAACATGGTCTGCGAGTTCATCCGCTATCAGTCCCCGGTGGCGCACATGGCCCGTACCGCGGTGGTGGATACGGAGCTGGGCGGCAAGAAGATCAGCAAGGGTGACAAGGTCGCCATGTGGTACGTCTCCGGCAACCGCGATGACGACCAGTTCGACGATCCCAACCGCCTGATGATCGACCGTCCCAACGCCCGCAAGCACACCTCGTTCGGGTTCGGCATCCATCGCTGCCTGGGCAACCGGCTCGGTGAAATGCAGCTGCGTATCATGTGGGAGGAAGTGCTCAAGCGCTTCGGCAAGATCGAGGTGGTTGGCGATCCGGTCTACCTGCGCTCGAGCTTCATTCGCGGCATCCGCGAACTGCCGGTGCGCATTCCCGCCTGATTCGCCTTTGTCAGGCAGTACTCAACGGGGCCGCATACGCGGCCCCGTTGCCTTTGGCCGCCGCATACGGGCCAAGCGCACGCGCTCGGGCCTACAGTGTTTCGTGACATCGGTGGGGTGGGGTGGGTTGGAGCGGGTAGCGGGAATCGAACCCGCATCATCAGCTTGGGAAGCTGAGGTTCTACCATTGAACTATACCCGCATGGAGCGTCTTGACTTCGAGGGTTCGATTCCCGGCTTTACACTGCCGAACCGCCCTCAACGCTGCCATCCATGGCGCGGCGCCACACTTCGTGGCACCCCCAGGGCTCGCGTCAACGGCATGATGCGGAAGCAAGCTAGCCTATGGGCGGCAGGTCAGGCAAGGGGCGCGAGCAAAGGTCGGCGTCAGCTGCGGGATCGCGGGTAGGGCAGGGCGCAGTCGTTCGCTGCGCCCTGCGGTACGGGGCTCAGCTCGCCATGAACATGGGACGGTCCATATTGACCTCTTCGGGCTCCCGGTCTTCCCGTACGCAGGCCATGCAGAAGCGGAAGAAGCTCGGTAGCTCGCCGAGCTTGTCCGTGGACTTGGCCACGAACTCGGTCAGCTCCTGCCGCAGCTCTGCGATCACGCTCGGATCTTTGCCGGAAAGCAGTGCTGCGGACTCGAGATTGAACAGGCGCATGGACCAAAACTCGTACATGCGCTTGGGGATCGGCCCAGACCAGACCACCCGGAATCGAAGATGGCGCGGATCGACCGCGATACGTTGCATGAGCGCCTCGAGCTCGCTTTGGCTGCCCTCGAGGACTTGGACGAAGTGGCCCGAGTCGTAGAGCAGACAACCGGTGATGCCGTGGCGCTGATTGTACGCTTCGGCCAAGTCAACCAGCTTCTCCATGGCTGTATTGTCGAGACCGGGTGCAGCTTCGCTGACGTAGCAGTAAGCGAACAGGCTCATGGTGGAGGCACTCCAGGATACGGCTGGGGGTATGGCATGGTGCAGCATAGATGCGTCGGGTTGCGGCCGTATCGGAGTTGCGGCACAGCAGGGGCCTGCCTGAGACAGGCTTCAGGGTATACCCCCATCCCTCCGCGGGGGACTTGATCGACGTCATGGCGCGATGCGGCAATCTCGATTAAGGTTGCGCACGGTTCGGTCGACGGCCTTCCCGGAAGGGCATGGGTCGGAGCCGACGGCGCGTCCACCCGAGGTCGAGAACGGGTGGATCGGCGGGCTACAATCCGCCTCCGTGAAATTTACCTGGACCGGATGAAGGGACGACATGACGACCATCACGTTTATCGAGCACGACGGCACCGAGCACAAGCTCAATGCCGAAGAGGGCATCTCCCTGATGGAGAACGCCATTCAGAACGGCGTTCCCGGCATCGATGCCGACTGCGGCGGCCAGTGTTCCTGCGCGACCTGCCACGTCTACGTGGAAGCCGACTGGATGGACAAGGTTGGCAGCCGCAGCGAGATGGAAATCTCCATGCTCGACCTTAATCCGGAGAGCAACGAGTTCTCCCGCCTGTCCTGCCAGATTCCGGTCACGCCGGAACTCGACGGCCTCGTGGTGCGCACGCCGGAATTCCAGGCCTGACGCTGACGCACTAACCCAGCAGCGGCCTGACCACGTACAGGGTCCAGGCTGCTGCCAGCGGTGGAGCTGCCAGGGCGGTCACACTCCCCAGTACGAGAAAGTCACGGGCCCGACACAGGCCCGTGGCGAACGCCAATGCGTTCGGGGGGGTGGATACGGGCATGGCCATGGCCGCCGAAGCGCACAACGCCACGGGCAGGGCCACCACCAGCGAGGCTCCCGGCGCCGCGCTGATCGCCAGCGGTACCAGGACGTTCGCAGCTGCGGTGTTGCTCATGATGTTCGACAGCAGGACGGCGGCTGCACCCGCGGCCAGCGCCAGCAGGAACAGTGGCACATCCTCTGCCGGCAGTCCGGAAATCAGCCAGGCTGCGAGGCCCGTCTCGTGGACGGCAGCACCAAGAGCCAGACCCCCGGCCAGCAGGAACAGCACGTCGTAGGGCAGCCTGCGGAAGGCCTCCACGTCGAGAATCCCGGATGCGGTGAGGATCACTACGGGAACCACGGACACCGCTGGTGCCGGCAGGCCGTGAACGCCGGACGTCAACCACAGCGTGACCGTCAGCAGCAGCGTCAGGATGACTGTCAGTCGCTCCCACAGCGGAATGTGCTGAGCGTCGTCGGCATCGAGTCCTGCCCACAGCTCCGCCGGCGGTGCCTGGGCTCCGCGAACCCGCCACAGCAGCACCCCCAGCAGCAGGCCGAGCAGCAGCAGGCCTGGCACCAGCCCCACCACCAGCCACTGGGCGAAATTGATTTCGATCCCCGCCTGACTGGCCAGCGCACCGGCAGCCACCGCATTGGGCGGCGTTCCCACCAGGCTGCCCATGCCGCCCAGGTTGGCGCCGACGGGAATCGCCAGCACCAGCGTCAGCGCCATGGGATCGCCCCGTTCCAGGCGGCTCACCACCGGCGTCACCAGCGCCAACATCATCGCCGTGGTCGCCGTGTTGGACATGAGCATGCTGAGGACGAAAGCGATCCCTGCGACCCCAGCGATCAGGGTGGCGGGACGACTGGCGAAGCGTTCGAGCAGGTTGCTGGCCAGCCAGCGATCGATCCCGGTCCGGGACATGCCCGCCGCCAGCACCAGTCCACCAAAGAACAGCCACACGAGTGGATGTCCCAGGACCAGGACGTGGGCTTCCCAATCTCCGGGCCCCTCGGCCAGGGTCCCTCCGGGGCGGTCCAGCAGCAGCACCTGCAGGGCGATGATCAAGATGCCAACTGCGAACGCCGGAATGGCCTCGGAGAGCCAGAGCCCGGCGGCCAGCAGCAGGATGAACAGTGAGCGGCGGCCGGCGACGTCGAGCGCGGCATCCTCCGGGACCAGCCAGGTCAGGCCGGCGGCCAGCAGCACCACGAAGACACACAAGGCAATGCGCTGCGGCGACGAGATCTCGAGCCAGCGCAGCAGGCTCTTCGGCAGGTTGGCGGGCGACTCGGCCAGCAGCCGGGACAGCTCGGCACGCGCCGCTTCGTCGTCAGGGTCCGGCTGCGATGAGGTCATGCGCCCGCCTCGAACGCTCGCTTGGGGAGCAGACTATTGCTGGGCCAGCTTCTGCTTGAACTCGCGGCGCCGGCGCATCAGCGTGTGTTCGGTGTAACCGTTGGGTTCCTTCACGCCGTCGAAGATCAGGTCCATCGCGGCCTGGAAGGCCACCGATTGTTCGAAGTCCGGGGCCATGTTGCGATAGGCGGGGTCGCCGGCGTTCTGGCGGTCCACAACCGCCGCCATGCGCTGCATGGTCTCCACCACCTGCTGCTTGTCGATGATCCCGTGCAGCATCCAGTTGGCGATGTGCTGGCTGGCGATGCGCAGCGTGGCGCGGTCTTCCATCAGCCCCACGTCATTGATGTCGGGGACTTTGGAGCAGCCCACACCCTGTTCCACCCAGCGCACCACGTAGCCGAGGATGCCTTGGGCGTTGTTGTCCAGCTCCTTCTGAATCGTGTCCGCATCCAGCTTGCGATTGCCGAGCATGGGCGGCGTGAGGATGTCGTCCAGACTTGCCCGCTTGCGGCTGGCGAGCTCCTGCTGGCGGGCGCGCACGTCCACCTGGTGATAGTGCAGGGCGTGCAGCGTGGCGGCGGTGGGTGAGGGCACCCAGGCACAGTTGGCGCCGGCCTTCGGATGACCGACCTTGGCATCGAGCATGGCGGCCATTTCATCAGGCATGGCCCACATACCCTTGCCGATTTGAGCATGACCGGCAAGCCCGCAGGCGAGGCCGATGTCCACGTTCCAGTCCTCGTAGGCAAGGATCCAGGGCGCGCCCTTGATCTCGGGCTTCGGGATCACGGGGCCGGCGTGCATGTGGGTGTGGATCTCGTCACCGGTCCGGTCGAGGAAGCCGGTGTTGATGAAGATGACCCGCTCCCGTGCCTCACGGATGCAGGCTTTCAGGTTGACGGTCGTGCGCCGCTCCTCGTCCATTATCCCGATCTTGAGGGTATTGCGCGGCAACCCCAGCGCATCCTCGATGCGCGCGAAGAGTTCCACGGACAGGGCCACTTCCTCGGGACCGTGCTGCTTCGGCTTGACGATGTAGACGCTCCCGGTGCGGCTGTTCCGGACCCGGCCGTTGCCCTTCAGGTCATGCATCGCCGCCAGCGACGTGATCATGCCGTCGACGAAGGTCTCTGGTACCGGCTCGCCCTCGGCTGTGGTGACCATGTCGGTATAGACGTGGGGCCCGACGTTGCGCACCAGCAGCAGCGAGCGACCGTGCAAGGTTACCTCGCCGCCGTCGGGAGCAGTGTAGACCCGGTCCGGATTCAGGCTGCGCTCGATGGCCTTCCCGTCCTTGCTGACGGAGGTGGCCAGGGTGCCCTGCATGATGCCGTTCCAGTTGGCGTAGACCGTGACCTTGTCCGCGGCATCCACGGCCGCGACAGAGTCCTCGCAGTCCATGATGGTGCTGACGGCGGATTCGAGCAGGATGTCCTTCACGCCCGCGGGGTGCTGCTGGCCGATCGGGTGGCTGGGGTCGATCAGGATGTCTGCGTGCAGGCCGTTGTGCCTGAGCAGGACGTTCGTGAGCACGCCGTCGTGCTCCCGATAGCCGGCGAAACTCTTCTTGTCCTTCAGAGCGGCAACACCATCGGCCAGCTCGAGCGCAAGGCTGCCGTCGTCGATGGCCAGTCGGGTCACGCCCTGCCAGCGGCCCTCGGTGAGCGGGAAGGTCGCGTCCAGAAAGTCGTTGGCGCGGGCGATGACCTTCTCGCCGCGCCCGGGATTGTAGCCGCCGCTCTTCTCGGCGCCTGCCGTCTCCGGGATGACGTCTGTGCCATAGAACGCGTCGTAGAGGCTGCCCCAGCGGGCGTTGGCGGCATTCAGCGCATAGCGGGCGTTGTCCACGGGGACAACCAGCTGCGGACCGGCGACCGAGGCGATTTCGCTGTCGACATCCGCCGTCGTGACGGCGAAGTCGTCTCCCTCAGGGACCAGATAGCCGATCTCGCTGAGAAAGCGACGTTGCGCTGCAGGATCCATGGCCGCGGCAGGCTCTGCTTGCAGCCAGGCATCGATACGGGCCTGCAACTCGTCCCGCTTGTCGAGCAGAGCGCGGTTACGCGGTCCGAGATCGCGGATGATCGCCGCCAGCTCAGTCCACACCCACTCCGGCGCCACGCCGGTTCCCGGGGCGATCTGTTCTGTTACCAGCAAGTGAAGTGCTCGGGCGACCTTCAGGCCGCCGACGTCCACAAAGTCATTCATCGCGGAACCCGCTCCTCGTTGTTCGACTTGAGATTGGGATGGACGTGTCCGATGCCCGAAAGCGACGGCACGGCATATTGCCCGTCCTCGCCCGCGCCCAACGTGCTGGCATCAGCCGGGTGTTGCGCCTGTCCAGGGGCGCTCATCTTGGCCAGCGATGCCGGCTGACGCAAGCTGCAAGGCGGCCGTCGGCTTGGTGCCCGGGTCGGGTTCCCGGCGGATCGAGTTCAGGTGATTCCCCGATGGTGGTCGTCACTGCAAGCGATGATGATGCCCGCCGTGGCCATTGTCCTGGGTCACGAAGCGACCCCGGATCTGTCCGGGAGGGCGTATCCACGGCGGCGACGATGAAGTGAGGAGCTTCAGCGGGTGCCATGTAGTCGGCGCGCCGGGGTGGGACCTCTCCGGACAGTTCCGGTGGTCAACTGGGAGAAGACAGCCATGGACGCAGGATTTGATCGATTCGTGCCGCTGGGGGAAGCCCCTGTCGGCGGGACGCCGGAACTGACGATGCTGTGCTATGCCAGCCATTCGATTCCGGGTCTCGATCAGCGCCGGCTGCGTTCGCTGATACAGCGGGCGCGGGCCGCCAACATGGCGGCAGGCATCACCGGCTGCCTGGTGTTCGACGGGCGCCGCTTCCTGCAGGTGATCGAGGGCAGGCCGGAGGCGGTGACCGCGTTGTTCGAGCGCATCGAGGCCGATCCTCGCCATGAGCGCGTGAGCCTGCTCTGGGAGGGTGCCGCGCAGCGACGCGAGTTCCCGCGTCACCCCATGGCCTGCTACAACCTGGCCTGGCGGCGCATGCGCGGTCTGCGTGAGCCGCAGGCGGCTTTGAATGCACTGCTGACGTCCAATGGCGTGCGGCAGGCGGACATCGTGTCCCTCGCAGAGCTGTTCCGGTGCCTACGCCTGCCGGGATGGCCCGAAGCCATCGCCGCGTAACGTTTTGCACCGGCGCCGCTGCCGGAGTAAGTTCCCTCTCAGATGCCTCGATCACGGCATCCGTGGTGACGCTGCATGACGCAGCGCACGAGGGGACTCGCCATGGCGCTGACGACGCTG
Source organism: Pseudomonadales bacterium (assembly GCA_007122315.1). Lineage (GTDB taxonomy): Bacteria > Pseudomonadota > Gammaproteobacteria > Pseudomonadales > Azotimanducaceae > SLTB01. Next base: position 15,894 of record SKUB01000268.1, on the reverse strand, counting down.
GCCTACATCAGCGAAGCCCGACCCGGCCTCCTGCTGAAGGATCTCAAGCAGATTCTGCGCCGGTCGCGGGAGAAGAATCATCGCCACGGTGTCACCGGCTATCTGGTGTTCGACGGCACCTATTTCGCGCAGATCCTCGAGGCGGAAGAGGCGGTGCTCGATGTGTTGTTGCCGACTATCGTTGCCGATGACCGGCACGAGGATCTGCGCCTGCTGCTGTGGGAGCCCATCATTGAACGCAATTTCGGCGACTGGTGCATGGGGTGCGCCAATCTTGCGGCTCCGGTCCATCTCGACACCAGCGAACTCAGGGGGTTGATCCGGGATGTGGTTGGGCAACGCAGCCTGTCGCTGCCCGACGCGGTGGACTTCTTTCAGCTCTTCGTGAGCTTCCGCACTCCCCAGCAGGCCGCCCTGCTGACGCTCTGAGACGGCTGCATGGCACGCATCTACTATGGCTGGTACGTGGTCGCGGCCCTGTTCGTCATGCTCACCGTGGCGTCCGGTCTGGCGTTCTACAATCTCTCCGTCTACATGAATGCGCTGGTGGTCGCTTACGGCTTTCCCGTAGGCGCGGTGTCCAGCGCCACCGCGCTGTTCTTCGTGTCCAGCGGCTTTGCCGGTTTGCTGGCGGGGCGTCTGATCCAGCGCTTCGACCCCCGGTGGACCATCGCGCTTGGCGGCGTCCTTGGTGCCGGCGCACTGCTGGCCCTCGGTCGGGTGACGGAACTGTGGCAGCTGTATCTGGTCTATGCGCTGTTCGGTGCCGGTCACGCCTGCGCGTCGCTGGTGCCAGCCACGACCCTGGTCACACGCTGGTTCGATCGCCAGCGTTCCATTGCGCTGTCCGTGGCCTCGACTGGACTGTCCATCGGTGGCGTCCTCCTGACCCCCGCATCGGCAGCACTGATCGGGAACCTCGGACTCGAGATGGCCATGCCCCGCCTGGCTCTGCTCTGGTTCCTGGGCATCGTGCCGGTGACCATGCTGGTGGTGCGGGGTCGACCCGGCATGACTACGGGTTCTGGCGGCGCCGCAGCGGTCGCGTCGGGCTGGGCCTACGCGGACGCGATCCGCAGCCGCTTCTTCGCGCTGGTGACGGCGGCTTGGGTGCTGGCCATGCTGGCCCAGGTGGGTGGCATCGCCCATCTGTTCAACCTGGCGGCCACCCGCGTCGATGCCACCGTCGGGGCGACGGCGGTATCGGTGATGGCCAGTGCCAGTATCGTCGGTCGGTTCGCGGGCGGGTGGCTGCTGACCCGCGTGGACACGCGTCGTTTTGCGCTGGTCTGTCTCGCGGGCCAGAGCCTGTCCATGCTGGTACTGGCACTGGTGGAGGGCGCGCCGGGTATGCTGCTGGGCGCGCTGTTGTTCGGCCTGACTGTGGGCAATCTGCTGATGCTGCAACCGCTGCTGCTTGCGGAGGTCTATGGGGTGCGTGATTACGGCCGCATCTTTTCTCTGAGCCAATGGCTGACCACCCTCGGTGTGGCTTCGGGCCCGCTGTTGATCGGCGTGCTCTACGACTTCCAGGGCGGCTATGTGTTGAGTTTCCTGGCGGCTGCGCTGGCTTCCGCGGTGGGCTGGACCCTGGTGATGCTCGCGCAGTTGCCGCCGGCCAACGCGGACGCCGACGCCGGGGTCGCATTCGGGGAGTCGCCATGACCTGTGCAGTCGAATGCGCGCGTCGCATGGGCCTGCTGCTCGCCATGCTGCTCGCCATGCTGCCGGTTACCGTCAGCGGCCAGCTTCCCGCGGTCCTCGGCGACGGCGAGCCGATGCCCAGTCTCGCGCCCATGATGGAGCAGGTGACACCCACCGTGGTGAACATCGCCACGTTCACCAACGTGGAAGTGCGCAATCCGCTGTTCGACGATCCGTTCTTCCGCCGCTTCTTCGATCTGCCGAGCATGGAGCAGCGCTATCGGCGTACCCGCAGTGCCGGCTCCGGCGTGATTGTCGACGGCAGCCGCGGCTTCATTCTCACCAACGACCACGTGGTCAGCCGGGCAGACGAAATCACGGTGACGCTGGCGGACGGCCGCAGTCTCGAAGCCACCCTGGTGGGTGCCGACGCCCAAGTGGACCTGGCGGTGCTGAGGGTGGATCCCGAGGAGCTGGCGGCGGAGGCGCCCCCCGTCACGGCCCGCTTCGGCGACTCCGCGACGCTGCGTGTGGGCGACTTCGTGGTCGCCATCGGCAACCCATTCGGGCTCGGTCAGACCGTCACCTCCGGCATCATCTCCGCCATCGGCCGCAGTGGTCTCGGCGTGGAGGGCTATGAAGACTTCATCCAGACCGACGCGTCGATCAATCCGGGCAACTCTGGTGGCGCGCTGGTCAATCTGCGCGGAGAGCTGGTGGGCATCAATACGGCGATCATCGCGCCTGCGGGCGGCAACGTCGGCATCGGCTTCGCCATTCCCGCGAACATGGCGCAGGTGATCATGGGTGAGCTCATCGCTCACGGCGAAGTGCGCCGGGGACATCTCGGTCTTCAGGTACAGGGGCTCAACGTGGAGCTTGCCCGCGCCTTCGGCATCGACCTGCGCGAAGGCGTCGTGGTCACGGCGGTGGACGTGAGCTCCCCGGCTGCGTCTGCCGGCTTCCAGCCCGGCGACGTCATCGTTCGGCTCGGCGAGCGCAGGGTGCGAACGGCGACGGACTTCCGCGCCCGGGCCGCGGTGATCATGGTGGGCGACGAGCTTGAGATCGAGTTCGCGCGCGACGGCGCCAGGCAGGTCGTCGCGGTGGCGGTGCCGGAGGATCAGTTCGAGCGGGTGGCAGGCGCGCGCCTGCATCCGCGCCTCGAGGGTACGGTGCTGCAGAATCACCGCGGGGGGCCGGAGCGGGACGTGGCCGCAGGTGTCCGGCTGCTCGACGTGAGTGAAGGCAGCCGCGCCTGGCGCAACGGCCTGCGCGCGGACGACATCATTGTCGCCGTGAATCAGCGTACCAGCCGGAATCTGTCCGATCTCACCCAGGGCATCAAGCTCGATCAGCGCAATCCCGTCATCCGCATCTGGCGCGAGGGTCAGTTCTACGTGGTGCGCCTGCGCTGAGCGGGCTGATGGTTCATTCTGCGGCAGGGCAGCCTGGCAGGTCGTCGAGCCGGGCGCAGACCGCATCCATCGCCAGCGAGACGTCGGTGACGTAGTACAGCGAGGCGAAGCCGAAGCCGCGGCGTCCGAGGTTGTGAAACACCATGCCTAGCGCGATGTCACCGGCGCTGAAGCGGGCGTGGTTGGCGGCGAAGTAGCGGGCCGCACCGTTGAGTTCAGCGTCTGTCATGAGCGCCATGACGCGCCCGATGCCGCCGTGATACGCCTGGATCAGCAGCAGCCGATACAAGCGCTCGGCCTTCTCAGTGGGTAGATCCGCGAAGAATGACGTGAACACCGGTTCGAGGTTGCGGTGATTCTGTTCGAGCAGATACAGCGCGCAGTCGATCTGGGCGAGTCGATGCAGGTGGAAACGCGGATCGAGGGCGCAGTCGTTCAGGGCCTCAGGTGACAGCTGCATGATTCCCTGGGCGCCGGCAGGCGACAGCGCGTCACGCAGCCCGCCGCTTTCGATGAGAACCTTGCCCGCCAGCACACTCAGAATGTCGTCGGGAAGCCCGATGCGTCCCATCTCGCGGCGAAACCCGTAGACCTGCCTGATGGCCTCATGCAGCGACACCTGCTCGTCGGCCGTGCCGACCCGCATGCCGTCCCATGTTCCCCACAGCCGCGCATCATCATCGTCTCCCAGATACCGGGCCAGCGCGTCGTCCAGCCGGGCATGCGGCTGGTTGCAGCTGAGGACGAAGGGGTACCCGGTCTGGCCTGCGTCGCCCGGCAGCCAGCGATCCACCCTGCCGGCTTCCGCCAGCTGCCGGCGCCGTTCGTTGATGTTCTCCTGATTGGCCTCCCGCTCACCCGCATCGCTTAAGTAGCCCACGAAGGCCATGCGGCGGTCGAACAGAATGTGGCGCTGAAGCGCGCCGCAGAACCCTTCGCCCGCCAGCACCCAGCGGCGGATCGTCGCAAGATTGGCGTGCATGCCCTGACTGTCCCAGTACGGACTGTCGCGGACGATGTCCTGCCAGGCCGACAGCCGCAGGGCGGACTCATCCGGCGCTGCTGCTGCGGCAGCGAGCAGCGATGCGACGAGGATGAGCAGCTTGCGACAGGACATGGTTGCGGGCCTGATCCAGTACAGCGACCCCTAACCTCGCCGATCTCACCGAAGGCAGCAAGGGTGGACGCAAAAGTGCTGTTGCCGGCACCCCCATTCGTCACGGCAGGCGACCGATGCGTCGCAGGCAGCTTCAGTTCCGTCGCCTGCGGCTGGCAGAACCTCCGTCCGCCCGCCAGGGTCTGCTCATGGCGCGATGGTCAAGGAGGCGGAACATGACGCGCAATGAAGAAACGGGACAGGGGCTGGCCGATGCGACGCTGGCTCGAGCCTGCCGGACAGCAGCCGTGACGGTCTTCGTGTCGACCCTGCTCCTGCTCATGTTGCTGCACGCAGCACCGGCGGCGCACGCAGCCGAGGTCCGTGTGGTCATCGAGGATGTGCGTTCGACCAGCGGCGTGCTTCGGGTGCAGGTGCTGACCGCTACCGATGCAGGCGAAGGGCCGACAGTCGCTCAACTCAGGTTACCGGCGGTGAAGCCCCAGGTCCGAGCCACCCTGCATGACCTCGAACCCGGCCGCTACGCGGCACGGGTGCACCACGATCTTGATGGCGACGGCGAAATGGCAACCAATCTGGTCGGTATGCCGACAGAGCCATGGGGGGTGTCCAACGATGCCCGCGGGCGATTCGGTCCGCCGCCGTTCCAGGACATGGTGGTCGAGGTCGGTGTCGACGGCGGTGAGCTGCGCATGACCCTGGTGCACTGACATGAAACGACGCGATGTTCTTCAACTTGCACTCACGGCTGCGGCCCTGGCTCCACTCGGGCGGTTCGCCTTCGCTGCGACGGGCGATGCCTGGGAGGCAGCGTTTCTGGACGCCATGGCCGACGAACCGTGGCTGCTCGGTTACCTCGGCTGTGACGATCGGACCTTTGAAGCTGCGGCAGAGGTCACGGGAAGCTGGCCGGCAGCGCTGCGTGGGAGCCTCTATCGGAATGGCCCCGGCATGCACAGCCTCGGTGGCTGGCGCTATCGTCACCTGTTCGATGGGGATGGCCTGGTGCAGGCGTGGCGCTTTGGTGCCGACGGCGTGAATCATCAGGCCCGGCTCGTGGCCACGCATAAGCTCGAGCGGGAGCGCGCGGCGGGTCGGCGTCTGTTGCCCGGTTTCGGCAGTCTGCCCCCGGATGCAGTGGGGGTCACCGGTGCGGACGACCTCAATCCGGCCAACATCAGTGTCCTGCCCCACGGTGATCGGCTGCTGGCGCTGTGGGAGGCCGGGTCCGCCTGGGCGCTGGACCCGAAGGACCTGACCACCGAAGGGCTGGTCACGTTCTCGGCCGAGACACGCGGCCTGCCGTTTTCGGCCCACCCGCGCCTGGAGCCGGACGGAACCCTCTGGAACTTCGGCTACCTGGCCAGCGCCGACAAACTCGTCCTGTGGCATTTCGCGCCGGACGCCACCCTGAAGCGGGTCAAAGTGCTCGACGTGCCGCGGGTGGGAATGCCCCACGACTTCATGGTCACCCGGCATCACCTGCTGCTGTTGCTGCCTCCGCTCTACCCTGAACCGGGCGTCGATGCGGACACCCTGCTGGACAGCCTGCGCTGGCATTCCCGGGAGGCCACCCGCGTCCTGGTTCTGCGCAAGGCCGATCTCGAGGTGGCCGGCGAGATGGAACTTCCCGCCCAGTGGGTCTTCCACTACGGCAATGCCTGGGAAGACGAAGCCGGCGTGATCCGCTTCGATGCCGCCCGGGCGCCGGACCCCTTGCTGATGACGGAAAGTTTCCGCGAACTGATGCGCGGCGCTGACGCGGATTTCACCACCTCCGCGGCACGTCCCTACCGTTACCGTGTTGATCTGCGCGCTGGAACCGCAGTCGAAGAGCCGTTTGCGGACATGCTCGGTGAGTTTCCCAGCGTCCTGCCGCGACACGTGGGTCGCAGACACGGCGAGCTGGTGATGCTCGGGCGTCATGCGGGCGATCAGCCCCGCCACGACGGCCTGGATCGGGTCAGCGTGTTCGACCTCGAACGCGAGATTGAGTCGAGCTGGCGCTACCCGGATACGGAGATGCCGGAGGAGCATCTGCCTGTGGAAGCCGCCGACGGCTCCCGCTGGCTGCTCGGGCCCGCGCTGGATTGGGCCTCCGGATACAGTCTGCTGCGGGTGTTCCGCCTCGAAGACGTGGCCGCCGGGCCGGTGGCCACGGCGCGGCTGCCCTATGCGGTTCCGCTCGGTCTCCACGGGCGCTTTCTGGCAGGATGAAATCCTGCGCGGCAGGACGTCGAGCGGAGACTTTGGCTGATCAGTTGACGAGTGCGAACCCGCAGGGTCGGAGCGCCGAGCGTTCGGCTTCCCGACTGCTGCTGGAATTCGCCGCCACCGGGGTGTTCTGCCTTCTGGTGGCGATGGGCCTCGCTGTGGCATTCGATCTGCCGTTCGGGTCCTCGCTGTTGGTCTCGAACTGCATCGGCTTTTCCATTCATGGTCTCGCCGAGTTGCTCAGCCGGGTGTTCGGTGCCCGGCTGCCACCATTGGCCGTGATGCTGATCGCTGTCCCTGCGGGCATCCTCCTAGGCTATCTGCTGGCTGAATCCCTGCTGACGGGCCAGGTGGGGGGCACGGGCATGCTGCAGACCCGGTCGCTGATGCTGGGCGCCCTGTTCGGCCTCCTCGGTGCCACGCTGTCCCTGCTTGGGACTTCTGTGGTCAGACTGCGGGACTCGTTGCGCGACGAGCAACTCGAGCGGCTTGCCGGTGAAAAGGCCATGGCCCAGACCGAGCTGCGGTTGCTGCAGGCCCAGATCGAACCCCATTTTCTGTTCAATACGCTGTCCAATGCACTGGTGCTCGTGCGCTCGGATGCCGAGGCTGCGGCCCGTGTGCTCGAACAGCTGACCCGGCTGCTGCGCGCATCCCTGCAGCGAACCCGAAGCGCCCACAGTACGCTCGGGGAGGAACTCGAGGTGATCGAGGCCTACCTCAGTATTGCGTCCGTGCGCATGGGGGACCGGCTCGATTGGAAAGTCGAGGTGAGCGAGGACCTGCGCTCGCGGGAATTGCCGCCTCTGCTCCTGCAACCGCTGGTGGAGAATGCGGTGCAGCATGGCATCGATCCCCTGCCTGCCGGTGGTACGGTGCGGGTGGTCGCCAAGGCCGAGGCTGAAACGATGACGCTCAGCGTACGGGACACGGGCGTCGGCCTCACCGGTCAGGCGTCGGGTTCCGGTCTCGCGCTCGACAACATCCGGCAGCGACTGCGGGCACTGTACGGTGCCGCGGCAACGCTCGATCTGATCGAGCTGCCGGACGGCGGCACGGAGGCGCGGGTGAGGTTGCCGACGTCGCAACATCCTTCGAGGGCGCAGGCATGACCTGGAGGGCACTGATCGCCGACGATGAACCTCTGCTCCGGAGCCATCTGGCGGCGCAGCTGCGCAGCCAGTGGCCCGATTTGGAGATCGTTGCTGAGGCGGCGAACGGAGACGAGGCCCTGAGTCTCGCCTGTGAACACCGGCCTGACGTGGCATTCCTCGATATCCGCATGCCGGGCCGCAGCGGAATCGAGGTGGCACGGGCGCTGCCGGACGGCATTCGGGTGGTGTTCGTCACCGCCTACGATCAGTACGCGGTGGCGGCGTTCGAGCAGGCAGCCGTGGACTACCTGCTGAAGCCCGTGCTTCCGGATCGCCTCGCGGCCAGCCTGGAGCGCGTTCGCAGCGCGCTCGAAAGAGCGGCAGCGGCCCGCTCACTGGAGCGTGCACCCGACAGCTTGCTGGAGGCGCTGCGTGATCAGGTGACGCCCAGCGAGGTGTCGCAGCCGCTGCGCTTCATCAAGGTCCAGACGGGTCGTGAGTTGCATCTGGTGCCGGTGGCCGAGGTGGTCTGCTTCCGCTCTGATGCGAAGTACACGTCCGTGCACACATCCGGGCGCGAGTACCTCACCCGGACGCCGCTGAAGGAGCTCGAGGATCAACTCGACCCGGAACTGTTCTGGCGGGTGCATCGCAGCGCCATCGTCAGTGCCCGCCACGTGAGGCGGGCGCGGCGCGACCTGCGCGGTCGCTGGCGCCTGACGCTGGAAGGCTATCCTGACGAGGTCCGGGTCAGCGACCGTTACGCGGACCGGTTTCGGAGGATGTAGCAGCACCTGCTGACGGGTACCTGATGGCTGGCAGCGCAGCAGGTATACTGCCGGCCGCTTTTGCTGCGGTTCTGGCGCTCTCCATGTCTCCATTGAACGATCACTATGCCTGCTCCCTTGGCAGTCCCCCGTCTGATGGCGCACGGGCGGCGTCCGGCTCATGACGCCTGCTCCGGAATCTGAGCGCGCGGCGGCTAGCAAGGTCGACGAAGGCGCCGTGAAAATGCTCGCGGCGTTCGTCCGTGCCTATCCCGGGCGCAGCGGCGTGGCGCTGGTGGCGTTGCTCTTTGCCGGCCTGCTCGATGGCCTGGGCCTGTCCACCCTGCTGTCCATGCTCAGTCTGGCCACCGGGTCCAGCGGCGATCCGTCGCTGCCTGAACAGATCGCGCTGGACGTGGTCGGGTTCCTCGGCGTCGAGCCGACGCCGCTTGCCCTGCTGCTGCTGGCCACAGCCCTGATCTCGACCAAAGCGGTGCTGGTGCTGCTGGCCCACCGGCAAGTCGGTTACACCGTGGCGCACGTCGCCACCGACCTGCGGCTGGCATTGCTGCGTGCGGTGATGGCGAGCCGTTGGCGGTTCTATCTGGCTCAGCCTGTCGGCCGGCTGTCTAACGCGGTCGCCACGGAAGCTCAGCGTGCTTCCGAAGGTTTCCGGGAAGGTGCGCTGCTGGCCGCAATGACGATCAACGCGGTGATCTACTCGGGCATTGCCCTGATGGTGTCCTGGCAGGCCAGTATCGCGGCGCTGGTGGCCGGCGCGGTGATGCTGTGGGCGCTGCATGGCCTGGTCAAGACAGCAGGGGCGGCGGGCCGCAATCAGACCGGATTGCTGCGTTCCATGCTGTCGGTGATGACCGACCAGCTCGGCGCCGTCAAGCCGCTGAAGGCCATGGCGCGGGAGCAGCATCTCGACAGCCTGCTGGAGCGACAGACGGAACAGCTTCGAGGCGCTCTGCGGCGGCAGGTGTTCAGTAAAGAGGCGCTCTCTGCCCTGCAGGAGCCACTGCTGGCCATTCTGGTTGGCATCGGCTTCTTCGTATTCGTCGTGCATCTGGAGATTCCGCTGGCGGCGGTGGTCGTCATGCTGTTTCTGCTGGCGCGGGTGGTGAACCTGCTGGGCAAGGCCCAACGCTCCTATCAGCAGATGGTCATCTGCGAGAGTGCCTACTGGTCGATGCGTGATGCCATCGACACGGCCGAGGCGGAGCGGGAGCCCAACCTTGGCGAGCTGAAGCCGGATCTGACCCGCGAGATCCGCTTCGATGATGTCGATTTCAGCCACAGTCCGCCCGAACGCCTGCTCGAGAAACTGTGCATGACGATCCCGGTGAACGAGCTCACGGTGATCGTGGGTCCGTCCGGTGCCGGCAAGACCACGCTTCTGGATCTGGTAGTGGGACTGCTGGAGCCTGATTCCGGGCGTATCCTGATCGATGACGTTCCGCTTGCAGACATCGATCATCGCCAGTGGCGCCGCCTGATCGGCTACGTGCCGCAGGAGTCGCTGCTGGTCAATGATTCGGTGTATCGCAACATCACCCTGGGCGAGCCTGGGCTCGGGGAGGCGGAGGTGCAGCGCGCGCTCGAGAGCGCTGATGCGTGGGATTTCGTGGCTGCGCTGCCCGAAGGAATGTACACGCCCATCGGCGAACGCGGCGGTCGCCTGTCAGGTGGGCAGCGGCAGCGTCTCGCGCTGGCGCGTGCTCTGGTGCACTCGCCGCGGCTGCTGATTCTGGACGAGGCCACTTCAAACCTTGATCCACAATCGGAGCGCGCGGTGCTCGCGACGGTGGCCCACCTGAAAGGCCAGTTGACGCTGCTGGCGGTCACCCATGGCGAAGGCCTGCTGGGGATAGCAGACAACATCTATCGCATTGGTGGCGGCAAACTTCACCGGCAGGAACGTGACGCGCGGGTGGCGACCGGAAGCGCGCCGGCACCTTGACTCACTGCTCCCTGCTGCGAAAACGCAGGTCGCCGTAGAAGGCCTGAGCGCGGCTGTTGGTGTCGTCGCCGTCAGTCATGATGGCCACCGCCATGCGTCCCGTGTTCGGCCGACGCCCGAACAGCCGCTCGTGATCTGCAAGCACGTCGCGCACTTCCCGTACCCAGCCCTCGCCTGGACCGCTGCGCAGCGCCCGCGAGACGGGCGCTGCGCGAACTGTCAGTCGAACATGATGACGCTGCGGGCGAGTTCGCCCTTCTCGAGGGCTGCGAGACCCTCGTTGACGTCCTCGAGGCGGATACGCCGCGAGATCATGTCGTCGAGGTGGAGTTTGCCGGCCAGGTAGAAGTCGACGAAGCGGGGCATGTCCACCCGGAAGCGGTTCGAGCCCATGTTGGAGCCCTGGATCTTGCGCTCGAACAGGAAATCGACGCCGTGCAGTTCGATGTTCACCCCCACCGGAATCATGCCGATGATGGTGGCGGTACCGCCCGGCCGCAGCATCCTGAAGGCCTGTTCCGCGGTGGCCTTCAGCCCGATGGCCTCGAAGGAGTAGTGCACCCCGCCACCGGTCATCTCGATGATCTCGGCTACCGCGTCCTTGTCCTTGGCGTTGATCACGTCGGTGGCGCCGAACTTGCGCGCCAGCTCCAGCTTCGACGCAACCATGTCCACGGCAATGATGCGGCCGGCGCCGGCAATTGCCGCACCGTTGATGGCGGACAGGCCGATGCCGCCGGCACCGATGACGCAGACGGTGGAGCCGGGCTCCACCTTGGCGGTGTGGATCACGGCACCGACGCCGGTGGTTACCGCGCAGCCGATCAGGGCGGCGCGATCCATGGGCATGTCCTCGCGGATCTTAACGATGGCATGCTCATGCACCAGCATCTGCTCTGCGTAGGAGGAGAGGTTGAGGAACTGGGCGATGGGCGCCTCGGTCTTGCCGAGCCGCGGTTCCTCGCTTTCACCGCGATTCAGTTCCGGCTCCTGACACAGTGACATGTGCCCTGTGAGGCAGTACTCGCAGTGGCCGCAGAACGCGGACAGACAGGTGATGACGTGGTCGCCAGGCTTGACGTACGTGACCATGCTGCCGACCTGTTCGACGATGCCAGCGGACTCGTGACCGAGAATGGCCGGCAGCGGATAGGGGTAGGAGCCGTTCGCGAAATGAAGGTCGGAGTGGCAGACACCGGCGGCGACGGTACGCACCAGGACTTCCCTGGGGCCGGGTTTGGAGATGTGCACGTCCTCGATTTCGAGGGGCTTGTTCACTTCATGTAGAACGGCTGCTTTCATGATGTTCTGCTCTCCTGAATGGCTTGGTGAGTCTGCATCGGTGAGCGATGCGGGCCATCGCTGATGCGCGTTCGGGTCGGGCCGCGCCTCATACCTGGGCGCTTGGATCGATGGTCGGATTCTGCCAGAGGAGGCCTGGATAAGACAGTTCGGGCCATGCGGGGGCCACGCATGGGGCTGGACGTTTGCCCGGGGACGTTGCAGCCTTGCAGAAGTCGTACAGGTTGGCGGACCATCCGCGGGAGCCGGGAGAACGAGACCATGAAACGCTCGACGCGCGTCAGTGACTACATGATCGCCAAGCCGATTCTGGTCAAGCCTGAGACGGATCTGTTTCAGGCCATCCATCAGATCCTGGTCAACCGCATCTCCGGCGTGACCGTGGTCGATGACGCAGGACGCCCGGTCGGTATGCTCTCCGAGCTCGACTGTCTCGGCGGTATTCTCACTGGCACTTACCATCAGACCGTCGGTGGCAAGGTGAAGGACTATATGACCACCGGCCCGATCGAATGCGTCGCCCCCAACGACGACATCATGCTGATCGGCAAGTCCATGCTGGAGCGCAAGCGACGGCGGTTGCCGGTGGTGAACAGTGAGGGCGTCCTGGTCGGTCAGGTCACCTGTCGAGGCTTGCTCAAGGCCCTGAAGGACTTCGACGCCCCTGAGGATCCCACCGAACGACCTTGATCGAAGGCGAAACTCTCCGTGGCTGACTCCTGCGTCCTCGTGGCGCTAGGTTCCAATCTGGGCGATCCGCGGCAGACTGTCGAGGCCGCGATGCTGCAGCTTGAGCGCCGCCTGGGCGGGGCCGGCTGGCGCGCATCATCTCTGTGGCACTCGCGGCCGCTGGACTGCCCGCCGGATTCGCCCGACTTCGTCAATGCGGTGATCGCTGCGGCAGTGCCCGGCACGCCGGAGTGGGCTTCGCCTCGGGGGCTGCTCGCGATGCTGCAGGCGCTGGAGCGGGATTTCGGCCGTGCCCGGACCCGCGTCCGCAATGCGCCGCGTCCGCTTGACCTCGACCTGCTCCTGTTCGCGGACGTCCAATGCAACGACATCGACTGTGTGCTGCCGCATCCCCGTGCGCTGGGACGCCGCTTCGTGCTCGAGCCCGCGGCAGAGGTGGCGCCGGACCTGATCTGGCCGGGGACCGGACAGTCTGTGCGCACCCTGTGCGAAGCCCTGCGCGCCGCCCCCGGCCAGACCGATGTTCAGCGCGTGACGGCGGCGCCCCGCACATCGGCTTGAACTCCGGCAGCCGCGGCTTCGCGTCGGTTCGCGTGGCCGCGCGGGCTGCGTCATGGCGAGGGGTCGGGCATAGTCGCTACACCTGCATTGCGGAGCATCAGTCATGAGCATTCCGGACCGGCCTCCCCTATGGGCCCTTCTTGGCGAAGGGTTCAGCGGTTTCGAGGGCCTGCGCCTGGCCACGCAATGGCAACAGCTCGCTGCGTTGCCTGAGGGCAGCGGTACGGTTCTGCTGTGTCCTGGCTGGCAGGCTCCGGAAGTCAGCATGCTGCCCTTGGAACGCTTTCTGAATGCGCGTGGCTACGATGCCCGTCCCTGGGGCATCGGACGCAATGACGGGGACGTGGTCGAACTCATACCGAGGCTTGCGGATCGAGCGGCCGAGGAAGCAGCTCGATCCGGCGCCCCGGTAGCGCTGGTCGGCTGGAGTCTGGGCGGCTATCTGGCCCGGGAGGCGGCGCGGGAATTACCGGAGGTGATCCGCAGGGTGATCACGCTTGGCAGTCCTGTAGTCGGTGGTCCGAAATACACCCGCTTGGCGCCGCTCTATCGGCTTCAGGGTGAGGATCTCGACGCCATCGAGGATGCAGTGGCCCAGCGCGCGCGCAAACCGCTTGCGGTACCGGTCCACGCCTTGTACTCGCGCCTGGATGGAATTGTTAGCTGGCAGGCCTGCGTCGATCACGGCGAGACGCTGGCCGAGAACGTGGAGGTGAAAACGACTCACTTTGGCTTCGGGCTGTCGCCGGAAGTGTTCCGGATCGTGGCCGATCGGCTGGCGCGTGACGCGCAGCCGCAGACGAGTTGACTCGGCCTCTGCATAGCCTGCCGAACAGGGTCGATGCGGCCGGTTGCTGTGGCGCGGCGGTGGCATGAGTCCGCGTCTAGGTGCCCTCCTGCTGGCCGCGTTGCTGGCGTTTCTGGTCAGCGCGTTCACGCCGTTGCCGCAGGCGCCGGCTGTGGTGCTGATCTGGGTGGCTGGCGTACTGGGCTTCGCGGAGGTGGATGCCGCGACCCGGCGTCTGGCGTTGATCCTGACCGCCGCTGGCGTTATCGCGACGGTATGGGCCCTGTTCCTCGGCGCCGGCTTCGATCCGGTGGCCATGGGTGGCATCAATCTGCCGATCATAGCCCTGTTTCTCGGCGTCGCTTTCCTTTCGCTGGTGGGAAGCTCTGTGGCTGCGGCCCCAGCAACGGGCAGCCGCGGTCGCGGCAGGCTCTGGCGGACCATGCTGTCCATCCATCTCATCGGGGCGGTGATCAACATGTCCATGGTGGCCATTGCGGGCGACCGCATGGCCCGGGACGGGACTCTGGGTCGCCGCGAAGCCGTTCTACTGGCGCGGGTCTACTGCGCGGCAGCGTTCTGGTCACCATTTTTCGTCGCGGCTGCCGTCGCTCACACCTACGCACCGGACGCCCGCGCCAGTCTATTCATTCCGCTTGGCATTCTCGGTGCCCTGTGCGCGTTTCTGCTCACGGCGCGGGAGGTGATGCGCCTGGATCCCGAGGCGCCGTTGCCGGATTTCACTCCCGATCACGGGGCATTGAAGTTGACCGGTGCGCTGCTCGGAGCCGCGCTGCTACTGAAGGCGATGCTGGCCGACATGCCGATGGTCGTGATCGTGGCAGCCGTGACGCCACCCTTGGCGCTGTTGCTGATGCCGCGCATGGAACCGCGGGTCCTGCTGCAGCAGCTGCTCACGCGCACGCTACCAGCCACGTCCTCTCAGGTCGTACTGTTTCTCGCCGCGGGCGTGTTCGCCTACGGCATCTCCCAATGGCTTCCGCTGCAACTCGAGGCTGTCGGTCTGCTGCCGGCATCGGTGCCACTCATGGTCTATCCGCTGGCGACAGGGCTGATCATCCTCGCCGCCTACGCCGGCATGCATCCCCTGATCTCCATTGCCGCGCTGAGCAGTGCGCTGCTGCCGGCCGGTGCGGAGCATTCTCTGCTGGCCTTCAGTTTCCTGGCCGGCTGGGCTGTCGGGACCGCAGTGGCGCCACTGTCGGGCATGAATCTGTTTCTGATCGGCCGCTACCGGCTGCGGGCTCGCGAGATCGCCCGCTGGGGCCCCGGCTATGCCCTGGCGATGCTCGGGGTGGTCACCTGCCTCAGTATCGCCGGCCACCTGCTGCTCGCAGCGGGCGTGTGACGTCGTCGTCGCGGATCATGCCTTGGCTGCAGCGAGCGCCTTTTGCATGGCATCGCGACCGTCCTCGGCGATCCAGGCCAGCAGCAGCCCCTTGATGGCCATGGTCAGCGCGATGGGCTCCTCGAACATCATGTGGTGGTGGGTGTTCGGGATCTCGATGATCGGAAGCAGGCCACCCGTGAGGTCACGCATGTAGGGTCCGCTGCGGGCGCCGTCATCTGCGCTGTGTTCGCCGAGAATCACGCCGGAGCGACATTTGAGGCCGATGAATTTGTCGCGCTGGTCGATGCCCATCTCGAGGTGATCGAAGAGGCTCGGATCGAACTTCCAGGTCCAGCCGCCTTCGACTTCCTTCAGGGATTGTCGCGCCATCCAGGAGTGCACCTCAGGATGCCTGTTGGGTTGCTCGGGAAGCAGGCGGAAGCGGGGCAGGGCGGCGTCGAGCTCCGGATAGACACGCAGTCGGCGGGGTTCGGTGCGGCGTTCCCGTTCCGCGGCGAGTCCCCACTCGGTGTACTGCTCCGGTGGGCTCACCGTGAAGTCGTTGAAAATGACCCCGGACATCTTCGAGCCGTACTGGTGTGCGGTTTCCAGGGCAACGAAGCCGCCGAAGCTGTGACCCACCACCATGGGACGCGGGCCGAGTTCAGCTTCGCACACGGCCCAGACCTCGGCGGCCAGCGTGGGACCGTCGTAGCGTTCCCGATGATCGGAATCGCCGTTGCCCGAGAGGTCCAGGGCGGCGACCCGGAACTGATCTGCCAGGAAGGGGGCGACGAAGCGCCACCAGTGTCGGTGAGCGTTGGAACCGTGGATGAGAATCACACCGGGCCGATCACGTTCACCCCAGGTTTCGTAGCAGATCCGCGCGCCGGCTACGTTCACTTCGCCCGGTGTGCCGGGTTGGGCAAGCGCTTGTTCGAACCACTCAGGGGTGTTGCTCATCGTTGGACTCCTGTTGCTGC
>SKUB01000154.1 GCA_007122315.1 Pseudomonadales bacterium | reverse complement strand
GCCCTGCCCGCGGCACCGGCGCTGGCGGGGTCAGTACTGGCCGGGTCTGCGCCCGCCGCAGTCTGCCGCTCCTCTTTCAGCTTCAGCAGCCGTTCGATCTGGGACAGCGAAGCCAGATGGGCATAGATCGCCGGCAGATAGCGGCGGTTGCGCATCTCGAGGAAGCGTTCGTCGGAAACGTTGTACAGGCGCTCCTCGTTCACCACGTAGCAGCCGGAGATGTTCCGAGACTGTTCGTTGTGCCGGACCCGCATGTTGAAGGGCGAAAACATGTTCTGTTCCGCCAGGTACTTGCAGACGTTGCTGGTGAGAACATCCATCTGCTGCAGTTCGCCGAGGAACTTGCGGGCGTTCTCCAGCGCTTCGGAAGGCTCACCGTCCTCCTTGAACAGCGCTTCGCCTTCCTCTTCGTTGACCACCGGGCTCGCGTCATCGATGCAGACCGTGTACTGGCCTTCCTCACCGGCACTGGCCAAGGCGAACGGATAGCGACGGATGATGGCGGGGACGTAGCCACCGACCCAGCGGCCTGTGCCATCCACGAACAGATTCTCACCGCTCTCGAGACCGAGCATGGCCACCGGCCGGAACTCGTCCTGCGCCTTGTCTTCCAGAAACACGATGGGGAAGACTGCCGAGGCGCGAGCAAACTCGTGCACCATCACGGTGGCAACGTGGAAGTCCGATGCGAAGCCGAAGTCGTTCAGAGGCTTCAGGCGCTTATTGCCGTGCTGTTCCTTGCTGATTGGAACCAGATTCTTGAACATCCCTTCCTCCGCGAGTCGGGCAGGGAGGCGCGTCGTTGCGCGCGCCGTTGCTTTTGGGGCGCGAATTGTCCAGGGGCTCAGCGGGGAAGTCCAGCGCGGCCTGCGGCCGCGGACCCCTGCTTCCGGGCGGCATGCTAGAATCCGCCGCCGTCGCGCCCTGCCCAGCGGAGTTCCGAGGCGATGACCCGTTTACCCCAGGACAGCTCAGCTTCCGAACATTTCCAGCAGCTTGCGGAACAACTCGGCGGCATCGCCCGTCTGTTCGGCGACCGCGGCTGGACGCCGGCCACCAGCAGCAATTTCTCCGTGCGCCTCGGAAGCGACCGCTGTGCCGTCACCATCTCGGGCCGCGACAAGACCCGGCTCACCGCCGCGGACCTGATGGTGGTGGATCTCGCTGGCAACCCGGATGGCGACTACGGCGCTGCCCGACCCTCGGCGGAGGCCGGCCTGCACCTGGCCCTGTATCGCCGGGACCCTGCAATCGGCGCAGTGCTGCACACCCATGCCCCGAACAGCGTTCTCACCACACGGTTGCAACCGGAAGCCGACAGCATCCGCCTGGCAGGCTACGAGCTGCTGAAGGCCTTCGCCGGCATCACCACCCACGATACGGCGGTGGAGGTTCCGGTGATCGCGAACCGGCAGGCCATCGACGAGCTGGCCCGGGAAGCGGACCGCCGTCTCGACGCCACAGCTGGCGTCTGCTGGGCCTATCTGATCCGCGATCATGGGGTTTACGCCTGGGGTGCGGATCTCGCCGCCACGCTGCGCCATCTCGAGGCGCTGGATTACCTGCTCGGAATCGAACTGGAACTGGCCCGGCTCGGCGGCCGGACCGGTCGGACATGGCAAGGAGGACAGGCATGACGCGTTTGCGCGTTTTCAGCGAAGACAATCCCCAGGAGCCGCTGGCCACCCATCGGGACGCGGGGGCGGTGGCGGAGGGCCTCGCTCCCATCGGCGTGCGCTTCGAACGCTGGGAGACCCGCCCGGAGATCCGTGCAGGCGATGCGCCCGAGAAGGTCCTCGAGGCCTATCAGGGCGAAATCAACCGGCTGATGGCCGAGGGCGGGTATCAGTCCGCCGACGTGGTCAGCATCCATCCCGATCACCCCGACAAGGCAGCAATGCGCACGAAGTTCCTCGACGAGCACAGTCACGCCGAGGACGAGGTCCGGTTCTTCGTTGACGGCGCGGGCCTGTTCACCCTGCACGTCGAGGACCGGGTCTACGAGGTGCTGTGCGAGCGCGGGGACCTGATCGGCGTGCCGAGCGGCACCCGGCACTGGTTCGACATGGGACCGAACCCGAGCTTCGTGGCGGTGCGCATCTTCACCAGTCCAGACGGCTGGGCCGCGGACTTCACCGGCAGTGACATCGCCGGCCACTTTCCGCGGCTGGAGAACTGAGCCCGTGCCCAGGTTGGCTGCGGTGCTGGTGGACATCGAAGGCACCACCAGTTCCATCACGTTCGTCCACGATGTTCTGTTCCCCTATGCGCGAGCGAAGCTTCCCGAATTCGTCCGCGCCCATTGCGACGCGAGCGAAGTCCAGGCCGAACTCGAAGCCACCGCCGCGCAGGCCAGGCTCGACGCGGCTGATACCGAAGCCATCATCGCCACGCTGCTGGCCTGGATCGATGCCGACGAGAAGGCCACGCCACTGAAGTCGCTGCAGGGCATGATCTGGGAGGCCGGCTATCGCGAGGGCGCGTTCCGCGCCCATCTCTACCCGGACAGCGCACCGGCGCTGACTGCATGGCATGACGCTGGGCTGCCGTTGTACGTGTACTCGTCCGGATCCATCCACGCCCAGCAGCTGTTTTTCGGCCACAGCGAAGCCGGCGACCTGCGTCATCTGTTCAGCGGCTTTTTCGACACCACCAGCGGGCACAAGCGCGAGGCGGAGTCCTACGCGAACATCGCCCGCAGCCTCGAACTGCCGCCGGAGCAGATCCTCTTTCTGTCCGACGTCCCCGAGGAACTCGATGCGGCCCACGCGGCAGGCCTGGGGACCGTCTGGGTGATCAGGGAGGAGGAAGGACGCTACCGGCTCGCGGCGGGCGCCGACTCGCCCCACCAGGTGGTGGCGCGGCTCACGGACCTCAGCCTGGAGGCGCTGCACTGACGCTGCGGGGCGCACCCGACTGTGCGCCCCCAGCCCCGTCGTGTAATCTCCCCGCATTACCCTCGAGGGCACACGGGAGAGCGCACCCATGTCACGTCTCAAGTTCGGGGCCTTTCTCGCCCCCCATCACCCCATTGGCGAGCATCCGACGCTGCAGCTGCAGCGGGACCTGGACCTGGTGGCCCATCTGGACCGCCTGGGCTACGACGAGTTCTGGTGCGGTGAGCACCATTCCACCGGCTGGGAGGTGATCGCCTCCCCGGAGATGTTCCTGGCAGCGGCCGGACAGCGCAGCCATCGCATCAAGCTCGGCACCGGCGTCGTCTCCCTGCCCTACCATCATCCGTTCAACGTCGCCCAGCGCATGGTGCAGCTCGACCACATGACCGGCGGCCGGGCCATTTTCGGCAGCGGTCCGGGCGCCCTGCCCTCCGACGCCTGGACGCTGGGCATCGACCCCATGGTGCAGCGGGACCGCCAGGACGAGGCGCTCGGCGTGATCAAGCGCCTGCTGCGGGGCGAAGAGCGGTTCAGCTACGAGTGCGAGTGGTTCACGCTCAAGGACGCTGCGCTGCAGCTGCTGCCGCTGCAGGAGGAGATGCCGCTGGCAGTGGCCTCCATGATCAGCCCTTCGGGCATGACGCTGGCCGGCAAGCACGGCACCGGAGTGCTCTCCATCGGCTCCATGTCCACCGCCGGCCTGCAGGCGCTGCCCACCCAGTGGAGCTTCGCCGAGGAATCAGCGGCCAAGCACGGCAACGTGGTCGACCGGGACAACTGGCGCATTCTGATGAGCTGGCATATCGCAGAAACCCGCGAGGAGGCCCGGGAACAGGCCAAGCACGGCCTGCTGCGCTGGCACAACGAGTACACGGTGGGCACGCTGATGCGCCCCGGTGTGGAGACCTTCCCCGACGCAGACACCGCGGTGGACAAGCTCACCGACGTGGGCGGCGCGGCGGTGATCGGCACCCCCGACGATCTCGTCAAGGCCATCCGCGAAATGCTGCAGGTCACCGGCGGTTTCGGCCGTGTCATCGGCTTCGTCCACGACTGGGCCAATCCGGAAAACACCATGCGGTCATGGGATCTGGTGGCACGTTACGTCGTGCCGGAAATCAACGGCTATCTGGAGCGCTACCGCGAATCCCAGCGCTACGTGATCGAGCACCGGGAGGTGTTCGAACGTGCCGGCGAGGCGGTGATGTCGAAGATCATGGAGAACGAGCGCGCTGCCAAGGCCATGCAGGAAGAGGCCAACGCCCAGAGCGCGATGCACTCCCACAACGCGCCGGACCTGCGCCAGCAGCGCTGACGGGCCGCGAAGCTCGCGAGGCCCAGTGGGAGCCTACGTCCGCGAAGCGGGCGTCGCGATCTGCGTCACGCCCGAACCCGCCGGCAGTCCTCGATCGCAACGCCGGCCTTCGGCCGACGTTCGCTCCCACTGGCAATACGCGAGATTCGTGCGAAAAGTCAGTGGGAGCACACGTCCGCAAAGCGGGCGTCGCGATCTGCGTCACGCCCGAACCCGGCGGCAGTCCGCAATCGCAACGCCGGCCTGCGGCCGACGTTCGCTCCCACTGGCAATACGCGAGATTCGTGCGAAAAGTCAGTGGGAGCACACGTCCGCGAAGCGGGCGTCGCGATCTGCGTCACGCCCGAACCCGCCGGCAGTCTGCGATCGCAGCGCCGGCCTGCGGCCGACGTTCGCTCCCACTGGCACTTGCAGCCTTCTCGTAAGCTCAACGATTTTCGATTTTTCCTTGCGAGGCCAGCGCTCAGAGAATGGCCTCGAAGGTCTCCAGCTGCGGGTGACCGAGGTAGGTGCCCTTAGGCGCACTGGTCTGCCGGTGCGCCTTGCGGAACGCGTCCGACTCGGTCCAGGCCTCGAAGGCAGCCCGGGAGTCCCATACCGAGTGGGAGGCGTACAGCCGCGCCTCGTCGTCCAGCGGACCTTTGAGCAGATGGAACTCACGGAAGCCCGGCACACCGTCGAGGAAGGTCTCGCGCTCGCGCCAGATTTTCTCGAAGTCTTCCTGGTGGTCCGGAGCAATGCGGAACCGGTTCATGGCAATGAACATCTCTGCCTCCATCTGTCGTGACGAGTGCACAGACGCTCCCACGATCAGGAGGTCGCGCGCAACAGCCGCGTGAGCACCCGGTCGAACGTATTGGCGAAGGCCTGCTTTTCACGATCACCGAATGCCGAGGGCCCGCCGGTCATGACGCCGGAGCCGCGCATCTCGTCCATGAAGTTGCGCATGGACAGGCGTTCGCCGATGTTGCGAGCGTCGTATTCCCGTCCTCTCGGGTCGATCACCGCAATGCCCTTTTCCACCAGCGCCGCAGCCAGCGGAATGTCCTGGGTGATCACCAGGTCGCCCACCTCGGCCTGATCGCAGATGTAGTCGTCCGCCACATCGAAGCCCTGGGGCACCGTCAGGCTCCTGATCCTGGCCGAGCGCGGCACCCGCAACGACTGATTCGCGACCAGGTTCAGATCCACGTTGCGCCGGTCTGCCGCCTTGAACAGCACCTCCTTGATAGGGTTCGGACAGGCATCCGCATCGACCCAGATCACCGTCATCGCAACAACTCCCTCAGCCGAGGGCCGGACGCCGGCGGTTCGGGCGCGAGTGGCGCCACTCCGCGAGCAGCGTGCGCACCGCTGCGACGAAGGCCAGCGGCTGATCCAGGAACAGGTGATGCTGGGCCTCCGGGATGGCGGTGAACGGCACCGACTCGTCGAGCACCTTGAACATGTAATCGGCGATCTCCTGATCGAACAGGTAGCTGTCCTCGCCGTAGATGACACCCACCCGGCAGGGCAGGCGACGCAGGTCCTCGCCGCTGTTGGAGATGGTGATCTTCTCGAACAGACGATCGTCGAACTTCCAGGTCCAGCCGCCGTCCGTCTCCATCAGGGAGTGGCGGGCAATGTGTTCGAGAATGTAATCGTTCTTGCAGTCCTGCGGCGGCATCAGCCGGAAGCGCTCGGCTGCCGTGGCGAAATCCGGATACGTCCGTTTGCGGCGGATGGGCGAGCGCCGCGGGTCCCGCTCCCATTGATAATCCGGTGGCCGCACCGGCGAATCCACCAGCACCACGCCGGTGAGTACATCGCCATGCCTGATCGCGGTCTGGATTGTGACGAAACCACCAAAGCTGTGACCGATGACGATGGTATCGGCTCCGAACCCGGCATCCCGGGCCACCGAAATGACCTCCTCCGCGTAGAGTTCGGCTGTGTAGGCGTCGCGGTGATCGCTGTCGCCCATGCCGGAGAGGTCCAGCGCCGCAACCTGATAGTCATCGAGAAAGAACGGCGCCAGAAACGACCACCAGTGGGCGTGCGCGCCGTTGCCATGAACCAGCACCAGGCCAGGCAGTTCCGTATCTCGGCTCCAGAGCAGGTAATGAATCGCGGCGTCGCCCACTGTCACCCGACGGCTCTCGTGGGGCTCGGCGAGCGCACGCTCAAACCAACCCGGTGGCTCCTGACCTGCGCCCATGGGTTCAACTCCCGGGAAAAACTGCCATTCTACACCCGGGGATATTGATCGGGCGCGCGCCTATAATCTGCGCGGCCCAACCTCTGGCGGAAGGAAGCTGTGCACCATGGCCACTGTCCTCGACGAACTTTTGCACCTGCTCGATCTCGAGGAGATCGAGAAAAACCACTATCGCGGCCGCAGCCCGGACGACTCCTGGCAGCGGGTCTACGGTGGTCAAGTCCTCGGCCAGGCCCTCGTGGCCGCCTCCCGCACCGTGGAAGATGCAGGACGCTCCGCCCATTCACTGCACGCCTACTTCCTGCGCCCGGGTGATCCCAAGGTGCCGCTGCTGTACGTGGTGGACCGGATTCGGGACGGCAAATCCTTCACCACACGACGGGTGGTGGCGGTGCAGCACGGACGGCCGATCTTCAGCATGTCGATCTCGTTCCAGGTCCGGGAATCCGGCCTCGAGCATCAGTTCCCCATGCCGGAAGTGCCGCCACCCGGAGCACTCGAGTCGGAAGTCGTCGTCCGGCGCCGCCATGCTGAAGCCGCCGGCCTGTCGCCCGAGGACGTGGCCCGCTTTACCCGTGAACGCCCCATCGAGATGCGGCCGTTGAACCCGCAGAACGAATTCGCGCCGGAGAAACGCGCCCCTCATCAAACCTGTTGGATGCGCGCAGTTGGGCGCCTCCCCGACGACGAGCGCCTGCACCAGTGCGCCCTCGCCTACCTGTCGGACTGGTCGCTGCTGGACACGTGCACCTGGCCCCATGGCATCTCGTTCATGCAGCCGAATTTTCAGACTGCAAGCCTGGACCACGCCATGTGGTTCCATCAGCCCTTCCGCGCCGACGAATGGCTGCTCTACGTCCAGGACAGTCCTGCTGCAGGAGGCAGTCGCGGCTTCAATCGCGGCCTGATCTACAGTGAGGATGGCCGCCTGGTGGCCTCGGTCGCGCAGGAAGGATTGATCCGCCTGCGCGACGAGAACTGAGCCATGAGATTCGAACGGATCGCCTTCGTTGCCAGTCGTTCACCTGGATCCGGTGAGGCCAAGGCCGCCTTGGAGGCCCGCTACGATCACTGTGAGCCCGATGATGCGGACGTCATCGTCGCGCTTGGCGGCGACGGCTTCATGCTCGAAAGCCTGCATCGCAACATGCAGCGGGCCGTGCCGATCTACGGCATGAATCGGGGCACCGTCGGTTTCCTGCTCAACAGCTACGACGAGGAGGGCCTGATCGAACGGCTCGAGCGCGCCGCCGCGGCGACGCTGCACCCCTTGCAGATGACCGCCGTCACCGATTCAGGATCGGCACAGACGGCCAATGCCATCAACGAGGTTTCGCTGCTGCGACAGACGCGGCAGGCCGCCAACCTCAAAGTGCTCATCGATGGCCGCGAGCGCATCGAGAAGCTCATCTGCGACGGCTGCCTGGTGGCGACGCCGGCGGGCAGTACAGCTTACAACCTGTCGGCCCACGGACCGATCCTGCCCATCGGATCGGCGGCCCTTGCCCTGACGCCGATCAGCGCGTTTCGACCCCGGCGCTGGCGTGGCGCCGTACTGCCCTTGCACGCCAAGGTGACGTTCGAAGTGCTCGACCACTTCAAGCGGCCGGTCTCCGCAGTCGCCGACGCCACAGAGGTTCGCAACGTCGTCGAGGTCCATGTCCAGGAGGATCCGGACACGGACCTCATCATCCTGTTCGATCCCGAGCACGGGCTCGAAGAACGAATTCTGCAGGAGCAGTTTATTCCCTGACGAGAGTCAGCCTTTGACGGCAGCGAAATTCTTCGCAGCGAAATCCCAGTTGATCAGATTCTCGAGCACCGCCTCGACATACTTGGGCTTGGCATTGCGGTAGTCGATGTAGAACGCGTGCTCCCAGGCATCGATGGTGAGCAGCGGCGTGCCGCCATCGCGCAGAGGATTGTCGGCGTCGTGCCCGGCCTCGACGGCCAGCTTGCCGTTCT
>SKUB01000064.1 GCA_007122315.1 Pseudomonadales bacterium | reverse complement strand
TGCAGTCATGCGCGCGCTGGATACCCACGCGACAACCCTTGCCGGCTACCTGGACTGACTGCGCGGCCGGCCAACTTCATCGTAGGCGGCATCGAGTCGTGCCATCTGCGCGGCCGCATCGATGGCGATCCACCCCGTGAGCTCGAGCCGGGTGTCCTGCAATGCATCGACCACATCGTCGCGATCGCTCCAGTCCGCAACGACTTGATCACGCTGCGCCAGCAGCGCCCTCACCTGCGGCCTGAACAGCGCCATCAGGGCAGTGATCCAGCGATTGACGGGCCAGGAGGGCCAGGCGTGGTCGATGGAAAAGCGGCCAAGCAGTGCTTCGAGCTCCGTGGCGGGCAGCCAGCTCTCGCCGGTCACCCATTGGTTGGTGGCGAACATGCCCATGGGAAAACCCCAGGGGTCCATCGACACGCCGACCAGATGGACGAGATCACCGTCGTCCGGAACCCGGTCGGCGTCCGCGGCAACGGTATCGGCGCCATCCCGGAGCAGGCCACGCCCACGCAAAAAGGTGTGGAAGTGACCATGCTCGAGTTCGATCCCCCTGTGGGCATGGTAGTAGTACTGACTACCCGTCTCACCGTCGAAGACATCACCGGTTGGATAGTGATCGTCCTCGTAGAACGTCCCGTGACCGCGCAGCAATTCGCCGACCACGTTCAAGCCGGCCTTGGTGAGCACCCGCTGACACTCCGCGACCTCCAGGGCCGCCTCGCGCATGGCGACGACTGCCTCGGGCGCAAGGCCCGCCAGCGTGACCTCCGGTTCACTCACTCCCACCGGCGCGACAGGCTGGAAACCTGCCTTACCGCCGCTGGGAGAGGGTGCTGCTTCCGTCACTTCAGACACTCAGCGGGCGGCGCGCTTTACGGGCATGGGATTCATGCCGCCCTGCGGAACCGAAGCACTGGTGGCCGATACGCCGCATGCACCGCAGCCACTCCTCGGAGCGCACGGACCACAACCTCGGGGGGCGCAGGGTCCGCAGCCTCGCGGTGCGCAGGGGCCACAGCCACGCTTCGGCGCGCACGGGCCACACCCGCGCATGGGTCCGCAGGGCCCGCAGGGACCGCAGCCTCCTGTCACCGGTGCACACGGGGGCTCGAAATCCTGCTGCAGCGAGACGGTGTAGGCCGTCAGCGCCGCCAATTCCCGGGAGTCCCAGGCCAGCGGCTCCGACTCCATCGGCACCACCATGCAGAACTGCACCATTTCGTCCGCGTGAACCTGGCTGACGCCCACCATCTGTTTCGGCATGGCAACTTCGTGCGGATACGCCTTGGCGAAGGACGGATTCAGGTTGGCATTGTTCATGTGGCAGGACTGACACGACAGACCACTGCTGCCGATCGATGGGTCATTCCAAAGCCGGGCCCCCTCCGCGCGCAGTTCGCGGCTCGGTCGGGCCGTTGGGCCGCAGTAGCCTGACGGGCGCATGAAGTCGCTGGCGGACACGTCCGCTGCCCCGCAAGGACCGCAGGGCCCGCAAGGACCACAGGGTCCACACCCACGCGGCGCACAGGGGCCACATCCGCGCATGGGTGCACAGGGACCGCAGCCACGTGGTGCGCAGGTTCTTCTCGCAGCGCACGGATTGCGAGGTGCGCAGCCCTGGGCCTGCATGCTCGCTCCGGGCCGACAAGGAGAACACGCACGCTTGACCGCACATGGATTCGGCCCGCTGCAAGCCGCACCCATGGCCATGAGTGAACCGACCATGGCAAGGGAGACATGGCGCTTGCGCAGGCGACGTTTCCGGAAATCTGTCGTTGAGTTCACGTGCGCATCTGGAATTTTTGACTCGTCGGATAGCCGTGGCATGGGTGCAGTGCTCCTCGTAGCAGATTCGAATGTCAGAGCGACGCGCTGAATCGATTACCTCCAGGCATCGATGCCGGCATTTTCGAGCCGGGACACAGACGCTCAAGGCGCATACCCTGACTTGCATTTCGACCCCATGTTGACGGATTAATCCGGCCCATTCCGCATCCTTCGGCGCTCGGTAATCCGGTTGTCCGACACGACGACAAGCTACGCCAGGAGACGGGTCTCCAGTGCAGCCTGACTGTCAAAAGAAGCAGGAGGATGTGCGACGGAGCAGACTTGATTGGTGGAGGCGCGAACCGGGAGGGACCCGGCTTTGAGTCATTCCAGGGACCGGCGGATCAAAGGCGCTCCCAGAGCCCCTCGAAAGCATGTTCATCCGCAAAATTCTTTGTCGATGCTTCGCGAATGTTTTCGACCTGGCGGAACTCGAACTGATTGAACCCGCTCCTGCTGTCGACCTGCTTCGTCAGCACAACGAGCACCTGCTCATCCTGACGCAGCAGCATGACTTTCTGGCGATCAGCCCATTGCACCTTCGGCGTCAACAGCATCGCCGGCTGGCCGATCGCCTTCATGGCCGGCAGCATCAACACCCGATGCAGAGCATTCTGGCCTGCCACACTGGCCAGGTAGGGCACAGCGCTGGCGCTGAGCAACTCGATGCCGACCTCAGGTTCGCCCGCGGCAACACGAACCCAGCGAATGATGCCCACCATCCATTGGTCGCCACCCGTTTCGCGGCGTACTCCGATGACTTCACCGCTGTGAAGAGGCGCATCCGCCTCCTTGGGCCATCGCAGGCAGTAGCCGCGCGGACTGGCGTTGATCGTCTCGACCTGATAGGAAGGTGGCAGCGGATCGGGTTCGACCTGCGTCCGCTGATGATCGCGGATGCGGACGTCGACCTGTTTGAGCACCGCCGCCGACACAGCACCAGGCTCGTAGGCCCTGTCCCAGACGTCCCGGCTGCGCGGCTGCGGTAAAGTCTGCCGGTCAATGAAAGGGTTACCCGCTTCCTGCGCCAACGACGCAATCTCACCGCTCGGAGTGAGCCCATCGAAGCTCTCGGCTCCGGCCACATGCCTGTGGGTCGCATCGAGACCGATGCTGACCAGGAGGGTCTCCCGGCTGTCGATGCGCATGAAGCCCCGGCTCTGCGCCTGGCTCCAGGTCTCACTCAGGTGCAGCAGCAGCGTGCGCTCCGCGGGCAGCGTGGGCAATTCGAGTTCGTGCTCGAGCGTCCTGACGAGTTCGCGCACGTCGACCCCGAGCCAGCGCATCGAGGTGGACACGGACTTGCTGCGGTAGATCGGGCCGGCGTCTTCGGCCGGATTCACCGCCAGCAGGCAACGCTCCGGCACACCCGGAACAAGATCGACGTGCTGCGCCCATCCGGGCAGCCGTCGGTAGAGGCTGTCCAGATCACGCTGATGCAGCTGATTGAGCCCCGCTGCCGCGAACAGGAGGCAGCTCACATAAAGATCCCAGGGCGTAAGCGTCCGGCCTTCGAGTTCGACCCGTTCCAGCTCCACACTCTGGTCCTGAGCCAGCAGGTAAAGGTCGTGCACGGACTTCCAGATACCTGCCCTCGGTGTCTGGTAGAACAGGCTGGCCAGCAGCAGGTTGTAACGCTGCGCGGCCAGGGCGCTGCTGATGGCCCGTGCAATCTGGACCCGGGACTCCAGGCGATCGCGGACCGTCTCGGTGCTCGATTGCCGCGCCACAAGGGTGAATCCGGACGCGATCGACGTCGTCATGCTCTCGAGCAGGCGCGCCACCTGCCGTGGCTGCGCCGCGAGCAGACCACCTTTGCCTAGGTGCTGGCGCTGCAGTCGGTCACGAATCTCCCGCCAGACGGGGACGAGGCAATCGAGCAGCTGCAGACGCCGGGGAGCAGGCAACTGCACCCGGTTCAGTTCGACGACGGCGTTGTACAGCGCGCGGGTCGTGGCGCCGGTATTGGCACGCGGCAGTTGCTCGAGCCAACGGGCCACCGCCGGCACGTTCAGGGCGAACGCGCTGTGACTCGACCGGTCCTGCTCCGGGAGCGTCGAGAGCCTGGCGGGTGGCTGGGACATCAACTCTGCATCTCTGCGAGACAGCCCATTGGCGGCGGTTCTGCATTGCCGCAGAGTCCAGCACGAATGTCGAGCGCATCTCCGACCAAAGTCACGACCGGGCCGACTGACGGATTGTAAGTGGAACGTTAACGCAAGCGTTCGCCGCCGCGGCAATTCGGGGCACGCAGTGGCGCGTACCATCGATCAAGCAGGAAGTAAGACCCGAGGCAACCCAGCAGCATCAGCAACGCGAAGATGGCTTCCCCCATACCGTAGCGATACGAGACCGCTAGCAGCCCGTCACCGCCGGCGGCAGTCGGCCATTGGATGGAGATGGAAAGCGCTGCACCAATACCGATCACAGAGAGAACGCCGAGCGTGGGCCAGAGCAGTACCGCCCGCCGCCGGCTGGCGACAACCAGCACGGCTGCTGCAAGCAGCGGGGGCAGACCATGACTGACGAATCCGAACAGCGGATCAATCAGCTTCGGGAACCAGATAGGCATGGAGTCGGCAGTGCTGATTCCGATCAGGCTGAGGAGCACCGCCGCCGCAACACCCGCAATCAGGACGAGACTGGGCAACAGCGCAAAGATTGCCCAAGGACAACGGGATGCCATCGTCCGGAGCTCAGGACGAGCCAATGCCGCAGCGACGATGTCTCCGGGATTACCGAGATCGCGTTCAGCCTGCAGCGCGGCTGCCTCGGGCGAGAGACCGGCGCTCAAGGCTGCCTCGTAAAGATCCTGCTGGTGCGCGTCGAGTTCCCGCAGCATGCGTCGGACGCGGCGAGGCGCCATGCCGGCCCGCAGCATTTGCTCACCGAGTTGGCGGTGTTCACGTGGATCCATGCCCAGGATGCTCCAGCAGCGAGCGGACGCCGGTCTGCACCCGCTCCCATTCCTCTGTGAGTTCAGCCAGACGCCGCTGCCCCTTCGCGCTGAGTCGATAGTACACGCGATTGCGGCCGTCCACGCGACGCTCCCGGCCCTGAAGCAGCCCCCGCGCTTCCAGGCCGTGCAGCATCGGATAGACCACGCCCTCTGCGAGAACGATGGCCTCCCTGGAGGCCAGGCGGATGGCGCGAACGAGCTCGTAGCCGTACATCTCCCGCTCTGCCAGCAGCCTCAGCACCACAAGCTCCGGGACACCCGTCATGAAGGGCGGATTGGGCTTCTTCATGCCTGCCGCTCCCCGGGGACGAGCCGCTTCATCACGCCTCGCCTTCCGGTACTCCCAGCGCCTTCTGCGCACAGCGGACGAACCTCGCCGCCTCCGGCGGTATGGTTTCTGGACGACTGCCGGTGGACTCATCCGTCAGGGATATCGACATCCCGCCCGTCATGGGCTCGGTACTGCGGTTCCAATTCACATCAACCCGGATCGAATAGTGGGAGCCCTCCGGGAGCAGGGCACCGCACTCGCCGATTGGGGAGTCACCTGCCTGCGCAAAGGTGAGCAGAGGCAGCGTCATGCCGGTCAGCAGGGTCATGAGAGAGGACGTCTTCATCACCGTGTCTCCTGATGAGTACTCGTACTATTTGACTCTAGGTATATTACCTATATCCAAACAGTATTCAATCCCTCGGCGCAGATTTTGCCAGACCCGCTTCAGCGACAAATGAATAGGAGCCAGGGAACTCGAGGCTCTAGGCACGCGCTCCGGGACACTTCCTTTGGCGAACGGCGTCAAGGATCTCGCGATCCCTGCCAATGAACTGCTCGAAGACTTCGTCTGGACGTTTACCGCGGTTGCCCCAGTCGAGGGCTGCCTGGAGCCGATTGCGCTCAATACGGCAGCGCCGTTCGGCAGCTTCGGGGGCACGGCTGGGATGACCAACGACGGGCTGCTGACGATCATCAATGGTGATATCGGCACTACGGCGGTGTCCACGGCCGTGACCGGATTCGTCTCTGAGCCCGACTGCAGTTATACGGTCACCCCTCTCAATGAGGGCCAGGTGAACGGCAGGATCTTCACATCCCCCCCATCACCGACCGCAGCCTGCCCGCAGGATGGCACGACGGTCACGGCGGACATCGCCAATCAGGCCCGCCTCGATGCCGAAGCTGCATTCATCGCGCTGTCACCCGCCAATCTGCCAGGCGGTCTCGATCCGGGTAACGACAACCTCGGAGGACTGACGCTGGAGCCGGGCATCTGGACGGCGCAGAGCGGTTCCTTCCGCATCGAGGGTGGTGATCTCACTCTCGACGGCCAAGGCAATCAGAACGCGGTCTGGGTCTTCCAGATGGCGACGACACTCACCGTCGGCGGGCCCAGAGTGTCGCGGCCTATCTGGTGGAGCAGTTCAACATCGATCGCTCACGCCTGAGCGTACAAGGATTCGGTGCCACACGCCGATTCAACTACAACACCACGGCTGAGGGGCGTCAGGAGAATCGCCGGGTCAACATCATTCTCGGTTACCCCAACTGAAGCATGGAGCTCGCCGATCACTCCGCGGCACGTCCGCGGAGTGATCGGCATCCTCCGTTGGGCAGATGACCGTTTGGCAGCTCAGATCGGGTAACGCAGTACCGCAGCAAGCGACCCGCCGCCAGGGATGTCGGCCTTGCGCTCGCCAATCACCTTGCCCCCCATGGCCAGTGTCCGGCCGGCAATCTCATCGACAATGCCGTAAGTATCAGCGCTCTCCTTATCGGCAAAGGTGACCTCACCGGTCTTCTCATCGATGCGGCCAATGATGACTTCATCGATATCCACCACCAGTGTATCGACGGCACCGAAAGTCGCAGCCCGGGCAGCCATGGCCACATCGGTTGTCGCGCGCCCATCGTTCTCGCGTTCGTTGTACAACGCCTTGAAGGCTGCGATGGACTTCGCGTGTCGCTGATCGAGAATCGGGCGAGCGGACGCGGCCAGCTCATGCTCAGGTATCCGGACCGGGCTGGTCTCGATCGCTTGCGAGGCAAACTCAGGATAGGTATTGACCGAGTTGTAGATACCCAGCAGCGGCTCGGTTGCCGCCAGAATCAACGGTTCGTGACGACCCGAGAGCAGCGGACGTAGCGCTGCGTCGACCATACGGCAGAACTTGCGCAAATAGACCTTCTGACCTTCGCTGCCATGCTGGCGGCCGGAGGAGTGCGAGCGCGTGTTCACCGTCGCGGTGCCCACCGCTGACGCTGCGTCCTTGGGCATGTTGGGCACCCTGACCTCAGCAGCCGGCATATCGCTGAACACCTCGATCAGGCGCACCTCGTTCTCGGCCAGGGCCAGGACGAACGCATGCTGCTCGACGCTCACGGCGCGAATCAACGGCTTCAGATGGAAACGGTCAGCCACCTGCACCATGGCGGTCAGCTTGTTCGGCAGGCGATAGCTGCGATGGGAATCCGGTGTGGCGAAGATGGCCAGACTATTGGCCTGGTACTTCCAGAAGTCCTCATCCTCCGACACTTCTTCGAGCTGCTCGACGATCGCCCAGCGCTCACGCTTGTCGGCACCCGCTTTTTCCAGTTGGCTGTCAGCTTCCTTGATCAGGTTGGACAGCACGATACCGGCCTCGCCGATGTGCTGGGTCTGGGGTGTCGTCTCCAGATAGATGGAGACACTGACCGGGTTGCGCTGGGCAAACAGGGTCTGGATTTCGGGCAGGGTGGGGATATCTACGTGAAGCATGGCGGGGTCCTTCAAATCAGAAACGAAAGGCTGTCGTCGTCCATTGTAGGCGCTTCGGAGGGCGGCAGGGCCGCTGTTGCAGGACATTCGACGCCTGCCAGAGCCGGCTGGCCGGTGATAGGCTTCGCGCTCGCCGTTCTGGAGAGGGGGCAAGTGCATTGAAATCCATCACCCGACTGCTGGTTGCAAACCGTGGCGAGATCGCCGTACGCCTGTTGCGGGCCGGCGCGGAGGCCGGGCTGGAGACGGTCGCCGTCTATGCGGAGGACGACGCCCGCTCCCTGCATGTGCGCAAGGCCGATCGCGCCATTGAACTGACCGGCAAGGGTGCGCGGGCCTACCTGGATATCGAAGGGATCATTGCCGTCGCCCGCGACAGCGGCTGCGACGCGCTGCATCCGGGCTACGGCTTCCTTTCCGAGCATCCCGGGCTGGCACGGGCCTGCGAGGCCGCCGGGATCACCTTCGTCGGTCCCGACGCCGCCATGCTGGAGCTGTTCGGCGACAAGACCCGGGCACGAGCCCTGGCACGGGAGCACGACGTGCCCCTGCTCACAGGCACTCAGGGTGCGACGACCCTCGAGGAGGCCCGCGCCTTCCTCGCCGATCTCGACGGCGCAGCCATGATGATCAAGGCCGTGGCCGGCGGAGGCGGACGCGGCATGCGGCCGGTGTACGGCGCGGACGAGCTGGAAGCGGCCTGGGAACGTTGTGCCTCCGAGGCCAAAGCTGCATTCGGCAACGGGACGCTTTACGTGGAGCGCTACCTGGCGCGGGCCCGCCACATCGAGGTGCAGATCATCGGTGACGGCCAGGGCGGCGTGACCCATCTGCACGAGCGGGAGTGCACGCTGCAGCGCCGGCATCAGAAACTGGTGGAGCTCGCACCCAGCCCCAGCCTCACCCCGGG
>SKUB01000283.1 GCA_007122315.1 Pseudomonadales bacterium | reverse complement strand
CTACCGGGGTCCGGCCTACCGGGGTCCGGCCTACCGGGGTCCGGCCTACCGGTGCTGGCCGCAGATACCCTGGTCGTCATCGACGGTCTCGCCCTCGGCAAACCCGTCAGTCGCAGTGATGCATTGGCGATGCTCGCGCGTCTGTCCGGCCGCGCCCACGAAGTTCTGACCGCCGTTGCGGTGGCCGGCCCCGAGGGGATTCAGTCTGAGGTCAGTCGCAGCACCGTAAGGTTCAGAACGATCAGCGCGGACGCCGCTCGCCGCTATTGGGCGACGGGTGAGCCTGTGGACAAG
This sequence comes from Pseudomonadales bacterium, assembly GCA_007122315.1. Taxonomy (GTDB): domain Bacteria; phylum Pseudomonadota; class Gammaproteobacteria; order Pseudomonadales; family Azotimanducaceae; genus SLTB01. The sequence goes on along the minus strand of SKUB01000283.1, from coordinate 24,749 downwards.
GCAGGGGCCTATGCCATTCAGGGTATCGGCGCTGTGTTCGTGGATCGGCTCGAAGGCAGCTATTCTGGAGTCATGGGGCTGCCGCTCGCAGAAACGGAGCGTCTGCTGTCCGAGGCGGGCGTAGACTGCTGGCGTCACCGCGGTCCTTGAGACTGAAGGCGTTGCGCGAACCTCGGGCGCGCTGCCATGCACTGACGCGAGCCGTCTCTTCGGCTGGCAGGGAGTCGATCGACCGGCGATGAAGGAAGATGTCCTCATCAATGTGAATCCGTTCGAGACCCGGGTGGCGCTGCTCCACAACGGCGCTCTTACGGAACTGCATCTCGAACGTTCCAGCGGTGGCAGCGTCACCGGCAACCTCTATCGGGGCCGCGTCGCGCGGATCCTGCCCGGGATGCAGGCTGCCTTCGTCGAAATCGGACTCGCACGCCCCGGCTTTCTTCACGTCCGTGACCTGCAGGGCATGCCTCGTGATCAGGCAGAAGGCGCTCAACCCTGCATCAGTACCCTGCTGCGGGAGGGACAGAATCTGCTGGTGCAGGTGGCCAAGGACCCCCTCGCGAGCAAGGGGGCGCGGCTGACGACCCAGATCGCATTGCCGTCCAGATTGCTGGTGCTGATGCCTGATGTGGACCACGTGGGCGTTTCGCAGCGGATCGAAGACGAAGACGAGCGCGAACGGCTGCGAGGGTTGGTGGCGGCCGTGCGGGACGAGGCAGAGTGCAGCCACGGCTTCATCGTCCGGACGGTTGCGGAAGGTGCCGCTGAGGCTGAGCTGCGGGCGGATCTGCTGTTCCTGTCCAGGATGTGGCAGCGCATCGACGCCTGGCAGCGTGCCTGCTCGGGGGCGGGACTCGTCTACGAGGAACTGCCGGTGCAGATCCGGGTGATCCGCGATCTGGTCTCACCAGCGGTGACATCCATCAGGATCGACTGCCGTGAAACCTTCGAGCGCGCGGCGCGCTTCGTCGCACGCTTCCTGCCGGAGCTCGGTGACCGCCTGGTGCTGCACGACGAGCCGGTGGCGCTGTTCGACCGCTACGGGGTGGAGGACGAGATCCGGCGGGCCCTGGAACGGCGCGTGCCGCTGAAATCCGGGGGTCACCTCGTGATCGAACAGACCGAGGCCATGATCACCATCGACGTCAACACCGGCGGCTTCGTCGGCGGTCATACGCTGGAAGAAACGGTATTCCGTACCAATCTCGAAGCAGCGGCCGTCGTTCCGCGGCAGCTCCGGTTGCGCAACCTCGGCGGCATCGTGGTGATCGATTTCATCGACATGGAGGACCCGGAGCATCAGCGGCAGGTGCTGCGGGTCCTGGAGAAGGCCTGCGAGCAGGATCCGGCCCGGATAAGGCTGTCCGGCATATCCAGCCTCGGACTCGTGGAGATGAGCCGCAAGCGCACCCGCGAGAGCCTCCTGCAGCTGGTCTGCGAACCCTGCCCGGAATGCCGTGGACGCGGTTTCGCGCGCACTCCGGAGTCGACTTGCCATGAGATCTTTCGTGCGATTCTGCGCGATGCCGCCAAACGGACCCGGCCGGTGACGGGTGGTGCCTACCTGGTGCGCGCGGGCAGTCGCGTGATCGATCGCCTGATCGACGACAACGCCGTCGACGTCGCCAGACTTTCGGATCGCATCGGACAGCCGTTACGGTTCCAGGTCGAACCCTGCTATGGAGTCGAGGAGTTCGACGTGATGTTGATGCAAAACCTCTCCTGAGTTCCGCCGTGAACGCTGCTGCGACCCCGCCTACCCGCTCGACCGGACTGCGTGCCTGGCTGCCGGCCATTGCCGCATGGACGCTGGTCGTCCTGTTCCTGGCGGTGGCCCTGGTAAGTCTGGCGGGGCGTGTGGTGGTGAGCCAGCTTGCGGGATCCGAGGAGCGGATTGCCGAGGAGATAGGGCGTCAACTCGGTCTCGAGGTGACGATAGAGCGACTCGACGGGCGCTTCCAGGTGCTGCACCCGGTGGTCGACCTGCATGGCTTGAGTGTCCGCCCGCCGGACGCGGAGATCGCCGCGCGGGTCGGACGGATTCAGCTCGAAGTCGATGTCCTGAGGTCGCTGCTGCGGATGACTCTGGTCCCTGCCGCGCTGCTCATCGATGATCTGGACATGGCACTGGAGCGGACGACGGACGGTCAGATCCGCTTACGCGGCGGTGTGGTCGCCGCTGACATCCCGCTCACCGCCATGGCCGAATTTTTTCGCACCGCCGGCTACGTGCAGATCGAAAACAGCGAGTTGGTCCTCCACCGTGCGGGTGCGGACGGACCCGATCGGCTCGCCGTCGAGGGGGTGCTGCAGTACCGACGTGGTGAAGGCCGCGGTCTTCTCGAACTGGCCTACCGGGCGGATGGCATCCCGCAGCCGGCCCTGGGTCGGCTCCATTACCGTCTGCGCGACAAACCTCTGTCCGGAGCGATTCCCCGCGGTCGCATCGAGCTCGACATGACGGATCTGGCGCTCACGCCGGGGCTCTCGGAATGGTGGCCGGCCGGACCTGAGTTCGAAGGTGAGCTCGCATCGTTACAGGTCATGGGTGATCTGCATCCGGACTCAGGCGTCCAGGTGGACATCGACGCCCGCGCTCCGCGCCTCAGGGTGGGCGCGAGCCCAATGCTGGAAAACGTGGAACTGACGCTCGCAGCCGTCGGCCTCGGTGCTGCGACCGGATCCCTCAGGCTCGGTCGCAGCGGCGGCGAAGTGGAAGGGGTGCCCTTGAATCTCGAAGGACTCGAGGTGCGCTGGCGCGACCTGAAGGGATCGCCCCAGGTCCTGCTCTCGTCGCCTGGATTCGCCAGTGCACCGCTGCTGCATGTCCTGTTGAGTACGCCCGGGCTGCCGGAAGTGGCCGAGCGCTGGCTCGCCGGACTGGGTCCGAGGGGTAGCGTACAGAACGCACGGCTGCTGCTGGAACCGGACACGGGACGTTTCGCGCTTGCGACCCATGTGCAGGGGCTGGACCTGGACGGTTACCGGGGCGCACCCGCCATCAGCGGTGCCGATCTCGATCTGGTGCTGTTCGAGCGGGGCGGCTGGATCGATCTCGACAGCGGCGCGTTCGGCCTGCACTTTCCCGACGTGTTTCCGACCGGCTGGAACTATGAACGCGGACGCGGCCGGGTCGAGCTTGCGTTCGACGAGGGCGCCGTTGCCGTACATGGTGCTGACATCGAGATCTTCGGGGATGGGGTCCATGCCCATGGTGCCTTCGCCTTGCACCTGCCGCAGGAGGAGGCGGAACGAAGCATCAGCCTGATGATCGGGATCGAGCAGGCCGAGGCTGGGCGCACCGCCGACTTTCTGCCGGCGCGGATGCCGCCGGCGCTGCGGAGTTGGCTGGTCGAAGCGGTGCGTCAGGGCAGCGTCGACGAGGGTGGCGTCGTGATCAGCGGCCTGCTGCTGCCCCACCTTCGAGGTCCTCTGCGGCCAGAGCTGTTCTTCGACGTCACCGGGGGAGACGTGGCCTTCGATCCGCGTTGGCCGGTGGCGGAGGACGTTCGTGGGCGTCTGCTGGTGGAGCGGGACGGATTTTCCGGGCAACTGCAGTCGGGTCGGCTCGGGGGACTGAATCTGACGGACGTCGAACTGCAGCTGCCGACGCCGGAAGGCGGCCTCGCTGCCCTCGAGATCCGTGGCGGCGGTCGCGCGAAGGCGGCGGATGGCCTCGAATTTCTCGCCGCCATGCCCGTCGACGCGGGATTGCTCTCGGGACTTGCCGCCTGGCGGGCGGAGGGTGAGCTCGGACTGGACTACGACCTGGCGGTGCCCCTGGATGGTTCGGCAGTCGAGCATGCCGCGGTGGGGATCGCGTTGGATCTCGAGCACCTGTACGTGGCTGAGGTGGCGCTGGACGTCGCGCAGGTGCGCGGGCGTATCGAGTACCGCCATCCGGGACAACTGCTCAGTCGTGACCTCGTCGGCGAGCTGTTTTCCGGGCCGGTGCGGGCGCGGCTCGAAGGCGCGCTGGAGCCGGGCGAGGAGGGCGGCTTGCGCATTGGCCTCGCCGGCGAGGCAGATGCCGCCGAGCTTGCGCTCTGGACCACGGTCGACACTCTGGTAGGCGCCGAGGGGACCTTCGACTATGACATTGGCGTTGCCCTGGCGCGGGGTGGGGCGGTGGAGCTCGCGCTCACCTCGACGGCCGCTGACTTGCACACCGGGCTGCCTGAGCCGGTGGGCCGGGGCGACGGCCCGCTGGCGCTGCGCCTGGACGCGGCGCCGGACGAAGATTGGACCATGTCGTACTCGTGGGGCAGCCATGGCGGTTCCTTTCGTGTGCGGGATCAGAAATTCCTGTCCGGAACCATCGGCTTCGGTGTGGAGCCGCCCGAATTGCCGGACGCCGGACTGGTGGCCAGGGGGCGTATCGAGCGTATCGATCTCAGTGCCTGGTCGTATGCGCTTGCAGCGATCGAGGACGCGGCCGTGGCGCGGGGGCGCCCCCGGACCCGACGCCGGACCGCAGCGGACCTGGATGTCGTGCTGGAGTTTACTGAGACCTCCTGGGATGGAAGGAATCTCGGCCCGGCATCGCTGGAGGTCGGAGGGTCCACCCTGGCCACTGAACTCGCTTTTGTGAGTGAGCCGGTCGCGGGGCGCCTGCTCGCCCGCATCGATGAGCCCCTCGAACTCGAACTCGATCACCTGCGCTGGCCGCCGGCAGCAAGCGACAACTCCACAGCTTTTGCTGTCAGCGATATCGATCCCGCAGCTTTCATGCCCATGAACGTGCGCATCGACGCGTTGGAGTGGCAGGGCACCGCGGTGGGCGCGTTGGCTTTCGAGCTGCGTCCGGCTGCCGAGATTCTGGTCATCGAAGGCATTCGGGGCGATCTGCGGGGTCTCGAGTTCGGTCCGGACGAGGAAGGGCGATCGAGGCTGGAATGGCGCTTCGGCGCACGTCCGCAGAGCCGCTATCAGGGTCGCATCTTCGGTCATCAGTCGAGTCGAGTGCTGGAGGACTGGGGACTGGCGCCGACCCTGGATTCGGAGTCGTTCGTCTTCGATCTGGATTTCGCCTGGCCCGGATCCCCGATGAAGCTTTCGGCGCGGGAACTCGACGGCCGCGTGCGGATCGACATCGGCAGGGGGCGATTCGTGCAGGTGGAGGCGGGTACCGGGCCCTTGCGGCTCATCGGGCTGTTCAACTTCGCCACCATTGCCCGTCGCATGCGCCTCGATTTCACCGATGTCTATCAGCGCGGCATGGCGTTCGACGACATCACCGGCGTGCTGGACTTCGACTCGGGTCGGGTGCGCAGCGCACGGCCGCTGAGCATTCGCGGACCGGGAAGCAGTTTCCGTATCGGGGCCGAACTCGATCTGGTCTCGCAGGCGCTCGAGGGCGACATCATCGTGACCCTGCCCGTGAGCAGGAACCTGCCCTGGTACGCCGCCTATGCGATACTGCTGGCGAACCCGATCACCGGCGCCGGAGTTCTGGTGGCGGAGCGGGTGTTTCGCGACCAGATCGACCGCTTTTCCAGTGCCCGCTATCGTCTGCGCGGCAGTCTGGATCAGCCGGAGGTCGACTTCGTCAGCATATTCGCCGACGAAGTGGATCTTCCCGTCCGCATGCGACCGGAAGACGATCCGAATCTCGAGTGGTTGCTCGATGATCCGTTTCTCTGGCCGGACGAATATCCGCTGACGCTTCCCCTCGAGGAGAATGATTCGTGACAGAAGCCTGGGACTTAGCCCGGCAGCGACTGCTGGCACCCGCCGAACTCGACGAACGCGCGCTGGAGCAGGTGCTGCACAGCATGCTCGGCCCCCGCATCGACTATGCAGACCTGTATCTGCAGTACAGCCGCAGTGAGAGCTGGGTGCTGGAGGACGGCATCGTCCGTGACGGCCACTTCGCCATCGATCAGGGCGTGGGCGTCCGCGCGGTGAGTGGTGAGAAGACCGGTTTCGCCTACTCGGACGAGCTGCTGCGACCGGCCCTGGAGCAGGCGGCCGGAGCCGCCCGGCAGATCGCACGTTCCGGCGCTGCCCCAGGCGCATTGGCCATCAGCGGTAAGGGTGCACCCGCTCCGCTGTATGCCGGCGACGATCCCCTCACCAGTCTGGCCGACGCGGACAAGATCGCGCTGCTGCATCGGCTGGACCGGCACGCCCGGGCGCTGGATCCCTGCGTCAGTCAGGTGACCGCGAGCCTCGCGGCGGTGCATGAAGTGGTTCTGGTCCTGGCCAGTGACGGTACGCTGGCAGTGGACGTCCGGCCCCTGGTCCGCTGCAACGTGTCGGTGATCGCGGAGCGCGGCGACCGGCGCGAGCGTGGTTCGGCAGGCGGTGGCGGGCGCCTCGACTACGGCATGTTCTTAGACGGTGACCAGGCCTTGGCCTGGGCGGATGAAGCGGTTCGCTCGGCGCTGCTCAACCTGGACGCGGTCCCGGCACCCGCCGGCAGTATGCCCGTGGTCCTGGGTCCTGGCTGGCCCGGTGTGCTGCTGCACGAAGCGGTGGGGCACGGGCTCGAGGGCGATTTCAATCGCAAAGGTACGTCGACGTTCTCCGGTCGCATGGGCGAGCAGGTGGCTTCGAAACTCTGCACCGTGGTCGACGAGGGTTGCATGCCGAATCGGCGCGGTTCGCTGACCGTGGACGACGAAGGCACGCCTACCGGCCGCACCGTGCTGATCGAGAACGGCATCCTCAAGGGGTACATGCAGGACAAGCACAATGCCCGGCTCATGGGAGTGGCGCCCACGGGCAACGGTCGCCGTCAGTCCTATGCCCATCTGCCGATGCCGCGGATGACGAACACCTACATGCTTGCCGGCGAGCATGATCCGGCAGAGATTCTCGCTTCGGTGGAGCGCGGTCTGTATGCGGTGAATTTCGGCGGCGGCCAGGTGGACATCACCTCGGGCAAGTTCGTGTTCTCCACCACGGAGGCGTACCTGATCGAGAATGGCAAGGTCACAGCGCCGGTGCGGGGCGCGACCCTGATCGGCAACGGTCCGGATGTGATGAATCGCATCTCCATGGTGGGCAACGACCTGGCGCTGGATTCAGGCATCGGCGTCTGCGGCAAGGACGGGCAGTCCGTACCCGTGGGTGTCGGCCAGCCGACGCTGCGGGTGGATGCGGTCACCGTCGGTGGCACCGCTCATTGACCGCATGGGTCAGTTCGGCGGCGGTTCGGCCGACCGACCCGAGGTGGACATGGTGTCGCGCAGGGTTCGAAACAACTCACGGTAATGGCGGCGATTGCCGTCGCGATCGGCCTCCCGACGGCAGGCGCGAAGCAGGTGGCGCAGATGCTGCCGGTCGGCTTCGGGATAGAGATCGATGAACGCGGCGAGGCGGGCCTCTTCGGCGATCAGGAGATCGCGCCAGGCCTCGACGGCATGAAGCTCGCGGGCATGCACCGCGCTGGCGGCGTCGAGTCGCTCGAGTCCCTCGCGCACGGCGTCGAGATCCTCCTCGCGCATGAGCTTGCCGATGAAGGACAGGTGCCGGCGGCGGGCTTCCCGCGCGCGCAGACGGTCGAACTCGATCAGGGCCGCCTGGAGGCGGGCGCCGAGCGGCAGTTCGCTGCGCTTCGACGCGGGCAGCTCTGCGATACGCTCACCGAGATCGCGCAACGCGTGCATCTCGCGCTTGATCTGGGATTTCGACGGCGCTTCGTCGTCGTCGCGATTCATTCCGGTGCTCCAGGAAGGACTGAGCACCATTCTACGTGACTGGCCTGCATCCGCAGCCGCAAATCGCTGCGGAAGGTGGGCCGGGGCAGCGCCATGAGACGGAGACGATGGGAATGACGCAGCAGGAGCGGGCCGGCCTCGAGGATCGGGTAGCACGAATTCTCGAAGTGGCGAAGCAGCAGGGTGCCGACGCGGCCGAGGTCGCAGTCAGCCGCGCCGAGGGCTTGGCGGTGACGGTACGGCGGGGCGAGGTCGAGACTGTCGAACAGACCCGGGATCAGGGTTTCGGCATCAGTGTCTACTTAGGCCGTCGCAAGGGCTCCGCCTCCACCTCGGATTCGTCGCCGGATGCCATCGAAGCCACCGTGGCCAAGGCACTCAACATCGCCCGATTCACGGCTGAAGACCCGGCGGCGGGACTTGCTGATCCTGAGCTGATGCCCACCGGCCCGCTGCCGCAGCTGGATCTGTTCCATCCCTGGGGGCTGGACGTGGCGGCAGCGACGGAATTGGCACAGGCCTGCGAGGCCGCTGCGCTCGATGCTGATGCACGGATCAGCAACAGTGAAGGATCCACAACCACCAGCAGCCGGTCCTGGCGCGCGTATGGCAACAGTCACGGTTTCATCGGCAGCGAGCCGGCTACGCGTCACGGTTTGTCGGTGTCGGTGATCGCCGGACGTGATGGTGGGATGCAGCGCGACTATGCCTACACCATGGATCGGGTACCGGAGGCGCTCGAAGCTGCCGCCGCGGTGGGCCGTCGTGCGGGCGAGCGTGCCGTGGCGCGGCTCGGCGCCCGTCCGGTACCGACAGCACGCGTGCCGGTGCTGTTCGGACATGACGTGGCCTCGGGTCTGCTTGGGCACTTCATCGCTGCGATCAGCGGCGGCAACCTGTACCGCCGGTCATCGTTCCTGCTCGACGCCCTGGGCAAACAGGTTTTTCCCGAGCGGGTGACCATCGAGGAGTGTCCGCATCTGCCGCGTGCGCTGGGCAGCGCGGCCTTCGACGGCGATGGGGTCGCCACCCGCGCGAAGCGCCTCGTCGAGAGCGGTGTGCTGGCAAGTTACGTGCTGTCTGCCTACTCGGCCCGGCGCCTGAAGCTCGCCACCACCGGCAACGCCGGCGGCATCCACAACCTGCGCATCAGTGACGATGGCCTGGACTTCGAGGCCATGCTGGCGCGCCTCGGACGCGGGCTGCTGGTCACGGAACTGATGGGGCAGGGTGTCAATGGCGTCACCGGTGACTATTCACGCGGCGCAGCTGGATTCTGGGTCGAAGACGGAGCGATCGCGCATCCGGTGCAGGAGGTGACCATAGCGGGCAACCTCAAGGACATGTTTCTGAACATCGATGCCATCGGCAATGATGCGGTGCGCCCGGGTAACATCGTCTGCGGATCGATGCTCGTTGACGGCATGACCGTCTCCGGCGCCTGAGGAATGCGGAGGTAGGGCTCCCTACTCGTCCTCGTCGAAGCGGTTCTCGATCAGGGTCACCAGGGCATGCAGCGCCGCTTCATGATCCTCGCCCTCGGTGCGCAGGACGATTTCGCTGCCGGGTGGTGCGGCCAGCATCATCACGCTCATGATGTTCCTGCCGTCCGCTTCCTTGTCGCCGAACAGCAGACTCACCTCACTGTGATGCTCGCTGGCCACCTGAACCAGTCGGGAGGCGGCCCGCGCGTGCAGACCTTTCCTGTTGCTGATGACGATCCGCCGCTCCGCCATGACCGTCAATCCAGCTCGCGATGCCGGACCAGCACCTCGAGGTCATTGCGCCCGAAGTGCTCATGCAGCCGCTCGGTCAGAAAGACGGAGCGGTGGCGGCCACCTGTGCACCCCACGGCGACGGTCATGTAGCTGCGGTTGCTGCGGGCGTAGGCCGGCAACCAGCGTTCGATGAAACCCTGGATGTCACCGAACATCTGCCCTACCTCCGCGTTGGCCGTCAGCCAGTCGCGTACCGGACCGTCCCGGCCCGTGAGCGGACGCAGTTCAGCGACCCAATGGGGATTGGGGAGACAGCGGACGTCGAACACCAGATCGGCGTCAACCGGCACGCCGGCACTGAACGCGAAGGACAGGAAGAGAATGGAAGGCTTTCCGCCATGCGCTGCCACCCGCGTCCGAATCAGTTCCCGCAGTTCGTGATGACCAAGGCGGGTGCTGTCGATGGTGAGGTCGGCCAGATTGGCGATGCCTTCGAGTAGATCGCTCTCCGCGTGCAGCGCCTCGGTCAAGGTGGTGTTGGCCCGTGTCAGCGGGTGCCGGCGGCGGGTTTCACTGAAACGGCGTACCAGGGTGGTGGTTTCAGCATCGAGAAAGATGACCTCCACGGAGAGCGATGTGCCCGCCGCCTGTTCGAGGTCTTCGAGAATCTCCGGAAACCGTTCGAGATCGTGCGGCAGATTCCGTGCGTCGATGCTGACCGCGCAGTTGGCTGTGTCCTCCCGGGTGCTGGCGAACAGCGCCGGCAGCAGCCCGACCGGAAGGTTGTCGATGCAATTGAAGCCGAGGTCTTCGAGGACGTGCAGCGCGGTGGACTTGCCGGAGCCCGAGCGGCCACTGATGATGATCAGCTTCACGCGTTCAGTGGTGCCCGGCTGCGCGTTTGGCTTCCGGCGGACGAATCGCCACGGCGTGCAGTTCCGCGTCGCTGTCCGCAGCGCGCAAGGCAGCGCGATAGCCGGGATCGTTCAGCGCCGTGGCTGCCGTAGCCAGGATCTGCAGATGCAGGTCATTGGCTTCCTCAGGGACGACGAGGACGAAGACCAGATCAACCGGACGTCGGTCGCTGGCCTCGAAATCCACCGCCTGCTCGAGCCGCAGCAGGGCGGCGACAGGAGCCGAGCAGGCACTGAAACGGCAGTGCGGCAGGGCCACGCCTTCGCCGACCGCCGTGGAGCCAAGCCGCTCGCGCCCGATCAGGGCCTCGAGCAGCTGGCCGGGGTCCAGCTCGGCATGCTGTGCGGCCAGCAGTTCGCTGGCCTCTTCGAGCACCCGCTTCTTGCTGGCGACGGTGACGCCAGCACGGGTGCATTCAGGATCTAGGATGCGCTCGAGCTCCATGCGCTTCGGCTCGTGGGCAAAGGGGCCAAAAGTCTAGCGCTGAAAGGCCCAGGAAGCGACCCGATCAGGTCGCTTCCGGGCGGTCGGAATCCGGGAGGCGCCTCGAACGGGTGCCGTTGCCGTCGGGCTACTGGCGGGCCACAGCGCGCTGGGTGCGGTCGAGAACCTTCTCCTTGTGTTTGAGGATCTGGCGGTCGAGCTTGTCGATCAGCATGTCGATGGCCGCATAGAGATCTTCGGACGTGGCGTCGGCAAACAGCTCTCCGCCTTTGATGTGAATGCGGGCCTCGGCGGTCTGTCGGTTTTTCTCCACCTCGAGGATCACGTGGATGTTCGTGATGTGCTCGAAGTGGCGCTCGAGCTTCTCGAACTTCTCCAGCACGTACTGCCGCATGGCTTCCGTGACGTCGATGTGGTGACCGCTGATGTTGATCTGCATAGCTCGCTCCTTGACGTCTCAGACGAGTCTTTTGCGCTCATTCGATGGGGGAATGGACATGGACTCGCGATACTTGGCGATGGTGCGTCGTGCCACCTGAATGTCCTGCTTGCCCAGAATCTGGGCAATGCGGGAATCGGACAGTGGCTTGCGTGGATCCTCTTCGTCCGTGAGCTTGCGAATGAGCGCCCGGATGGCAGTGGATGACACTTCGCCACCCGTAGCGGTGCCCACGTGAGAGGAAAAGAAATACTTCAACTCGAACACGCCGCGTGGCGTGTGCATGTACTTGCGGGTGGTGACCCGGGAAATGGTCGACTCATGCATGCCGATGGCATCTGCAATGTCGTGAAGCACGAGAGGCTTCATCGCTTCCGGACCATACTCCAGAAAGGCCCGCTGGTGCTCGACGATCTTGGTCACGACCTTCAGCAGGGTTTCGTTGCGGCTCTGCAGGCTCTTCAGGAACCAGCGCGCCTCCTGCAGGTTGTCCTTCAGAAACTGGTTGTCGGCGCTGGAATCGGCTCTGCGGATCATGCCGGCGTAGGTGCCGTTGATGCGCAGGCGGGGCATGGTCTCGCCGTTCAGCTCGACCGTCCAGCGATTGCGGAGCTTGCGGACGAATACGTCGGGAACCACGTACTCCGTGTTGCTTGGACCGAGGTCGGCTCCGGGGCGCGGGTTCAGGGTCTGGATGAGACGGATGACAGCGGAGAGCTGCTCCTCGTCGAGCTTGTTGCGGCGGCACAGGCCGCTGAAGTCGCGGCCGCCGAGCAGGTCCAGATGCTCATCGACAATGGTCAGCGCCTCGTTCCGCCACGGCACGTCCTCCGGCAGCTCCTTAAGCTGCAGCAGCAGACACTCGCGCAGGTCCCGGGCGCAGATCCCGGTGGGATCGAAGCTTTGCAGCCGGTGCAGGACCGCGACGACTTCATCGAGTTCGACCTCGAGTTCCGGATCGAGGCTCTCGAGGATCTCCTCGACGGTCTGGGCAAGCAGCCCGTCCGGGTTGACCGCATCGATGAGGCTCTCGGCAATGAGCCGGTCCAAGTCGCTCATGTGGCAGAGATTGAGCTGCCACAGCAGGTGATCCTTCAGGGTCTCTTCGGCTGAGTTCCTGGCGTCGAAGTCGAAGTCTTCAGAGGGACCGCTGCTCCCGCTCGGAGGGGCGTTGCCGTAGACATCGTCCCAGCTGGAGTCCACCGGAAGGTCCTCCGGAATCGTCTCCTGCCACTCGTCGCTGCTCGCCGCCGTTTCCCAATCGCTGTCCTGCTCGGCAGAGGTATCCGCGGCGGTGGCTTCGGATTTGGCCGCATACTCGACCTCGCCGTCTGCATCGAGGCCGTTGGCGTCCGCCGGGTCGTCGCCGAACTCGTCCTCGGCCATCTCCAGCAAGGGGTTGCTTTCAATGACCTGCTGGATCTCCTGCTGCATTTCCAGTGCGGAAAGCTGCAACAGGCGGATGGCCTGCTGCAGTTGCGGGGTCATGGTCAGGCTCTGGCCGACCTTGAGCTGCAGCGACTGCTTCATAGCTTGATCATACTGACGGCGTCACCCGGAGAACAGTCGGCCCGAACCATGCATGTCAATTTTTGACGGGACACGCTGAAGGGCCGATCAGCGGTCATCCAGGGACGCTGCCAGGGACACCGAAGCACAGAGGATTCAGAGCCGGAAGCCTTCGCCGAGGTACACCCGCCGGACCTGTTCGTTGCCCAGGACCTCGGCCGGGGGGCCGGAGGCGATGATGCAGCCATCGGCAACGATGGACGCGCTGTCGCAGATGTCCAGCGTCTCCCGGACGTTGTGGTCCGTGATCAGAACCCCGATCCCGCGGGCCGTGAGGTGGCGGACAATGGTCTTGATCTCCGAGATGGAGATGGGGTCGACGCCGGCGAAGGGCTCATCCAAGAGAATGAACGCCGGTTCGGTCGCCAGGGCCCGGGCGATCTCGGTTCGACGTCGTTCACCGCCGGACAGGCTCATGCCGCGATTGCCGCGCACGTCGGTGAGCGAGAACTCCCGCAGCAGGCCTTCGAGCAGCTCCTGCCGCTCCGCTGCACGGATGTCCCGGCGGGTCTCCAGGATGGCAAGGATGTTGTCTTCCACGGTGAGCTTGCGGAAGACGCTCGCTTCCTGGGGCAGATAGCCGATCCCGAGCCGGGCGCGCCCATGCATGGGCAGCCGGGTGAGGTCCTTGCCGTCAAGGGTGATGTTGCCGGAATCGGCTTTCACCAGACCGACGATCATATAAAACGTCGTCGTCTTGCCGGCACCGTTGGGACCGAGCAGGCCGACGACCTGCCCGCTCTCTACTGCCAGCGAGACGTCCTGCACCACGGCGACGCCGCGGTAGGACTTGCGCAGATGGGAGGCCTCGAGCCGCGACATGCCGCTCAGTCGGGCCGGGTTTCGCTTGCGGATTCGCTCGCGGATTCGCCTGCGGATTCAGTGCCGGCATCGCTGGCCGCTTCGTTGGAGCTTTCCGCGCGGCGCTCGCCGCGGCGTTCGCCTGCCCGTCCCGGTTGGATCGTCATGGTGACCGGCTGGCCATCGCGGCCACCGGTGGCCGCGATGCGGCGCTCCCGGATGTCGTAGGTGATGCGGTCGCCGGCAAAGGTGTCGTCCAGCTGCCTGAGATGGGCGTTACCCTCGAGTTCCACCCGCTCGTCCGTGGCCAGATAGGTGATCGTGCGGGCACGTGCCTCCACCGGCGCCGCGTCCCGCTCCGGAATCTGGCGATAGCGGGCCGGTTCGCCCTCCGGGATGCCTTCGGCCACGATGCGGCTGACGGCCTGGTCACGGGTGTGGATCGTCAATCTGTGTGCGAGCACCCGCAGGCTGCCCTGATCCAGTTGTACCGAGCCTTCATACACCGCGATGCCCGTTTCGTCGTCGAGTTCCACCTGATCGGCCCGAATTTCAATGGGCTGGTCCCGGTCCTCCGGCAGGGCGGCAACCGGCAGTGCAAGTACAGCTACGAGGAGCAGGGACAGGTGCTTGAGGATCGAACTCATGGCAGGCGTTCCGGGGTAAGGGTGGTGTGGACCCGATCCTCACCCGCTGACGCGAGCAGGATGCGCCCGGTGGCAAGATCGGCCCTTAAACTGGCGGCCGTGGTGCGGCCCGCTTCGGTCGAGATGATAACAGGTCGATTCGTTTCCGCGTATTCGTGCTCAGGGAACAGGGTGAGCGCCGATGTGGTCAGGTCGATGAAACGCTCGGCGGACCGTTGCCTGTGGATTCGAACATCATCTTCGAGTTCGACCCGCTCTGCGCCCGTCCGTTCCATGCGCTCGGTGCGGCTGCCCGTCTCCAGAATTCCACCCGCGCCGCCGACGATGCGACCGCGCAGCGATGACAGCTCCCAGGGCGCTGCAGCGCCCTGGTCGAGCAGCAGCCGCGGTTCGGTGAGAACGGTCTGCTCCATGCCGGGAAAGTGGGCGATGCGGACGGCGTGCAGGCGGTATTGCAGGCTGCCGTCGAGCCGGAACTGAGTGATCACGGCGCCCTCGAGCAGCAGATCCGGTTCTCCGAGCTCGAGCCCGTGCATGCCGGGATCCGCGTCGGGCAGCAGGGATTCAGTCACAGGTCGTCGCTGATCCGGCGTGAGGCTGAAGAACAGCATCACGGCGACACCGATGGCGAGGATCAGCCAGTGGGTGCGGGGCATGAGCCGTTCTCCCTGGTGCCGTTCACAGGTAACGCGCCAGCGCGGTATCCCAGCGCCCCTGGCAGCGCAGGATCAGTTCGCAGACCTCCCGCACGGCCCCGGCGCCACCGGCAGCCTTGGTCACGTAGTGTACGTGTTCCGCAAGGACGGGGTTCTGATTGGCGACGCCGAGCGCCAGCCCGGCCAGCCGCAGAACCGGCAGGTCGGGGATGTCGTCTCCCATGTGCGCGACTGCGTCAGCGTTGGTGCCGGTCCGTGCCAGCAGCTCGGCGAAGGCAATGCGCTTGTCCCGCGCGCCCTGAAACACATGGCGGATGCCGAGTTCGCGCGCCCGACGCGTGACCAGGCGGCTGCTGCGTCCGGTGATGATGGCCACCCCGATGCCGTTGTCCTGCAGCATTTTCAGCGCATGCCCGTCCTGGGAGGAGAACGTCTTCAGCTCCATGCCCGCGTCGGTGAAGTAAAGGCGGCCATCGGTGAGCACCCCGTCCACATCCAGACACAGGAGCGTGATGCGGGCAAAGCGGTCGTGGACGTCAGGTGCGAGAGTCATGCAGCGGCGTATCCCTTCAGGCCTGGACGAACAGCAGGCTGTTATAACCGATCCAGGCGAGCAGCAGGACGGCACCCTCGAAACGGGTGATCACCGGACGTCGGTTCAGCCCGTAGGCGAACAGCAGCAGCAACAGGGTCATCGCCAGCATCATGCCGAAATCCCGCCACATGATCGCCACGTCCAGAGTGACCGGCGCGATGATCGGCGGCAGCGCCATCACGGCGAGGATGTTGAGGATGTTCGATCCGACCACGTTGCCGATGGCGATGTCGGTATGACCCTTGATGACGGATCCGACCGTCGCTGCGAGTTCCGGAAGGCTGGTGCCTACGGCAATCACGGTGAGCCCGATGATGAGTTCGCTGACTCCGAGCAGCATGGCCATTTCGGTGGCGGCCCACACCAGCAGCTGCGCGGCAAGCAGCAGCACCACGAGGCCGGTCAGCAGCCAGATGATGGCCTGGGTATGTGTGAGCTGTTCGAGTGCCGCGATCTCTTCGAGTTCCGGCTCCAGGTCGAGGTCGACTTCGGAATCCCCGCCTGCGGCGTGTTCGCGTTTGTGTTCGCGCACCAGGCGCCACATGAGGACACCGAGCATGACGAGGAGCCCCACGCCTTCCCACCGGCCCAGATGCAGGTTGAACAGCACCACGAAGGCCGCCACGGTGGCAGCCATCAGCCACGGCAGTTCGGAGCTCAGGACCGACCGCGCGAAGGGCAACGGCGCGATCAGGGCGGCAATACCGAGCACCAGGCCGATGTTGGCGATGTTGGACCCGATGGCGTTGCCGATGGCAAGAATGGTGGTGCCGTTGAAGGCCGCAGCCACCGCCACCATGATTTCGGGCGCGGAAGTGCCCAGAGAGACGATGGTCAGTCCGATCATGAGGGGCGACATGCCCAGCAGCCGGGCGCTGGCGGCGGCGCCATTGAGGAACCGGTCTGCGCTCCAAACCAGCGTCACGAACCCGACGATCAGGGCGAGAGCCGCAATCAGCATGTCAGCCTGCGTGCTGCCATGGACGCGCGGTGGTTCCTCTCAGGCTGGTTGACTGCTGGGACATTGGGGCCACTGCGAGATTGGATGGGTGGGAGGAGCCGGGCGGCGGCTCAATTAAATGGACATAGTATGGTCAATGCAACAGCGCAGGGGCGCCAGGCCGGTTCCGGGTCAGGAGGGAACCGATGGTATGATCTCCGGTCGAATTTGGAACAACGCACGTGGGAGTTCGGATCTGTGAATGTTTCCAAGGTCATCTTTATCGCTGGTCTCATGCTGGCGCTGCTGCTTGCGGGCCCGGCCCGGGCCGATGAAGCGGGGCCCGATGATACGGTCCGTGTCGCGACCGATGAACTGCTCGAGCTGATCGAGAAGCACAAGGGCCAGTATCGCTCTGATCCTGAACCCTTTTTCCGGGCCGTGGACGAAAGCATGGCCAATTTCGTCGACTACCATGGCATCGCCCGGGCGGTGATGGCGAATCACTGGAGCGAGGCCAGCGCCGAGCAGCGGGAAGCGTTCGTACGCACGTTCCGGCGTGGTCTGGTGCGCAGCTACGCCCGCGCCATGGTGGAGTTCGATCAGCGGGAAATCGAGGTGCTGCCCCTGCGTGAAGATCACGTACGCGGTGACCGGGCGGTGGTGCGCATGCGGGTGACCGCGGCGAATGGCCGGACGTATCCGCTTCATTATTCTATGGCGAAGCTCGACGACAAAGGCTGGCAGGTCCGCAACGTCGTGGTGAACGGCGTCAATCTCGGCCAGACCTACCGCAGCCAGTTCGCCGGTGCCGTGCGCAGCGCGGACGGCAGCATCGATTCGGTCATCGACGGCTGGTCCACGGCTCCGCCCGCGGAACTCGAAGACGCCACCGACGACGCCTGATCAGGTTCTACCGTCGCTGACACGGGCAGCGTTCCCTCGGGAGCGTTGTCCGCAGTTGCGCCCTGCCGGCGATGCTTTCCTGTTGCGCGCCAGCCTCAGGCGCGCAGGGATGCGGACGGCGTCTTGCTCCCGGTGTCTGGCGCCCTGGCTGCCCGAAGGAAGCGCACGGTCAGCATCGAAGCTGCCTCCCTCCCGTGGTGATGCGTTACACTTCGCGCCCTCGCAGCTTCCCCGGGAACAGATATGACCACGGACGAGATCAGAACCCTGCTCGAGGCCGGCCTCGACGGTTGTGAAGTGCACGTCGACGAGCCGGTTCCCGGCAAGTTCTCGGTGACCGTGATCGGTGAAGCGTTTGCCGGGCTCAGCCGGGTGCGGCGCGAGCAGAAGGCCGGGGCGCCGCTGCGGGACGCCATTCTCGACGGCCGGCTGCACGCCGTGTCCTATCGCACGTTCACGCCTGACGAATGGGCCGAGCGGAGCGCCTGAATCGTGGATCGCCTGCAGATCGATGGTGGTCCCCGTCTCGACGGGACGGTCCGCATCTCCGGAGCCAAGAACTCGGCACTGCCGATTCTGGCGGCGACGCTGCTTGCCGACAGCCCGGTCACCATTGCCAATCTCCCGCACCTGCATGACATCACCACCATGATCGAGATGCTCGGTTGCCTCGGCGTGGAGGTGGTGATCGACGAGAAGCTCGCCGTGGAGGTGCATCCGGAGACGCTGCTGGACGTGGTGGCACCTTACGAACTGGTGAAGACCATGCGGGCGTCCTTCCTGGTCCTCGGGCCGCTGCTCTCGCGTCACGGTCGGGCCGAGGTGTCATTGCCCGGCGGCTGTGCGATCGGGCCGCGTCCGGTGGATCTGCATTTGAAGGGCCTCGCAGCCATGGGCGCCGAAATCGAGGTGGATGGGGGCTACGTGAAGGCGCGCAGTCCCGGTCGCCTCAAGGGCGCGCGCATCCTGCTGGATGTGGTCACGGTCACTGGAACCGAGCATCTCATGATGGCTGCGGCCCTCGCCGACGGCGTGACCGTGCTCGAGAACGCCGCCCGTGAACCGGAAGTGGTGGACTTAGCCGAGTGCCTGACGGGGATGGGCGCCGTGATTCGTGGCGCTGGCACGGACACGATTACCATCGAGGGCGTGGAGCGACTGGGCAGTACCTACCATCGGGTGATGCCGGACCGGATCGAGACGGCCACGTACCTGATTGCGGGTGCGGCCACGCGCGGGCGGGTGCGGGCGGTGGCCACCAAGCCCTCGCTGCTCGACGCGGTGCTGACCAAGCTGCGCGAGGCGGGTGCCGTGATCACCACGGGCGAGGACTGGGTGGAGTTGGACATGGAAGGTCGCCGGGCGAAGGCAGTCAGCGTCCGGACCGCACCTTATCCGGGGTTTCCCACCGACGTGCAGGCTCAGTTCCTGGCCCTCAACGCCGTCGCTGAGGGCAGCAGTCGCGTTACGGAAACGATCTTCGAGAACCGCTTCATGCACGTCCAGGAGATCAACCGGATGGGCGCGAAGGTCGTGCTCGAGGGTAATTCCGTCGCCATCGTCGAGGGGGTGGAGCGGCTGAAGGCGGCGCCGGTCATGGCGACCGATCTGCGGGCGTCATTCAGCCTCGTGATTGCTGCGCTGGCGGCAGAGGGCCAGACCGTCATCGACCGGATCTACCACATGGACCGCGGCTACGAGTGCATCGAGGAAAAGCTCGCTGGTCTGGGAGCCCAGGTGCGGCGGTTGCCATGAGTCTGATCATCGCACTGAACAAGGGGCGGATTCTGTCTGAGGTGCTGCCGCTGCTGGCGGCGGCCGGCGTCGAGCCCACCGAGGATCCCAGGGAAAGCCGGCGGCTGATCTTTCCGACCAGTCATCCCGAGGTGCGTCTGATCGTGGTGCGCAGCGGCGATGTACCCACCTGCGTTGA
The DNA here is from genome assembly GCA_007122315.1 of Pseudomonadales bacterium. GTDB lineage: Bacteria > Pseudomonadota > Gammaproteobacteria > Pseudomonadales > Azotimanducaceae > SLTB01. The sequence goes on along the minus strand of SKUB01000283.1, from coordinate 5,522 downwards.
ACATGGTGCGGCGGCCATTGGCATTACCGGCAAGGACACGCTGCTCGAGCATGGCGGCGGGGGGTTCTATGAGCCGCTCGATCTCGGCATCGCCCGCTGCAGATTGATGACGGCGGCTCCGATCGAGACGCAGCCGCGTCTCGGTCCGCGGCTGCGGGTGGCCACCAAATTCGTCAACGTGGCCCGCCGCTTCTATAGCGCTCGCGGGCAGCAGGTCGATCTGATCCAGCTCGGCGGTGCCATGGAACTGGCGCCGCTGATCGGGCTCGCCGATCAGATCGTCGATATCGTCGATACGGGGCGAACGCTGGCGGCAAACGGTCTGGAGCCGAAGGAAACGATTGCGGAAATCAGTTCACGGGTGGTGGTCAACAAGGCAGCCATGAAGCGGCAGGCGGGATTGATCCTGCCGCTCCTCGATGCGCTGGAGCGCGCCGTGGTTGCCCGTCAGCACGTGGAGGCGACGCCGTGACCCGACCCTTGCAGCTGGCCCGGCTCGATGCGACCTCGGCATCCTTCGATGCGGATCTCGACCGTCTGCTGTTCTGGGACGTGTCCGAGGATGACGGGGTCAACCGGATCGTCCGCGGCATTCTCGACGACGTCCGCAACCGCGGCGACCAGGCAGTGCTCGAGGCCACGGTGCGCCTCGATCGAGTGCGGGCCACATCCCTGGCCGAGCTGGAGGTGAGTCCGCAGCGCCTCGACGAGGCAGTGGCGGGCCTCGCCACGGCAGAGCGGGAGGCGCTGGAGCACGCGGCTGCGCGCATCCGTGCGTTCCACGAGCGCCAAAAGAGCGCCTCCTGGCAGTACCGGGATGAAGACGGCAATCTCCTGGGCCAGCAGGTGACGCCGCTGGATCGGGTCGGGGTCTACGTGCCGGGTGGCCAGGCCAGCTATCCGTCCTCGGTGCTGATGACGGTGGTTCCGGCCCGGGTCGCAGGCGTGGGCGAGATCATCATGACGGCGCCGACGCCGGATGACGTGATCAATCCTCTGGTGCTGGCGGCGGCCCGGCTTGCGGGTGCGGATCGGGTCCTGCGCATCGGTGGCGCGCAGGCGATCGGAGCGCTGGCTTACGGTACCGAGTCCGTGCCGAAGGTGGACAAGATCGTCGGCCCGGGCGGCGCTTTCGTGGCTGCGGCCAAGCGCATGGTATTCGGCCCGGTGGGCATCGACATGATTGCAGGCCCCTCGGAGATTCTGGTGATCGCAGACGGCAGCGCCGATCCGGAATGGCTGGCCCTGGATCTCTTCTCGCAGGCGGAACATGACGAGGCGGCCCAGGCCATTCTCGTGTCCGCCGACGGCGATCTCCTCGAGGCGGTGCATGCGGCCATGACGCGGCTGCTGCCGACCCAGCCCCGGGCGGACGTGATCCGGGCTTCCCTGGAAGGTCGCGGTGCCCTGATCCGGGTGGCCGATCTTGCCACCGCAGTGGCGCTTGCGAACCGGGTGGCACCTGAGCATCTCGAACTCGCCGTCGCCGACCCGGAGCGGCTGCTGCCGGAACTGCGGCATGCCGGCGCCATCTTCCTCGGCCACCACACCCCGGAGGCCCTGGGCGATTATGTGGCTGGGCCCAGCCACGTGCTGCCGACTTACGGTACGGCGCGGTTCTCCTCGCCGCTCGGGGTCTACGACTTCGAGAAGCGCAGCTCCATCATCGGCTGCTCTGCTGCTGGCGCGGAAATCCTGGCGCGGACCGCTTCGACGCTGGCGCGCAGTGAAGGTCTCGTGGCCCATGCCGAGTCTGCAGAGGTGCGTATCCCGGGCTTCGACGCCAACCGCGTCCGCTGACCCGCTGAGCTGGGTTCGCCCCAGCTCAGCGCCCCCCTAACTGCGTTCGACGACCGGTCGCTGGCCCACGGTGGCTTGCAGCTGCTGGCGGCCACCGTTGCGGAGTACCTGAACCTCGACCTGAGAGCCGGGCGAGAGCATGGCGATGCGCTGTCCCACTTCCCGCGGAGAAATCACGGGGGCGCCATTGATGGCGGTGATCAGGTCGCCGGCCCGCAGCCCGGCCTGATCGGCGGGCCCGTTCGGGCTCACACCGGACACGAACAGACCATTGCCGTCCCCCCAGTCCTCCACCGGACGCACTTCCACACCCAGCCAGCCACGGATGACGCGGCCCTGCTCCAGGATGCTGTCGAGGACATCGAGTGCCAGCGCGGCCGGGATGGCGAAGCCGATGCCGTGGGACCCGCCGGAACGGCTGAAGATCATGCTGTTCACCCCGACCAGCCGACCGCTGGCGTCCACCAGGGCGCCGCCGGAGTTGCCCGGATTGATGGCTGCGTCGGTCTGAATGAAGTCTTCATAGGGCGCATTGGCCACGATCCCGTGACGGCCGAGGGCGCTGACGATGCCGCTGGAGACGGTCTGGCCGATGCCGAATGGATTGCCGATGGCCAGGACCACGTCGCCTACCCGGAGATCCAGCGAGGGCGCGAGCTCGATGGGTGTCAGACCTTCCAGGTCGACACGCAGGACGGCGAGGTCGGTTTCGGGATCTGTGCCCACCACGCTCGCAGGCGCCTCGCGCCCATCGGCGAAGGCGACCAGGATCTCGTCGGCATCGGCGATGACGTGGTTGTTGGTGAGGATGTGCCCATCCGGGCGGACGATGACGCCGGAACCCAGGCTGCCCTGCATGCGCTGCTGGCTGCCGGGAAAGCGCTCGCACATCTCCTGGAAGCGCGGCAGATCGCACAGCGGGTGCACGCGCCGGGTGACCACTCGGGTGGTGTAGATGTTCACCACGGCAGGCGCGGCCTGCGCCACGGCGTCCGCATAGCCGGCCCGGGGCGGCTCCACTACGGCGGGAGAGGGCTTGATCGCCAAGCCGATCAGGATGCCGGCAGCGATGCCGGCAGCGATGGGCAGGGCGCGAAGGAGGAATCCGATCATCGGCAATGGGCTCTCGATCCCGGGGCGCAGCACTGTAACGAGCGGATTCTAGTCCTGCCACACCTGAACGATCGGTGAAGCCCCGTTTGCGGTGAAACGAAGGGCTCCTCGCCCTGTCCTCTCCGCTTCGATCCCGCTCCAGACGTGCAGGCCCGGTGGCGCCCTGGTGGTAGTGAAGCGAGAGGCTCCTCGCTCTGTCCTCTCGGCTTCGATCCCGCTCCAGACGTGCAGGCCCGGTGGCGCCCTGGTGGTAGTGAAGCGAGAGGCTCCTCGCCCTGTCCTCTCCGCTTCGATCCCGCTAGAGTCCGCAGCCACGCTCGCCGCCACAGCGGACACCCATGTCGCCACAGGAACTCTACGCCCGCAGTATCGAATCCCAAGGTATGACGCGGGACGCCGCGCAGGCGCATGCCGTGGCGGCCCTGGACGATCTGTACCGGCGCCTGCTGGCTGCTCAGGCGCGGCCACCGTTGCTGCGTCGGCTGAGCGCCCGCCTGCGCGGGACGCGGCCGGCACCAGAGCGCGGCTTATATATGTGGGGCGGCGTCGGGCGGGGCAAGACCTGGCTGATGGATCTGTTTTTCGAGAGTCTGCCGTTCGAAAACAAACTCAGGATGCACTTCCACCGCTTCATGCGCAGGGTGCATCAGGATCTACGGGCGCTCGCGGGGCAAAGCAATCCGCTCCTGGGCGTGGCCGACCGCTTTGCAGCAGACGCGCAGGTGCTGTGCTTCGATGAGTTCTTCGTCTCGGACATCACCGACGCCATGATTCTCGGCGAGCTGCTCGATGCGCTGTTCGCCCGCGGTGTGACCCTGGTGGCCACCTCCAACATCCCGCCGTCGGAGCTTTACAAGGACGGCCTGCAGCGGCGTCGCTTCCTGCCCGCCATAGCCCTGCTGGAGCAGCACACCGACATTCTCAACGTGGATGGTGGTACCGATTACCGGCTGCGGTCCCTGGAGCGGGCGGAGATCTACCACACGCCGCTGGACGCGGGGGCCGACGAAAGCCTGGCGGCAAGTTTCGCGAGCCTGGCACCGGTCGCGCCCACCGAGGGCGAGGTGCTGGAGGTGGAGGGGCGGCCCATACCCACCCGGATGCGGGCGGACGACGTTGTCTGGTTCGACTTCGAGGCCCTGTGTGGCGGTCCGCGCAGCCAGAACGACTACATCGAGCTGGCACGGGAGTTTCATGCGGTGCTGGTCAGTGATGTGCCCCGGTTCGATTCCCGCCTCGAGGACAAGGCGCGGCGCTTCATCAGTCTGGTGGATGAGTTCTATGATCGCGGCGTGAAACTGATTATGTCGGCGGCAGCTCCCCTTGATGACCTGTATGGTGGCCAACGGTTGAGCTTCGAATTCGAGCGCACCCGCTCCCGGCTGCTGGAGATGCAGTCCCGCGAGTATCTGGCCCGTCTGCACCGCGCCTGATCTCCGCAAGATCAGGCTTGCCGGGAGCAGAACTTGCCGCTAAGATTCGCGCCTCTTTTTGGCCTGCCCTCGCGAATGGGGCCGGGCACCTGTTGCAAGGGCTTCCACGGATGAAGACGCAGAGCACCAAGCCGGCCGACGTGCGGCGGGACTGGCTGCTGGTCGACGCGACCGACAAGACGCTCGGTCGGCTGGCCACGGAAATTGCTGTTCGCTTGCGGGGCAAGCACAAGCCGGAATATACCCCGCACGTGGATACGGGCGATTACATCGTCGTGATCAACGCCGAGAAGGTGAAGGTCACGGGCAACAAGCTGACGGACAAGACCTACTGGCGCCATACGGGCTACCCGGGTGGCATTCGCGGGACCACGCTGCGCGACCAGCTCGAGAATCACCCGGAGCGGGTGATCGAGTCGGCGGTGCGCGGCATGATTCCGCGCAATCCCCTTGGTCGCGCCGTGTTCCGCAAGCTCAAGGTCTACGCGGGTGCCGAACATCCGCACACGGCGCAACAGCCGCGTCCGCTCGAGCTCTAAGAGGACATCGAGATCATGACAACCGCACGCGCCGCGACTGCCGGCTACGATTACGGCACCGGTCGCCGCAAGACCGCCACCGCACGGGTCTTTCTGCGTCCCGGTCAGGGCCGTATCCTGGTGAACAACAAGACTCTGGATGAATACTTCGGTCGCGAGACCTCCCGCATGGTGGTCCGTCAGCCGCTGGAGCTGGTGGAAGTGCTGGAGCGTCTGGACGTGCGCGTCACCGTGCGTGGTGGTGGCCCCTCCGGACAGGCCGGGGCGATCCGTCACGGTATCAGTCGGGCACTGATGGAGTACGACGCGAGTCTGCGCCCGGTGCTGCGTGGCGCCGGCTTCGTGACCCGGGATTCACGAGAGGTCGAGCGTAAGAAAGTGGGCCTGCGCAAGGCACGCAAGCGTCCCCAGTACTCCAAGCGCTGATCGTCAGGCTCTATCAGGGCCAGACAGAGGACACGGCAGGGCGTCCGGCCCCGATGGGGCGGACGCCCTGCTTCGTTTCGGGGTGTCTTCGGTGACGGTTCCGCCGGGCGGGTAAGGGCGGCTTCGAAAGCAGGTGCGGAATTCACCCGTGTCGCAGGGCTGTGATAAACTTGCGGCGCTCGGCGCGGGCGCTGATACGGGGTGCTGCAGG
>SKUB01000367.1 GCA_007122315.1 Pseudomonadales bacterium | reverse complement strand
CTCGCCGACCGGCTGAAGGTCTACACCACGCGGCCGGACACGTTCATGGGCTGCACTTACGTGGCCCTGGCTGCGGAGCATCCGCTGACGCGGGCGGTGGCGGCGCGCGATGCCAAGGTGGCAGCGTTTCGCGACAAGTGCCGCAATCTGCGCACGGCGGAAGCGGACATCGCGACCATGGAGAAGCTCGGCATCGCGACGGATCTGGTGGCCATCCACCCGCTCACCGGCGCCGAGCTGCCGGTGTGGGTCGCGAACTTCGTGCTCATGGAGTACGGCTCCGGTGCGGTGATGTCGGTCCCCGGACACGATCAGCGGGACTGGGAATTCGCGCGCAAGTACGGCCTGCCCATCGTGCAGGTGATCGAGCCGCTGGACGCACAGACGCCCTGCGACCTGGAGCAGGAGGCTTTCGTCGACAAGGGCCGGCTGGTGAACTCCGGCGAGTACGACGGCCTCGACTTCGCCGCGGGATTCGACGCCATTGCCAGCGCCCTGGAAGCCAAGGGTTACGGCCAGCGGCGGATCAACTACCGCCTGCGCGACTGGGGCGTGTCGCGACAGCGCTTCTGGGGCTGTCCGATTCCGATGATCCACTGTCCGACCTGCGGACCGGTGGCGGTCCCCGACGCGGATCTGCCGGTGGTGCTGCCGACGGACGTGGCATTCGAGGGCGTGGCATCGCCGCTGAAGACGGATGCCTGCGCCGACTGGCGGCGTTGCAGCTGTCCGACCTGCGGTGGAGATGCGGAGCGGGAGACGGATACCTTCGACACCTTCATGGAGTCGAGCTGGTATTACGCCCGCTTCGCGTGTGCCGACAACGATCAGGCCATGCTGGATGAGCGGGCGAAGGCCTGGACCCCGGTGGATCACTACGTGGGTGGAATCGAGCACGCCGTGCTGCATCTGCTCTACGCGCGCTTCTTCCACAAGCTGCTGCGGGACGAGGGGCTGGTGGACTCCGACGAGCCGTTCACGCGCCTGCTGCTGCTCGGCATGGTCAACAAGGACGGTCGCAAGATGTCCAAGTCTGCCGGCAACATCGTCAGTCCGGACGAGCTGGTGGCAGAATACGGCGCCGACGCCGTGCGCACGTTCATGATGTTCGCCGCGCCGCCGGATCAGACCGTGGAGTGGAGCGACTCGGGTGTCGAAGGGTCGATCCGTTTTCTGAAGCGGCTGTGGAAACTGGTTGCGGACCACGTTGCCGGAGGTGCTGCGCCCGCGCTGGATGCGGCCGTTCTGGATGCGGATCAGCGGACGCTGCGCCGGCGTGTGCACGAGACCATCACCCGCGCCGACGACGATTATGGCCGGCGGGTGAACTTCAATACGGTGGTGTCGGGTTGCATGGAACTGGCCAACGAGATCGGCCGTTTCGAGGATACTTCGCCCCAGGCCCGCGCCGTGCGGCAGGAGGCGCTCGAAGCATTGGTGCGCATCCTGTCGCCGATCGCGCCCCACGTCTGTCATGCGCTGTGGCAGGCCCTGGGCCAATCCGTGCCGCTCATCGACGCGCGCTGGCCGGAAGTGGACCCGGACGCCCTGGCCCGTGACACTGTGGAGCTGGTGGTGCAGGTGAACGGCAAGGTGCGTGCCCGTTTGGACCTGGCCGCCGGCAGCGATCAGGATGCTGCGGTGGCCGCTGCGCTGGCGGACATCAACGTGGACCGCTTTACCGCCGGCAAGCAGGTGCGCAAGGTGATCCATGTGCCCGACAAGCTCGTCAACCTGGTCGTCGGTTGAATCGAGTCCCGAATCACGTGATGCCTTTAGGAAGCCTCATGATCCAACGCTCTACTCTGCTCACCGTGCTGCTCGCGAGCCTGCTGCTCGTCGGTTGCGGTTTCCGGCTCGCCGGCTCCATCGACAACGCGAATCTGGCGGGTACCCGGATCGTGGATGCCAGCCGCGCCGGCAGCAGCGATCTGGTCTGGAGTCTGGAGCAGGATCTGAAACTGCGGGGCGTGCCCGCCGCGGGAGAGGGGGAGAACCGGCGCGTCCTGCGCATCCTCGAGGAGTCCTGGGAGCGGCGTCCTCTGACGCTGACGTCCGGGGCCCGTACGGCGGAGTACGAACTGGTGGGGCGGGCCGAGTTCGAGCTGCTCGGTCGCGACGGCCGGGTGCTGATTCCACCGCGCAGCATCATCGCTGATGCGGTGTATTTGCGTGACGGTGACCGTCTGCTCGGCTCCAGCCAGGAGGAAGCACGTCTGCGGCAGGAGATTCAGAGCGAACTGGTCCGGCGCATCCTGACGGCTGTGGCAGCAGTAGGCTCGACCTGAGCCGTGAAGCTGCGTCGGACCGAGGATCTCGAGGCCCGACTCGAGGACACCCTGGATCCGGTCTATCTCATCAGCGGTGACGAACCGCTGCTGGTGCAGGAAGCCGCCGATGCCGTGCGCGCTGCGGCCCGCGACCGTGGGGTGGACGAACGCGAAGTTTTCCACGTGGAATCCGGCTTCGACTGGAACGAGCTGTTGCAGTCCGCCAACAGTCTGTCCCTGTTCGCTTCCCGCCGCCTGGTGGAATTGCGCTGCGCCAGCAGTGCGCCGGGTACCCAGGGCAGCAAGGCTTTCGAGGCCTACACCAGCAACCTGCCCGGCGACGATCTGCTGCTCATCCTCATGCCGCGCATCGACCGTCGCAGCGAGAACAGCAAGTGGTACAAATGTCTCGCGGCGGTGGGCGTCCACTTGCCGGTCTGGCCCCTGGATCTCGAAGCCTTTCCGCGCTGGCTGTCCGGGCGCCTGCGCCGGGCGGGCGTGCAGATCGAGGCGGACGCGCTGACCCTGCTCTCGGCACGGGTGGAAGGCAATCCCCTGGCCGCGGCCCAGGCGGTGACCCGACTGGCGCTGGCGGATCACGGCGGGCCCTGGAGCGTGGATGCGCTGCAGGCCGTGCTGGATGACGATTCCCGTTATACGGCGTTCGAACTGGCGGATGCGGTGCTGCTTGCTGAGGCTGAACATGCGCACCGGATGCTGGCCACTCTGCGTCAGGAGGGCATCGATGCGCTCGCCATCGTGGCTGCCCTGGCCTGGAGCCTGCGGCAGCTGCGCATCCTGCTGCGGGCGCGGGAAAGCGGCGAGGACCTGAACTCGGTCATGGGTCGGCTGCGTCTTGCACCGAAGCGGCAGAAACTGCTGCAGCGGGTGCTGCCTCGGCTGTCGCTGCCGCTGGTGGAGGGCGCCCTGCGGGATCTGGCGGTGGTGGATCAGGCGGTGAAGGGCCTAGTCGGCATCGAGCCCTGGGACGAACTCGATCGGCTCTGCCTGCGGCTCGCGGGCGTACGCACCACCCCCTTAGGCGTCCGCGCCCGCGCTTGGCTCGAGTAACCCGCGCCGCAGATCGCGACGCCCGCTTTGCGGACGTCAGCTCCCACTGAACCCGCGCCGGATTTTCGCGTTGTGCCAGTGGGAGCGAAAGTCGGCCGCAGGCCGGCTTTGCGATCGCTGACTGCCGCCGGGCTCAAGCGTGACGCAGATCGCGACGCCCGCTTTGCGGACGTAGGCTCCCACCTCAGCCTCGCTTACCTCGCCAGGCTCAGAGATTGTCTTTCAGCTTCACGCGCCACGTGAAGATTGCCAGCGGGATGTAGAGGCAGGTCGTGACCAGGTACGGCAGCTGAGGATCGATCTGATACAGGGCCGTACCGAGCAGCGGCCCGATGGTGAATCCCAGCGGCGGGCAGGCCGAGGTCACCCCGGCCACCGCGCCCTGTTCGTCCTGCCGTACCGCCAGCGAAGCCCCGGCCATGAAACCCGGCGCCGCCATCCCCATGCCCAGCCCCATCAGCGCCATGCCCAGGAACAGCAGCGCGCTGCTCTGGGCCAGGGTCATCATCACGAACGCTGCGATCAGAAGCGGAATCGCCAGCCGCAGCAGGGTCAGGGGTGACAGCTCCATGCGCTGCACGATCACGCCCTGGGCGAACAGGGACAGGGCCGCCGCCGTCATCATGGCGAAGCCGAACATCCTCGCGGTCTCCTGGCCGGTGAGGTCGAGCAGGTCCTGGAAGCGGAACGCCAGGGTCTGCTGGGCCACGGCAATGCCGACGAACATGAGCACGCCGACGATCACGAATGGCAGGATGCGACGATCGGTGAAGCGCAGCCGCTCGCGCTTGATCTGCTGGGCGGCCTGACGCGGGGGTTCCGGCAGCAGCCACCAGACTGTGGCGGCGGCGAGCAGCGTCATCAGCGCGGCGAAATACAGCGGCAGCAGCAGCGATATCGTGGCCAGCAGTCCGCCGATGGCGGGACCGATGATGGCGCCGAGGTTGTTGGCGGCACCCATGCCGCCCATGCCCCGGGTCCGGGTGCGGGCATCAGTGATGTCGGCCACGTAGGCGCTGGCAGCGGGCGGCGTGGCGGACATCACGGTGGCCTGGGCCATGCGGGCGAAGGTCAGAAAGATGAACGCCGCAGTGGGGGCGAGCAGACCGACGAGAGCGGCTTGAAAGCCCGAGGCGAACAGGACGGTACCGAGGGTGTAGCCGACGAGTCCGATCAGCAGCACCCGCTTGCGGCCGATGCGGTCACTGACGCGCCCCCAGATCGGGCTGGCGAGGAAGAACGTGATCGACGACGCGGAGACGATGGCGCCGACCTGAATCTCCGCGAGACCGATCTCCCGGCCGAGCGGCGGCAAGACCGCGAACACGACGGTCTGGCCCATGCCCACGGCGATCATGCACGCGAACAGCACCATGAAGGCGCGGCGATGGGAGGGCGGGCCGCTGGCGGCTTGGGCGGTCATCGAGTGGTCCAGGTGTCGCGCCGGTTCGACGCGGGGGTACGCTGCGGGGACGTGGTCAACGTACCTCGGTGTTCGCCTCCGAACCGAGCTCGGCAAGCGCGAGCTGACCGTCGGTCAGCGTGAGCTGGGTGATGGAGGCGTTGTCGGGGCGGAAGCAGACGATGCGGTCGTCGCCCTCGACATGGCCCACCGCCACGTTGATGGCGATGAAGTGGGAGAAGATGACCGTGTCGTCTTCGATCCCGCGCAGACACTCGATGACCGTGTCACGCCACTGCCGGTAGCGGGGCTCGAGATCCGCCCAGGTGCCGGCCATGGCCGTCTTCAGCCATGCGCTGCGCTGGGCCAGATCCTCGCTCGGCGACGGAATCTCAGCCACCCGTGGCTCGATCAGCGGCTCCACATTCCAGATTTCGGCCAGGAACGCGGCGGTCTCCCGGGCGCGCGCCAGCGGGCTACTGCGGATGGCCAGCGGGCCAAGCGGAGCGAGAAAGTCGGCGGCGATTCTGGACTGGGTTTGGCCGAGAGGGTCGAGGCCGGGGTCCGGGTGTCCGTCCCAACCGGCGGCTGCCTTGCCGTGGCGAACGAGGTAAATGCGGGGCATGCTGAGGCCGTATCCGGAAAAAGGGCGGATGATAGCAGGGCAGGCCTCGGTTGTGGGGTATCCGGCTTGAGTTTCAGGGTCGACTGCGGCTCAATAGCGGGTTGACGCGGCGCATCCGTTCCCTGGCGTTTCCCGCGGTATCAGAGGGTGCCTCCTCAGCAACTGCGGGGCGGTGGCGGATCCGGGAAGGATCGCTCAGAGCTTTCCAAGGCGAGCCGCGTTCCCGCTTGTGCCAGGGGCACTCATCGACCAGCCCGGCGCGTATACGACGCGCCGCTTAACCTACAGTTCCGGGCCGCATACCCTCGATTGGGGACCGTATGACCATTCATGAAACAGCACTTTCTGCGGACAGCGTTCCGGATACCACGGTGGCGGTTCGCGATGTCTTCGGCATCGATCTCGATCTCAAGGTGCCGGCCTTCAGCCAGCGCTCGGAGTACGTGCCTGACGTCGACCCCGCATATCAGTTCGATCGCGGTACGACGCTGGCCATTCTGGCCGGCTTCGCCCACAACCGGCGGGTCATGGTTCAGGGCTATCACGGCACCGGCAAGTCCACCCACATCGAGCAGGTGGCCGCACGCCTGAACTGGCCGTGCATTCGCATCAACCTGGACAGCCACATCAGCCGCATCGACCTCATCGGCAAGGACGCGATCGTGCTCGAGGACGGCAAGCAGGTCACGGAGTTCCGGGAAGGCATGCTGCCGTGGGCGTTGCAGCATCCTGTCGCGCTGGTGTTCGACGAATACGATGCCGGCCGGCCGGACGTGATGTTCGTGATCCAGCGTGTGCTGGAAGTGGAGGGCAAGCTGACCCTGCTGGATCAGAACCGGGTGATCCGGCCGCATCCGGCGTTCAGACTGTTCGCGACCACCAACACCATCGGACTCGGGGACACCACCGGGCTGTATCACGGCACGCAGCAGATCAACCAGGGCCAGATGGACCGGTGGAACATCGTCACCACGCTCAACTACCTCAACCAGGAAGCCGAGGTGGACATCGTGCTGTCCCGGGTTCCGGAGTGGCAGACGGAGGAGGGCAGGCGCCTCATTCGCGGCATGGTGGCGGTGGCCGACCTGACCCGCAAAGGCTTCATCGGCGGAGAGCTGTCCGTCGTGATGTCGCCGCGGACCGTGATCTCCTGGGCGCAGAATGCGGCCATCTTCGGCAACGATCTGGCGTTCGCTTTCCGGGTGTCGTTCCTGAACAAGTGTGACGAGACCGAGCGCCCCATCGTCGCCGAGTACTATCAGCGCTGCATGGGCGAAGACCTCGGTGACGCCACCCGCGGCATCACGATGCAGTCCACGGCCTGACGCCATGACCCGCGATACCGGATCCGATCGCACGCCGCGCCCGGTGTCCGACGAGGTCGCCATGGAGCCCTTCAAGCGCGCCACGGTGGCCACTATGCGGGTCCTGTCCGGTGACGATACCCTCGAGGTGAGTTTCGGCCAGGGCACGCCGAGCCTGCGCGGCAATCGGGCCCGGGTGCCGTTGCCCCAGTCCGGCGCCTCGCAGGAGGAAATCTCGGCCGTGCGCGGTGTCGCCGATGCCTTCGCCCTGCGCCTCGCCCATCACGACGACGCCATGCATCAACGCCTGCGTCCACCTCCCGGAATCGCCCAGGAACTGTTCGAGGCCGTCGAGGATGCCCGCATTGCCGGCATCGGCTCCCGCCGCCTGCCTGGCGTGGCGGCCAACCTCGACGCCAGCCTCGAGAGTGACTGCGAGCGGGCAGCCTTCGATCGCATTCAGACGCGCAACGAAGCGCCCCTGGGTCTGGCAGTGGGTCTCCTGCTGCGCGAGCGCCTCACGGGCCGGCCCCTGCCGGATGCGGCACGACCCGTGGTCGAACCCTGGCGGGAGTGGGTGGAAGAGCGCGCCGCCGGCGACCTCGATGCCTTGGTGGAACTGATGGGAGACCAGCAGGCGTTTGCCCGCGTATCCCGGCACCTGATCAAGGATCTCGGCCTGGCCGCCGAGATGGAGGATCCGCCCGAGGATCTCGACGGTGACGAAGGCGCTGAGGGCGAAGAGCAGGAGCTCGAAGGCAGCGGTGACCCTGAACCACAGGACGTGGCCCTCGACGATGACGACTCCGGCGGTGAGAGCGCCGATGGCGAGGCCGCGCTGATGGAAGTGGACGCGGACCAGGAGGCCGGGGAGCTCGAAACCCAGGACGATGCGGAAGAGGCTTCGCGCGACGTCCGTGACACCTCAGGTCGCATCAAGGTCGATGTGGACTATCACGCCTTCACCACCCGCTTCGACGAAGTCATCCGGGCTTCGGACCTGTGTGAGCCGGCGGAACTCGACCGCCTGCGGGCGCTGCTAGACCAGCAGCTGCAGTCGGTTCAACTTGCCACGTCGCGGCTCGCCAATCGGCTGCAGCGGCGCCTGCTGGCGAAGCAGAACAGAAGCTGGGACTTCGATCTGGAGGAGGGCATCCTCGATACCTCCCGTCTCGCAGGCGTGGTTGCCGATCCGAGCAATCCGCTCGCCTACAAGCAGGAGCGGGAAACCGAGTTCCGCGATACCGTGGTGACGTTGCTCATCGACAGTTCCGGGTCCATGCGCGGTCGCTCCATCACCATTGCCGCCATGTGCGCCGACATCCTCGGCCGGACACTCGAACGCTGTGCGGTGAAGGTGGAATTGCTCGGCTTCACCACCCGCGCCTGGCGTGGCGGTCAGGCTCGGGAGCAATGGATCGCCGCCGGTAAGCCGAGCCAGCCCGGGCGTCTGAACGATCTTCGCCACATCATCTACAAGGCGGCAGACGATCCCTGGCGACGGGCCCGGCGCAATCTCGGCCTGATGCTGCGCGAGGACATGCTCAAGGAAAACATCGACGGCGAAGCGCTGATCTGGGCGCACAATCGGATCGTCACCCGCAGCGAAAAGCGCAAGCTGCTGATGGTCATCTCCGACGGGCTGCCGGTGGACAACTCCACTTTGCTGGTGAATCCGAGCAACTATCTCGAACGCCACCTGAAGTACGCCATCGATCAGATCGAGAATGCATCGCCGGTGGAGCTGGTCGCCATCGGCATCGGCCACGACGTCACCCACCATTACCGGCGGGCGGTGACCATCACCGATGCGGAGCAGCTCGGCGATGCCATGACCGAACAGCTGGCTGCGTTGTTCGACGTGGAGCCGCTCAAAGGCCGTCGCGTCTGATGCACCGGCAACCACTGCTGATCGCACTGGAACGTTATCTGCAGATTCATCCCGACGAGTCGGACATGGTGATCCG
>SKUB01000338.1 GCA_007122315.1 Pseudomonadales bacterium | reverse complement strand
GGCCTGCGGCGGCCACCATCGTCTGGCTGATGATGATCACCGGCTTCATCATTACCACCGCCACGGCGGGTGTCCTGCTGGAGCCGTTCACCCTGACGCGCCTGGTGGCGGTGAGCAGCGGGGTGTCGCTGGTGGCCTTCGTCGTCAGCGTACTGGCGGTGTGGGGGGTGGAAGGTCGGGTGGAGCAGGCCTTCGCTGCGGGCGGGGGCGACGCGCCTGCAGCGCCAGGCAACGGTGCTGCAGAGGCGGAGGTGGCGACGGCACCATTCATGGAAGCGCTGCGGGAAGTCTGGCAGGAGCCGGTGGCGCGGCAGTTCACCCTGTTCGTGTTCGTCTCCATGCTCGCCTACAGCGCCCAGGACCTGATCCTCGAACCCTTCGCCGGCGCGGTATTCGGACTGACGCCGGGGCAGAGCACCCAGCTGGCCAGCATGCAGTACGGCGGCGTGCTGCTGGGCATGATCCTGGTGGGCGCGCTGGGGCCGCGACTCGGCTCGCTGCGGACCTGGATGCTGGCCGGCTGCCTCGGCGCCGCGGTCATGCTGGCCACCCTGGCAACGGCCGGCAGCATCGGTGAGGCGTTCCCGCTGCGCCCGGTCGTGTTCCTGCTCGGCGTCGCTCTCGGAACGTTCGCGGTGGCCGCCATCGGCTCGATGATGAGTCTGGTGGATGCGGGCCGCGAACAGCGGGAAGGCATTCGCATGGGCCTGTTCGGCGCAGCTCAGGCCATCGCGTTCGGCGTCGGCGGGCTGCTGGCCACGGCCGGCATCGATCTGCTGCGCTGGCTGCTGGACTCGGCGCTGATAGCCTACTCCGCCGTGTTCCTGGCGGAAGCGCTCACGTTCCTGGTGGCCGCCGTGCTGGCGATCCGGGTCGGAAATCTGGCCGAGAGCCGCAGACGCCTGGACATCCACAAGGCCGGTGACGGCTATGCTGCTGGGCTGGGCACCTGATCGCTCAGGAGTCTGCCGCATAGAGGGGCGGCAACTTATGGACAGCGTCACTGGCAGCAAGGAAGGGATCAAAGATGCGCACCCGTCCGATGTGACGGCCGTGTGCGAAGTCTTCGGAAAGGATCTCGGCGCAGCCGTGCACCTCGGCGTAGGCCCAGATATGCGCGTCGAACCAGGACAATCCATACGCCGATGCGCCCCGCAGCGCTGTGCGCAGGACGTCCTCGTCGGGCCAGAGCACGGGAAACTGGTCCAGCAGGCGTTCCGCCTGACGCAGCGCCGCGTCCCGAGCAAGCAGAGGCGCACCACCGAGGTCCCGGCGTGCCCGCGTCACGGCCGCGACGAACTCGACGATGGCCTGATGAGGCAGCAGCAGCGTTGACGCTGCCTGTCCATCGCGCAACACACGCTCGGCGATCTGCTGCTTTCTCGCATCACGCGGATCGAAGCGATAGACGAGCAGGTTCGTGTCAATCAGGTTCATCTGGGGTGCCGTCACGGACGTCGCCACGCGCGTAGAGATCCTCCCGGGACCAGTCCCGTGCGGCAGGCGGTTCCGGCGGCAGCTGCATCATTCGCTCCCGCTCCCGCTGTTGCGCGGTGTCTTCATCGAACAGGCGCAGACGCTCGTTCCTGCTGAGTGCACGGCGCGCTCGCGCGCCGGGTGGAATCAGCCGAATGACATCCCCCGCCGCCTCGAACTCGACGTCATCTCCCGGAACGATGCCGAACTGTTCGGCAAGCCGTTTCGGCAGCGTGAGCTGCAATTTGCTGGTCACCTTGGCCATACCCTTACTTTAGCAAGGACGTTTTCCTTGTCAATTCAGGACACTATGGGAGTTGCGGTGTACGGCCGGAGAGCACCGTGGCGAAGACGTCGCTGTCGACGTTGGCACCGCAGAGGATGACCCCCACCTTGCGGCCCTTGAGCCGGTCGCGATCGGCCAGCGCGGCCGCCAGCGGCGCGGCACCGGCGCCCTCGGCCACGTTGTGCGTGGCGCTGAAGTACAGCCGCATGGCGTGCGCGACCTCGTCGTCGCTGACCGCCACCACCCGCTCCGCCCCGCGGGAGTAGATGTCGAAGGCTTCCGCCACCGGGACCCGTACCGCCATGCCGTCGGCGAACGTGTGCGCCGAATCCGTGGGGATCAGCCGGCCGGCCTCGAAAGAGAGCTTGGCAGTGGGCGCCTCGGTGGACACGACGCCGACGATGCGGGTGTCGAGCCCGAGCAGGTCCCGCACCGTGATCAGGCCGCAGATGCCCGAGCCGCAGCCGATGGGCACGTACACCACGTCCAGGTCCACAACCGCAGTGAACAACTCCAGGGCATAGGTCGCGACACCGAGCACCAGCTCCCGGTGGAAGGGCGGCACCAGCAGCAGGCCGTCGTCCGCAGCCCGCCGGTCCGCCTCCTCGCGGGCAGCATCGAAGTCGTCGCCGTACTCGATCACCTCGGCCCCATAGGCCCGCATGGCCGCATTCTTCTCCCGTGAGTTGCCTCGCGGCACCACGATCGTCGCCGTCAGACCCGCTCCGGTGGCTGCCAGCGCCTGGCTCTGGCCGTGATTGCCACGGGTCGCAGTGACGACACCGCGGACCTCTTCATGTGTCCTGCGCAGCCAGTCGATGAACGTGATCCCACCCCGCACCTTGAAGGCGCCGGTAGGATTGTGATTCTCGTGCTTCACCCATAGCTCGGCGCCGAGTGCGCTGCTGAGCTGCGGCCACTGGCGCTGGGGAGAAGGCGGCATGCGGGCGTGGACCAGCGCCGAGGCCGCGTCGAGTTGCTGCCGACTGAACAACGTCATGATGACTCCGTGGTGTGCGGCCCCCGGGCCAGAACCCTGCTGACAGATCATGCATGGAAGCGTTCCCGGCTGTCTCGCCGACGGCTGGATCCTGGCGTTTGCCCACCCCGGACAGGAACAAAATCGCCGCCCAGGCCCCAGCAACCCTGGACCCACGAAGTGTCACGTTGCCTGAACGTCAAGTTTAGTTGACAACTCTCTCCAGCTTGTCCAATCTCGTCGACAGAACTTCAGTGGCGAGACAACCATGCAGACAGGTTCCGGGGCAGGGGATGAGGCGAACGCCAGACCGGCGACAGGCCCTCGACCGCTCTACACGCCGGAAGAACGGCGCCGACGCGACGCCTCGCCCTGGACGCTGGTGCAGGGGATCCTGGCCCCGCTGCAGTTCCTGGTCTTTCTCGTGAGCCTGGCCCTGGTTCTGCGCTACCTCTCCACCGGCGAGGGCCTGTTTGCCGCCCACGTGTCCATCGTCGTCAAGACGCTGGTGCTCTACCTGATCATGGTCACCGGCTCGATCTGGGAGAAAGTGGTGTTCGGCCACTGGCTGTTCGTGCCGGCCTTCTTCTGGGAAGACGTGTTCAGCATGCTGGTGCTGGCGCTGCACACGGCCTACCTGATCGCCCTGTTCGGCGGTTACCTGACCGCGGAGCCGCTCATGTATCTGGCGCTGGCCGCCTACGCCGCCTACGTCATCAACGCCATCCAGTTCATCCTCAAGCTACGCGCCGCACGCCTGGCCGCCGACCAGACCATGACCAACAGTGGACTGGTGGAGGCGAGCCAATGACTCTCATCGCCTCCCAGCCCGTACAGACCATGCCCGCCGAGGGCTGCACCGATGCGCCGGTTCTGCGCGAACGCGGCCAGCGGGAAGTGTTCTGCGGCCTCACCGGCATCATCTGGATGCATCGCAAGATCCAGGATGCCTTCTTCCTCATCGTCGGCTCCCGCACCTGCGCCCATCTGATGCAGTCCGCGGCCGGCGTGATGATCTTCGCCGAACCCCGCTTCGCCACGGCCGTGATCGAGGAGC
The DNA here is from genome assembly GCA_007122315.1 of Pseudomonadales bacterium. Taxonomy (GTDB): domain Bacteria; phylum Pseudomonadota; class Gammaproteobacteria; order Pseudomonadales; family Azotimanducaceae; genus SLTB01. Next base: position 21,357 of record SKUB01000338.1, on the reverse strand, counting down.
GGGACCTGGCAGGCATGGCCGACGTCAACGACGAGCTGGACCGGGTGGTGTCCCGCCTGCTGGAGCGCCGGCCGGACATCCGCATGCTGTTCCTGGTGGGTTCGTGCCCCTCGGAAGTGATCAAGCTGGACCTGTCGCGGGCTGCCGCGCGCCTGTCCACGCAGTACATGCCCGGTGTCCGGGTCCTGAACTACTCCGGCAGCGGTATCGAAACTACGTTCACTGAGGGCGAGGATGCCTGCCTCGCCGCCCTGGTGCCGGAACTACCGGCGGAGCACGCAACGGCTGCGCCGTCGCTGCTGGTGGTAGGTGCGCTGGCCGACGTCGTCGAGGACCAGTTCATCAGGTTGTTCACCCAGCTCGGCATCGACGACGTGCGCTTTCTCCCCTCGCGCCGCGCCGACGAGCTGCCGCCGGTAGGGCCGGCAACCCGCTATCTGCTGGCCCAGCCCTTCCTCGCCGAAACCGCCCGCAAGCTGGAAAGCCGCGGTGCCACGCGTCTGGCCGCACCCTTCCCGCTCGGGGCCGAAGGCACCACGGGCTGGCTGCAGGCTGCGGCTACGGCCTGGAACGTATCCGCAGAGACTTTCGAGCAGGTCACCGCCGCACCGCGCAAGCGTGCGCAACAGGCACTCGAGCACTACCGGGCGCCGCTCACCGGCAAGCGCATCTTCTTCTTCCCGGACTCCCAGCTGGAGCTGCCGCTGGCGCGCTTCCTCTCCCGGGAGCTCGACATGACGCTGGTCGAGGTGGGCACCCCCTACCTGCACCGTCAGCACCTGGCCGAGGAACTGGCGCTGCTGCCGACCGGCACGGCGCTGAGCGAGGGCCAGGACGTGGACCGGCAGCTGGACCGCTGCCGCGAGGCCCGCCCTGACCTGGTGGTGGCCGGACTCGGACTCGCCAATCCGCTGGAAGCGGAGGGCATTCGGACCAAGTGGTCCATCGAACTCGTGTTCACCCCGATTCAGGGCTACGAGCAGGCCGGCGACCTCGCCGAACTGTTCGCGCGCCCACTGAATCGGCGTGACCGGCTGAAGGTGTAGCCCCATGAAGCTCACCGTCTGGACCTACGAAGGACCACCCCACGTCGGCGCCATGCGCATCGCCACCGCCATGGAAGGTCTGCATTACGTGCTGCATGCGCCCCAGGGCGACACCTATGCCGACCTCCTGTTCACCATGATCGAGCGGCGCGACAAGCGCCCGCCGGTCACCTACACCACGTTCCAGGCCCGCGACCTCGGCAGCGACACCGCCGAGCTGTTCCGCCGCAGCGTCATTGACGCCCACGAGCGCTTCCAGCCCCAGGCCATGATCGTCGGTGCCTCCTGCACCGCCGAGCTGATCCAGGACGATCCCGGCGGTCTCGCCCGCGCCATCGGCCTGCCCATACCGGTGATACCGCTGGAACTGCCGAGCTACCAGCGCAAGGAGAACTGGGGCGCGTCGGAGACCTTCTATCAGATCGTGCGCGCCCTGGCCGGGCCTCAGGCGCCGCCGCCGGGGACCGAGCGGCCCGCACGGGACGCCAGTCGGCGACCGCGATGCAACCTTCTCGGTCCGTCTGCACTCGGCTTTCGTCATCGTGATGACGTGGTGGAAATCACGCGCCTGCTCGATGAACTCGGCGTCGATGTCCACGTCACCGCACCGCTCGGCGCCACGCCAGCAGACATCACCCGGCTCGGCGAGGCGGACTTCAACGTGGTCCTCTACCCCGAAGTGGCCGGTCAAGCCGCAACCTGGCTCAAGCGCAGCTTCGGCCAGCCGGCCACGAAGACGATTCCCATCGGCTTCGGCGCCACCCGCGATTTCGTCCGCGAAGTGGCGGGGCTCGCCGGCATCGACCCCGAGCCCTTCCTCGCGAGCGCAGCGTGCAGGCTGCCCTGGTACTCCACGTCAGTGGACTCCACCTACCTCACCGGCAAGCGCGTGTTCATCTTCGGCGACGCCACCCACGTGGTCGCCGCTGCCCGGGTGGCGGCCGAGGAATTCGGCTTCGAGGTCGTCGGCCTTGGCACCTACGCTCGAGAGTTCGCCCGTGACGTACGCAGTGCCGCCGAACGCCTCGGAGTCGAGGCACTGATCAGCGACGACTACCTGGAAGTGGAAGAGCGGGTCGCAGAACTGCGCCCGGAACTGCTGCTCGGTACGCAGATGGAACGCCACATCGCCAAGCGGTTGGGCATTCCCTGCGCCATGATTTCCGCCCCGGTGCACGTCCACGATTTCCCCGCGCGCTACTCGCCGCAGATGGGGTTCGAGGGCGCGAACGTGCTGTTCGACACCTGGGTGCACCCGCTGATGATGGGCCTCGAGGAGCATCTGCTCGGGATGTTCCGCGAAGACTTCGAATTCAACGACGACGCCGCGCCGTCCCACCTGGGCGCCGGCCATGCAGCACCGGCAACGGCCGAGGCCGCCCCTGCTGCCACTCCCGTTTCACCGGAACCACAGCCGGCGCTTGCCGATGCGGTGCTGTGGACCGACGAAGCCAACCGGGAACTGAAGAAGATCCCGTTCTTCGTCCGCGGCAAAGCCCGCCGCAACACCGAGGCATTCGCCCGCGATCGCGCCTTGGATCGCATCACGCTGGAGACGTTGTACGATGCCAAAGCCCACTTTGGTCGCTGACGCCGACGTCAGCACGCCCGTCACCGCACGGGTCGTCATCATCACGCTCGACAGCCACCTTGCCGGTGCTGTGGAACGCGCGCGCAGCACGCTCGCCCGCGACGTCCCCGGCCTGCATCTGACCCTGCACGGCGCCTCCGAGTGGGGCGAGAACCCGCGCGCGCTGGAGCGCTGCATCGCCGATATCGATCGCGGCGACATCATCATCGTCACCATGATGTTCCTCGAGGACCACATCCGTCAGGTGCTGCCGGCGCTGGAGCGCCGCAGGAACGACTGCGACGCCATGGTGTGCTGCATGTCGGCGGCGGAAATCATCCGTCTGACGCGCATCGGCAAGTTCGCGATGGACGGCAAGCAGAGCGGCCCCATGGCGCTGCTCAAGCGTCTGCGCGGCGGCAGCAAGAACGGCAATGAACCGAAGAACGCCAGCTCCGGCGCCAAACAGATGGCCATGTTGCGCCGGCTGCCGAAGATCCTGCGCTTCATTCCCGGCACCGCCCAGGACGTGCGCGCCTACTTCCTGACCCTGCAGTACTGGCTGTCCGGCTCCGAGCACAACATCGAGCATCTGGTCCGCCATCTGGTGGACCGCTACGCGGACGGTCCCCGCCGCGGCCTGCGCGGCAAGGTACCGGCCGATGCGCCGCTGGAGTATCCCGACGTCGGCCTGTACCACCCGCGCATGAAGGGTCGCATCGGCGCCGATCGCGCCCGCTTGCCCCGGCCTGAGGGTGCACAAAAAGGCACGGTGGGCCTCCTGGTCATGCGCTCCTACCTGCTGGCCGGCAACTCGGCCCACTACGACGGTGTCATCGCAGCGCTCGAGGCACGCGGCCTAGCGGTCATTCCGGCTTTCGCCAGTGGCCTCGATGCACGCCCTGCGGTGGAAGCGTACTTCCTCGAGCAGGGCGTACCGCAGGTGGATGCGGTGATCTCGCTGACCGGTTTCTCCCTGGTGGGTGGCCCGGCCTACAACGACGCCAGTGCCGCCGAGGCGATGCTGGCCGAACTCGACGTTCCCTGCATCGCAGCGCAAGCCATCGAATTTCAGACCCTGGAGCAATGGCAGGGCTCGGCCCAGGGCCTGCTGCCGGTGGAGGCGACCATGATGGTCGCGATCCCGGAACTCGACGGCGCCACCGGCTCGATGATCTTCGGCGGCCGCTCCGATGCGCCCACCACCGGCGCCGCCCAGGACATGCAGCCCCATCCGGAGCGCATCGACTGCCTCGCGGATCGTGTGGCCAATCTGGTCCGGCTGCGCCGCACGGCTGCCGCCGACCGTAAGGTCGCCATGGTGCTGTTCGGCTTCCCGCCGAATGCCGGGGCCGTCGGCACCGCCGCATTTCTGTCCGTCTTCGCCTCCCTGTACAACACGCTGGTGGCCATGCGCGATGCCGGCTACACCGTGGACGTCCCCGAGTCCGTGGATGCGCTGCGCACGCAGATTCTCGAGGGCAATGCAGGACGGCTCGGCGCACCCGCGAACGTGCATACGCAGATTCCGGTGGACGATCACGTCCGCCGTGAGACCTGGCTCAAGGAGATCGAGGGCCAGTGGGGCCCAGCGCCGGGGCGTGACCTCACCGACGGTCGGTCGCTGTTCGTTCTCGGCGCCGAGTTCGGCAATGTCTTCGTCGGCGTGCAGCCCACGTTCGGCTACGAAGGCGACCCCATGCGGCTGCTGTTCGAGGGCGGCTTCACCCCCACCCACGCGTTCTCGGCGTTCTACCGCTACCTGCGCGAGGATCTCGACGCCCATGCGGTGCTGCACTTCGGCACCCATGGCGCGCTCGAATTCATGCCCGGCAAGCAGACCGCCATGTCCGCCGAGTGCTGGCCGGACCGGCTCATCGGCGCGTTGCCGAACTTCTACCTGTACGCCTGCAACAACCCGTCTGAAGGCACCATTGCCAAGCGCCGCTCCGCGGCCACGCTGATCAGCTATCTGACGCCGCCGGTGGCCCACGCCGGGCTCTACACCGGTCTCACGGATCTCCGCAGCAGCATCGAACGCTGGCGGATCGTGGCACCAGACGCGGCGGAAGAACGCAGCCAGCTCGCAGAACTGATCCAGGCCCAGGCCGCCGATCTGGATCTGGTGGCCCTGACGCCGGCCTGGGAAGCCGACGGTTTCGAACCCGAGATCACGAGCCTGCGCACACGCCTGCACGAGATCGAGGACACCCTGGTCCCCTACGGCTTGCACACCATCGGCGAGGGCCTCGACGCGGGCCAGCGCAGCGGACAACTCACCGCCATGGCCGAAGCGCACCTGGGCCAGCGGCCGCCAGACGCGATGATCGAAGCCGTTCTCGCCGGCGCCACCGGCAAGCAGATCCTGGCCCACGGTGAATTCGAAGCGAACGCGGACAACCTGAAGTTGGCGGCGGAACTGCAGCGCATCAATGAGCTGCTTCAGGAGGACCACGAACTGCCGGCGCTGCTCGCCGCCCTCGACGGACGCTACGTGCGCCCGGTAGTGGGAGGCGACCTGCTGCGATCTCCGGAGGTCCTGCCGACGGGACGGAATCTGCACGGTTTCGATCCGTTCCGGATGCCGAGCCTGTTCGCAGCTGAAGCCGGCGCGCGGCAGGCCGAGCAGCTGCTCGAGCGCCACGCGTCAGAAGGCCAGGGCCTGCCGGAATCGGTAGCACTGGTGCTTTGGGGCACGGACAACATCAAGAGCGAGGGTGCGCCCATTGGTCAGGCCCTCGCGCTGCTCGGTGCGCGGCCCCGCTTCGACAGCTACGGTCGCCTCTGCGGTGCCCGCCTGCTGCCACTCGAGGAAGTCGGCCGGCCGCGCATCGACGTCATGGTCACGCTGTCCGGCATCTTCCGCGACCTGCTGCCGATGCAGACCCGCATGCTGGCCGAAGCGGCCCTGCTCGCCGCCGGTGCCGACGAGCCGGTGGCCATGAACTTCGTCCGCAAGCACGCGCTGGCCTATCAGGCGGAACACGACTGCGATCTGGAAACTGCAGCACTCAGGGTGTTCAGCAACGCCGATGGGACCTACGGTTCCAACGTCAACCAGCTCATCGACAGCGGCGCCTGGGAGGACGAGGACGAGCTCGCCGAGACCTACACCCGGCGCAAGTGCTTCGCCTACGGCGTCAGCGGCAAGCCTGTCCGGCAGCCTGAACTGCTCGGCAGCCTTCTGTCCGGCGTGGATCTCACCTACCAGAACGTGGAGTCGGTGGAACTCGGCGTCACCAGCCTAGATCACTACTTCGACACGCTCGGCGGCATCAGCCGGGCGGTGAAGCGCGCCCGTGGCACCTCGGTCCCGGTCTACATCGGCGACCAGACCCGCGGTGAGAACCAGGTGCGCACCCTGGAGGAACAGGTCGCACTCGAGACCCGCACCCGCATGCTCAACCCGAAATGGTTCGAGAGCCTGCTGGCAGCCGGTCACGAGGGCGTCCGCAGTCTCGAAGCCCACGTCACCAACACGATGGGCTGGTCGGCCACCACCGGCAAGGTCGCGCCCTGGGTGTATCAGCGCCTGACGCAGACCTTCGTGCTCGACGCGGCCATGCGCGAGCGGCTTGCGGCCCTGAACCCCACGGCCTCGGCCCGGTTCATGAACCGCCTGCTGGAAGCGCACGAACGCGATTACTGGACACCCGAACCCGATGTACTGGAGGCATTGCGTCAGGCCGGCGCCGATATCGAGGACCGGCTCGAAGGTATTGCCGAGGAGGTAGCAGCATGACCACCACAACCATCCCCACCCGAGAGATCGTCGGCCACCAGGACGGCGAGGGGAGCGTCCAGCACATCATGGATCCGAACCTCGCCATCGACACCGCGACCGTGTTCGCCGTGTACGGCAAGGGCGGCATCGGCAAGAGCACCACGTCGAGCAACCTGTCCGTCGCGCTGACCAAACTGGGCAAGCGCGTCCTGCAGATCGGCTGCGACCCCAAGCATGACTCGACGTTCACGCTGACCAAGCGGCTGGTGCCGACGGTCATCGACATCCTCGAGTCGGTGGATTTCCACTCGGAGGAGCTGCAGCCCGAGGACTTCGTGTACGAAGGCTACAACGGCGTCATGTGCGTCGAGGCGGGCGGTCCGCCGGCCGGGACCGGTTGCGGCGGTTACGTGGTCGGCCAGACCGTGAAGCTGCTCAAGGAACACCATCTGCTCGAGGATACCGACGTCGTCATCTTCGATGTCCTCGGTGACGTGGTCTGCGGCGGCTTCGCCTCGCCCCTGCAGCACGCGGACCGCGCCCTGATCGTGGCGGCCAACGACTTCGATTCCATCTTCGCCATGAACCGCATCGTCGCCGCCATCGCCGCGAAGTCGAAGAACTACGCAGTGCGCATGGGCGGCGTGATCGCCAACCGCAGCAAGGACACCGACCAGATCGACCGCTACAACAAGGTGGCCGGGCTCAACCGCCTCGCGCACATGCCCGATCTCGACTGCATCCGCACCAGCCGCCTGAAGAAGTCGGTGCTGTTCGAGATGGACGACAAGGATCCCCAGGTTCAGGTGGCACAGGCCGAGTACCTGCGCCTGGCCCAGATGCTGCTCGCGGGCATCGAGCCCACCGTCGTCACACCGATGAAGGACCGCGAGATCTTCGACCTGCTGGGATTCGACTGATGAACGGCTCCTATCTCGACCGGCGCAGCGAACTGCGCACCTACTTCGACCGGACCGCAGCCGACACGTGGGCACGGCTCACGTCCGATGCGCCAGTAAGCCGCATTCGCGAGACGGTGCGTGCGGGCCGCGACAGCATGCGTGCGCTGCTGCTGGACTGGCTGCCGGCCGACCTCACGGGTCTGCGTCTGCTCGACGCCGGCTGCGGTACCGGGGCGCTGGCCGTGGAAGCCGCCCGTCGCGGCGCTGACGTGGTCGCCATCGACATCTCCGCGAGCCTCATCGACGTCGCCCGGGAACGACTGCCCGGCAAGCTGCCGGGGCGGGTCACGTTCCGGGTCGGCGACATGCTCGATCCCGAGTTCGGCGACTTCGACCACGTGGTGGCCATGGATTCGCTGATTCATTACGGCCCCGAAGACGTCCTGCTGGCGGTGGAAAGCCTCACCGCCCGCACGCGCCGCTCGATTCAGTTCACATTCGCACCGGCAACACCCGCGCTCACCGTCATGCACCGGATCGGCAAGCTGTTTCCCCGCAGCAACCGCTCGCCGGCCATCGTGCCGGTGAACGAGACGCGCCTGCAGCAGCTGCTCGGTGAACGTCACAACCTGGCCGGCTGGCGCTGCGCACGCACCCGGCGCATCTCCAGCGGTTTTTACACGTCCCAGGCGCTCGAACTCTGTGCCACCGGGCAGGCCAACGTCATGCCCCGCGCCGTCAACGATCAGGAGTACGCTCAATGACCACCGCAGCCACGATTCCGGCCAGCGCGCAGCGGTCCACAACTGAAGTCGCGAAGGAAAACCGCGTCCTCACGCCGCGCTTCTACACCACCGACTTCGAAGCCATGGACCGCATCGACATCTCTCCGGTCCGCGAAGAGTGGGACGCGATGCTCGAAGAGTTCCGGGCCGACGGCAACAGCGACCACTTCCAGCGCGATGACGCCTTCGCGGATGAACTCGACCTCGATCTGCCACCGGCCCTGAAGGAAGAGTTCATCGAGTTCATGGTGAGCTCGGTGACTGCGGAATTCTCGGGCTGCGTCCTGTACGCAGACGTCAAGAAGACGGTCGAAAACGCCGACATCCGTGAACTGATGGGCTACATGACCCGGGACGAGGCGCGGCATGCCGGCTTCATCAATCGTGCGCTCCGGGACTTCAACGCCGAGGTGGATCTCGACGAATTGCGTAAAGAGAAGGCCTACACCTTCTTCAAGCCCAAATTCATCTACTACGCCACCTACCTGTCCGAGAAAATCGGCTACGCGCGCTACATCACGATCTTCCGGCACCTCGAAAAACATCCGGAGAAGCGTTTCCATCCGATCTTCAGATGGTTCGAACAGTGGTGCAACGACGAGTTCCGCCACGGCGAGGTGTTCGCGCTGATCATGCGCGCGGATCCGAAACTGCTCGAGGGCCGCAACAAACTTTGGATCAAGTTCTTCCTGAACGCAGTCTTCGCGACCATGTACGTCCGCGATCACCAGCGCCCGGAGATGCACGCCGCGTTCGGCATGGACCCGACCGAGTACGACTACCAGGTCTTCGAGATCACCAGCGAGATCTCCAAGCAGTGCTTTCCGATGACGCTGGATCTCGACAACCCGAAGTTCCGGGCAGCGCTCGAACGCCTGCGCCGCATCAATGACTCGAGCGAGCGCGCCCGTAAGGAGGGTGGTTTTATCAACCGCCTCAAGCGCATTGGGTTGGGCGCGGCAGCAGCGGTCGGTTTCGTGCGGCTGTATCTGGTCCCGACGATCCCCAACGAATTGCCGGAGTCAGGTCGCGCCCAGCCCGTGTGGTGAGACGCACTAGCCGCGTCAGGGATCGACGGCGTCCACCGCCACCAGGACCCAGATGCCGTCGACACCTGTCCTCGCCGGCTGCTCCAGCGAAAGCTGGTAGCCCTGGCCGCCGTACTCGGTGCGATAGCGCACAGTGGCGTCGCCGCCAGCTGTGATGTTCTCCATGGATTCCGTCCCCAGGAATCCGGCCATGCGCCCGTCGAACCTCGCAACCGCCAGCGGATCCCTGCGCCACGCTTGCCGACCTGCGTCCACTTCCTGCTGCAGCCAGGCAATCCGGTCGTGGTCGAGCAGAATGGGCCAGGTCAGGATGCCGCCCCGTGCGAGCGGAGCGTCGAGTACTTCATGACCACCGATGGAGTCGTTCAGGCGGCCCTCGATGAGCAGCTGCACACGCTCGATCCCTGCGAGCTCTGTCAGCGTGTAGACAATGGCCCTCAAGGCGATCGATTCAGCCGCACTGCCCTCTACCCTGGCGGCTCCGCTGAGATCCACGAGGGCAATTCCGTCCCGGACCTCGATGGAATTGAGTGCCGTCGCCTCCGGCAGCGGTCGCAGCAGGAACGGATCCTCAGCACCCGAGAGCAATGCTCTGATGACCGCTTCCGGCTGCGACATGCCGCCGAGGTCGACCGTCCGCTGCTCGGGAATCACGTGTTGCGCTTGCCCATCGGAAAAGTAGAGCGTGACTGTCGCCTGGACGACCTCCGGGCTCGTCGGCGGCGCACAGGCGGAAACGCTCAGCACAAGGGCAAGACTGAGGGTCGCCAAGAAGCGGTGTCTAAAGACATACCAACCGGGTAATCTCGCCTGAGGGACGCGGTGTGCAGGCGAACAGTTCGCTGCGGCAAGGAGTCTGAGTGTCGCCACGATATCATTTGACCTCGATTTCAGGAGCATCATGATGACCTACCTTCAGCGAAGTGCCACGTCGCGGCGCCAGTTCCTCAAAACTTCCGGTACCATGGTTGCGATGATCCCCGTCATCAACCTGCTCGGCTGCTCCGACGATTCATCGCCGACAGCGCCACAGCCGCAGGAAACACCTGCACAACCGACACCGCCTCCCCAGCAGCCTCCCGCGGCTGCGCCGGCGCAGCGCAGCCCGGCGGCCGGCACCGCCATGCCGAAGCTCGAAGAGAGCGACCCAACCGCGCGGGCACTCGCCTACGTCCATGACGCCAACGACGTGGATGCTTCGCAACAGCCCCGGTACGAGGACGGGCAACGCTGCGACAACTGCTCGCTCTACGCTGCCGACAGCTCCGATGAAGCGGATTGGGGCGGTTGCTCGATCTTCCCCGGCAAACTGGTCAATGCCAACGGCTGGTGCAACGCCTGGGTCCGAATGCGTTGAACCCTTGATCGCAGACCGACATCTGCAGCGCCTGATCAATCCGGCGAGCGGAGCCGCTCCGACTGCGGCAGGTCGTCGATGCTGCGAAGGGATTGACCGAGGTCACGAATGAGACCGTCTGCCAGACCATAGATCCAGGCATGGACGGCCAGCGGCTGCTCTCGGTGCCAGGCGTTCTGGACGATGGTAGTGCTGGCGACGCTGCGTGCCTGGGCCAGGACGTTGAGTTCGCATAGCCGGTCCACCTGGGAATCCTCGTCCGGCAGCTCGGCGAGTTCGGCCTGATGCACTTCCACCAGCTGCCGGATGGGTCGCAGCCAATTGTCGATGAGACCGAACTGACGGTCCTGCAGGGCCGCGCGCACCCCGCCACAGCCATAGTGGCCACAGACGATGATGTGCTTCACGTTCAGCACCTCGACCGCATACTGAACCACCGCCAGGCAGTTCAAATCCGAAGGCACCACCAAATTCGCGACGTTGCGGTGCACGAACAGCTCGCCTGGATCCATACCGACAATATCGTTAGCCGGTACCCGACTGTCGGCACAGCCGATCCAGAGAAAGTCGGGATCCTGCTGGCGAGACAGGCGCGGGAAGAAGTCGGGATCGTCTCCGGCCCGGGTTTCGGACCAGCGGCGGTTGTTGGCGAGCAGATCCTTGATCAGCGGCATCCCGACCCTCATGCGGACGGCCGGCGCTCACTCGCCGGCATGGCCGCCAACCTACCAGATCGATTCATGGGCCGGCACCCTGCCCAAATCTGCGCAACACGATTGCGTCGTTTGCAGCGAAGGAAGATACTCTCGACGCACGTCCGGGGTGAATACGCATTCCGTAACTTCATCGACTCAGAGAAACCGCCCGGGGGGCCGGATTGCCACCGAGGTCGGCGTGAGCTGCGCTGACGGAGAATCGGAACGGGGATCTGGCACCGCCGCGGGATCGTGGCTGGCCAGAAGATGTCCTTGCAACGAGGATGATCGGGGGCACGACGGCCATGATTCAGGCACCAGGTTTCAAGCTTCGCCAGCTCAGTCTGCGTATTGCGTTATGCACCGGCGCCGCCGGCATTGCAGCGCTGGCTCCTGCCCTGCCTGCCATGGCGAACCCGTCCGGCGCAGCCGTCGTCCACGGCTCGGCGACCTTCATGCAGGACGGTGGGCTGCTGCAGATCGACAACAGTCCCGGCGCCATCATCAACTGGACCTCCTTCTCCATCGCCCAGGACGAGATCACCCGCTTTCAGCAGCAGTCCGCCCAGAGTGCAGTGCTCAACCGCGTGACCGGCGGCGAGATCTCCGAGATCTTCGGTCAGCTGGTCTCCAACGGCCACGTGTTCCTCATCAACCCCAACGGCATGGTGTTCGGCCAGAACGCCACCATCGACACCGCCGGCTTCGTCGCCTCCACCCTAGACATCACGAATCAGGACTTCCTCGACGGCAACTACCGCTTCGCCGGCGACAGTGGCCGCATCATCAATGAGGGCTACCTGACGACCCGTTCCGGCAACGTCTACTTCATCGCTCCGGACATCGAGAACGCCGGCATCATCCATGCCGAAAGCGGCGCTTTGGTTCTCGCTGCTGGCCGCAGCATCCGCATCGGCAGCCTCGATGCGCCGGACATCCAGTTCGAGATCACGGCGCCGGACGACGCGATCATCAACCTCGGCCAGCTGCTCGCGGACCAGGGCTCGATCCACGCCTTCGCCGGGACGCTGACTCATTCCGGAGCGATCAGTGCCAGCGGCGCCGCGCTGGCCGAGGACGGCAGCGTCATTCTCTACGCGGATGGCGACATCCACCTGCAGGCCGGCAGCACGATCAGTGCATCGGGCGCTAGCGGCGGTGACATCCTGGTGCAGAGCCGCGCTGGCACCGTTCTCAGTGGAGGTGAGATTCTCGCCGAGGGCGCCAACGGCGACGGCGGCCGCATCCGCCTCCTTGGCGACAAGGTAGGACTGCTCGGTCAGGCACGCGTCAGCGCCGAGGGCAGCGGCGACGGTGGCGAGATCCTCATCGGCGGCAACGTCACGGGCCTCGGGCCGGAGCCGAACGCGAAGGCGGTGTTCATCGGCACCGACACCCGCGTCTCCGCGTCATCCACGGACAGCGGCGACGGCGGCACCATCATCGCCTATGCCGATGACCTGAACCGCACCTACGGCCGGCTGACCGCTCGCGGCGGCCCGAACGGCGGCGACGGCGGCTTCATCGAGACCTCCGCCGCTTTCATCGAGGTGACCCGCACCCCGGATGCCGGCGCCAGCAATGGCGCGCCGGGTCAGTGGCTCATCGATCCTGATCTGCTGGTGATCGACGCAAACGGCCTCGTCGAGGTGAACGAACAGGATTTTGATTCTCTTATCATCTTCTCCGCCGACCCCGAAGCACAAGCGCCCACCATTCAGAACACCTTGATCGAGAACGCCATAAATTCAGGCACGTCCGTTTGGGTCCAGACGGCCTTCGAGACGGCCGGCAGCATCCGCATCCTGGCTCCCCTCACTTTCAATGCCACGGAATCCGGACTCGTTCTCAATTTCTTCGTCGATACCGGCCCGGACGACAACATCTTCGTCGAAGCGCCGATCATCAACACCGGTCCCGCGTCGCTCGAATACGGCTTCATCATCGGCCCGGGTTTCGTGGACTTCGGAGCGGACGTCGATACCGGCGGCTCCGGCGATGGCCTGATCATCATCAATTCCGGCCAGGGCGCCACCGCCACATTCTCTTCAGACGTCACGCTGCGGGGAAATCTGCGTACTTTCATCGCTGGTGCCGACATCGACGGCTTCAACGTCATTGTCGACGGCGACGCATCGTTGGACCAATTGACGTTGCGGAACGACGCAAGCCTGACCGTGAACGGCACGCTGACTGTGAGCTCCGGCATTGGTGCGTTTGTCATGTCTTCATCGATGCTCGCTGTCGGCGGCGACTTCTTCGCCGACGAAGTGGAGCTGACACTCGCTTCCTCAGCCTTCGTCGAAGGCAGTATGCAGGTCGAACTCTCCACCTTGGTCTTCGACTCCGATCTCACCGTCCGAGGGAACGCGCTATTCCTGGACGACGTCATCGCCCAGAACAGCTCTCTTGATTTCGCAAGCACTCTCGATGCGCCCTTTGTCGATCTAAGCCTATCGACCCTGACGCTCAGTGGCGTTGCATCGTCTATCGATACGCTGTTCATGTCCGGCTCGGATCTACTTTTGGACGGCATCACCCTCGACGTTGGCATCCTTGACCTCGATGGCACGATCGCAAGTGATGGCACGCTGCTCATCTCATCGATCATGGACTGGCGCAGCGGAACCCTCGGCGGAACCGGCAGCAACCTGACCGTCGTCATCAACGAAGGTGCGAACGCTTTCATCGCGACACCGGGAACGCGGTTCATGGAAGGCAGCGCCGCGCTATTCGTTGACGGCAGCCTCGGCTGGTTCGACGGTGACATCACGATGTCCGACGCCGCTCGCATCAACATCATTAACCTTGGCATCTTCGACATCGAGCTGACCACGTCCCGGACCCTCGGCTTCGCTGGCGGTGCGCCGCTGCTCGCGATCGCGCCCGGAGCCACGCTGAACAACTCGGGTGCCGGTGTCGCGACCATCGATGTCACCACTAATATGAACGGTCTCGCAGTGAGCAGCGGCGCCGATTTGTTGTTCAGTCGTGGCGGGTTCCACACGGGCTCCTTCGAGGGGCTCATGGGCGGGCGCATCAGTTTTGGTGGCACCTTTGCAAACAGCCACACGATCACTGGTCCGGTGAGTGGGCCCGGCACGATCCGTTTTACTGAAACCGAAGGCGGCGTCAACCGCGTCTTTTCGGATCCGCAGTATCAGCCCTTCGAGACGATCATCGACGGTGGGATAGTGCGTTTCGATGTCAGCGCCGAGACGCAACGTCTGCTGCTGAGCAACGGCGCGGTAGAAGTTGACGGTCAGATGTTCGTCAGAGACCGCATGGAGTGGACTGGCGGTGTCGTCAACACGTTCGGCAGCTTCGGCCTGCTGAACATCGATGAGGGAGCCACGCTCGAGATCTCTGGTGCAAACGACAAGTTCTTGTCCGGGGGCGCGCGACTCGACAACGAAGGCACGATCAATTGGCTCGCCGGCGACATCGTGATGGGCGGCACGGCGGAACTCTTGAACAACGGCACGCTCAGTACCTTGCAGGCCGATGGGCCACGGTCGATCCTGCCGTCCTTCGGCTCCCCATCGCTCATCAACACTGTCCTTGGCACACTAGAGTTCGCGAGCGCCGGCGACACCCTGCCCATCGAGATGCAGATCAACAGCAGCATTGACGGCATCGTCAACGTCGACAATGTCGCATTACGCTTTTCCGGTGGCGGTGCTCATGGCGGGAGCTACCTGATCGACAGCGGAAGCGTGGAGTTCGCCGGTACCGATAACCACGCTTGGCAGGACGGCCTCAACTTCGCCGGCAACGGCTTCGTCGAAGTCAGCGGAGGCTTCGTCCTGGTCACAGCGGAAACCGTCGCACTCGAGAATCTGCGCTTCTCCGGCGGCACCATTTCCGGGAACGGTGAACTCCTGGTGGCCAACAACATGAACTGGAGCGCCGGCACTCTGGGTGGAGAGGGGGTCACGGGCAGCCTCGAAATCGGCCAGGAAGCCACGCTCGACATTTCCGGCATCGTCGTGGGTCTGAACGACTGGCGCCTGACGAACCTCGGCCAGGTCAACTGGTTCGGCGGCAACATCGATTTCAATAACAGCGCCCTGATCGAGAACTTTGGTGAGTTCAACGCGTTCCTGACGGGTGGGTCGGGGTTTCTCTTTCAGGGCATCGGCGACGGCGGCCGATTCGATAACCATGGCCAGCTCCTGGTCGCCCCGGACGCGGGAGACCTGCTCAGCGGCGTTTTCATCAATAATTTCGGCGACATCCAGATCGACAACGAAGTGACCCGGTTGCTGCGTGACTCGATGACTTTCAGCGAAGGAGGTAGCTGGAGCATCAGTGAAGGCAGCACGCTGCAGCTCGAGTTTGGCGTTCATGTTGCGGAATCGGGCGTTTCCTTCTCAGGTCCTGGAACATTGGGGGTCGATCCGAACGCGACCCTTGCTGCCATCGATGGTCCCGTCTTCGTCGACAATCTCTTCCTGAACGGCGGGAGAGTCGTGGGTCCCGGCGCCATGCATGTCGGCAACAGCTTCAACTGGAGATCCGGCACCGTCGATGGCAGCACGCTCACCCTCGAATCCGGCGGGCAGGCCCTGTTCTCCACCGAGGGGCTGAAGATCCTCAACTTCGGCCTGATCCAGCTCGGCGCCGAAACAAACACTGTCTGGTCCGGCGGCGAGATCCGTCTTGTCGACGAAGCCGTCATCGAAGCGGCTGGTGATTTCTTCGTTCGTACAAACAGCAACATCACGAGTCCGGATGAATCGGGCTACATCGACAATACGGGCTCGATCACCAAGGACACCACGACCGGTACGACGCGCTTTCAGACCCGCTTCGACAACAACGGCACCATGACGGCCTTGAGCGGCACCATCTCCCTGGAGCGCGACGGCACCCACTTCGGCGACTTTTTCGTGCTGCCCCCGGCGGACATCGTGTTCATCGGGGAGCACCAGCTGCTCGGTTCGTTCGAGAACCTCGGCGATCAGGTCTTCACGGACGCGACGATGATCATCGATGGCCCTTTCACGGCCGGCAACGTGATCATCCGGGACTTCAGCGACATCACCTTCAACGGCACGTACGCGGCGGCTGCTACGTCGATCCTGAACAACAGCGTCGCCACCTTCCTGTTCGCCGCCAGCACCGGCGACCTCACCATGGACTCCAGCAGCGACGTCCAGGGTCCCGGCACGCTGACGGTCACCGGCAACGCCATGCTCGACGTACTGTCCCTGACTCGGCAGGGCAACACCGTTTTCGACGCCTCATCGACACTGAACGCCAGCGCTATCAGCCTGAGCGGCCCCGGCACGCTCAGCCTCAATGGCACGAGCAGCCTGGGCAGCCTCGGCGTACAGGGCAGTCAGGTCAGCATCGGCGGCAACCTGACGACAGGCGTGCTCGTGATCGAGTCCGGAACCTTCACCGGCCCCGGCACAGCTGACGTCACCAGCAGTCTGATTCTGGAAAACGACGGCGTGCTCACCGGTACCGGCAACGTTACTGTCGGGGGCACATTTGCCTGGTTGGGCGGCCTCATCTCTGGCACCGGCCTACTCGACCTTGCCCCCGGCGGCAGCCTGAACTCCAACCCGGGCGCAGTGCTGGTCATGCAGGATCGGACGTTGCGCAACCGCTCGGACATCGGCATCGAGCTCCTCGACGTGCAACTGGCCCTGAACGGCAACGCCGTCCTCGACAACCAGGGCCGCATGCGCCTCGAACTCTCCCCCGGGATGTTCCTGAACGTGATCAGCGGCACCGGCGTCGTGCTCAACTCCGGCAGCTTCGAGGCAACGGCATCTGGGAGCAGCGCGGTCATCGCGAATCGCTTCGACAATTCCGGCAGCCTGACGGTGAATTCCGGCATCCTGCGCCTGCAGGGTGGCGGCACCCACTCCGGCAACTTCCTGATGGTCGGGCCCACCGAGGGAGGCCTCAACTCCGGTCGTCTGCGCTTTGGCGGCACTCACACCCTCAGCGCCAGCAGTCTGCTCGAGGGCGGGAGCTTCGGCGTGGAATTCGGCACCACGACCATCAACGGGGCCATCGATCTCGAGGGGATGTTCGTGACCGCCGGCAACGCAGACGCGCCGGGACGCCTGATCATCAACAGTGACGCCGACCTGAGCCAGTTCTCGCTCATCGACCAGAACCCGGAGGATGACCTGACGCCGACACTCGGGGGCTCCGGCAACATCTCGGTCGCCAACCTGTTCATCTGGGAAGGCGGGACCATCGGCGGCAGCGGCCTTTTCGTCATCGCCGAAACGGCAGAGATCAGCCAGTTCGGTCTCGGTGCGACACGGCCAGAGGGTACGACCGTTCCCCTGTTGACCCTCTCCGGCCGCACCTTCAGCACAGCCATCCCCGACGCCCTCCTCGAGCGTGGCCGCCTGCAGATCATCGATGGCGCCGTGTTCGAGAACAGCGGTGGCTTCAGCTTCGGATCGGAAGGCGGCGCGCCTTTCATCGTTGAAGGCGGCAGCAATGGCACCTTCCGGAACACCGGAACTGTGACCGGCGCATCCGACCTGGTCTTCGGCACCACGACGCAGAACTCGGGCACGTTGCAGGCACCGAACCTGGAACTGGCCGCCGGCGTCACGTTGACTCAGCCCGAAGGCAGTATCAGCACGCCTGGCACTTTCAACGTCGGCGGTGACTTTTCCCTGCTCGGCGGCAGCGTCGCGGCGACGACGACCAACGTGACCGGCAGCTTCGGCGGTATCGGTACGGTCACTGGCAACCTGAACAACGCAGGCGTGCTGAGCCCAGGCACCTCGCCCGGCGCACTCACCATCGACGGCAACTTCACGCAAACCGACCTCGGTACTCTGATCCTCGAAGTCGATGGCGATGCTTCACAGCCCGGCGTGGACTTCGACCTGCTGACCATTACCGGCAGCGCCAGCTTCGACGGTACGTTGGAGCTGATCGCGCTGGATGGCTTCTCTGGCGCCTTCGGCACCAGCTTTCAGCCCATCACCTACGCCAGCGCAACGGGCGGCTTCGCCCGCATCGTGCAGCCAAGTGACGGCGTGCAGTTCACGCCGGTGTTCGGTCCCAACGGCCTGACCGCGCAAGCAGGCCTCGCGCTGAATCCGGACGGCACGGCGAACATCGACCCGGACGATCCGCCGATTCCGCGGAATCAAGCGGAAGCCGAATTGATCGCCGATGCCGTCGCGCGCAGCCGTGGCACGACCCAGGAGCAAATCGAGACCACGAACACCACCGTGACACTCAGTAACGAGCAGCAGCAGGTGCAGGATGAGTGCGCCGAACGTCTCGACCGTCCCGATGCCACCGGTGACAGTACCGGCCAGGGCGTCGGCTGCAGGAGCATGTGAGATGAGCCGATTCCTGCCTGCGAGCTTCCGTCACCTCGCGCTGGTCGCCCTGCTGCTGCCAGCTCCGTTCCTGCTGGCGCAGGACGCCGGCAAAGGTGACGTCGTCTACTTCACCGTCGACCGCCTCATCGTCACCGGCGACAATCCGCTGTCTGAAGCGGAGACCGAAGCGTTGCTGGCACCCTATCTCGGCGAGCAGGCCGGTCTGCTCGGTCTGCAGAACGCCTCGGATGCACTGGAACAGGCCATCCGCGCCCGCGGCTACAGCTTCCACCGGGTGGTGATTCCACCGCAGCGGGGCCGCCGCGAATTCGAGCTTCGCGTGCTGCAGTTCGTGGTCGGGGACATCAACATCGAGGGCAACACGCACTTCGCCCCAGATAACGTGCTCGCGATGGTTCCGTCCCTGGCCAGCGGCGTGACGCCGGACAGTCGGCGCGTCAGCCGCGATCTGCAGCGCGCCAACCGCCATCCGTCCAAGCGCCTCGCGCTGACCATGCGCCGCAGTGAAACGCCGGACGCGGTGGATGCGCTGGTGACCGTACGCGACGAAAGCCCGCACACGCTGTTCCTGTCCTTGAACAACCGCGGCTCCCGGGACAGCGGCAAGGAACGGCTGACGGCGGGCTATCAGTACAGCAATTTGTTCGGGCTCGATCAGGTGCTCACCGCCAGCTACACCACCGCGCCCGGAAACTGGTCTGACGTCGCCCAGTACGGGCTCACCTGGAAAATTCCGTTCAACACCATCGCCACCGATCTGACCCTGATCGGGAGCTATTCGGACGTGGACTCAGGCATCGTCGCCGATTTCTTCGACGTCACCGGCCAGGGAACGGTCGTCGGTGCCGTCGTCGAGCACACGTTTCTCAACCAGGGCCGCTATTCGCACCGCATCGGAGTCTCGGTATTCGACAAGCAGTTCGACAACGATGTGAACTTCCTCGGCCAGCAGATCGGCGCCGACGTCCGCTCGCGTCCGGTGTCCCTGCGTTACGACGGAGAGTGGCTGCGCGACACCAGCAACTTCGGCTTCCATGTGGCCTGGCTCCGGAACCTCAACTCCGGCAGCAACAACTCGGCTGAGGCGTACACGGCCGCGCGTGCGGGCGCCGAGCCGAACTGGGACGCATGGCAGGCCGGCGTGTTCATGGACCTGCGGGTCGGTGCGGGCTGGCTGCTGCGCGCGCGCGTGTCGGGACAGTACGCGGGCGAGCCGCTGATCGCCGGCGAGCAGTTCGGCCTCGGTGGTTCGGATTCCGTACGCGGCTTCCTGCCGCGGGCAGCGTCCGCCGACGATGGCGTTGCCGGCACCGTGGAGTTGTGGATTCCACCACCGAGCGCGACGCTGCAGCTGCTTGGTTTCGTCGACGTCGCCCGCGGCTGGCGCGATCAGGTGCTAATCGGCGAGGACGACGAACCGTCGCTCGCAAGCATCGGCGTCGGCATGCGCTGGCAGCCTGCCCGCTGGCTGCGCGTCAATCTGGACTGGGGCTACGTCCTCGATGGTGTCGGCCGCGTCGAGAGCGGCGACCACCGGGTCCACTTCAACCTGACCGCGGTGCTCTGACGCCATGAACGCATCCAACCCGACGTTCGCACCACGGATCATCGCCACCTGGGCGCTGCTGGCCATCGCCCTGCTGCTGCTCGCCAACGGCGCCCGGGCCGAGGAAGAGATCGCAGGACGCGTCCTGCTCACCATCGGCACGCCGGTGGCCATCGGCATGGACGGCAGTGAACAGGCCCTGCAGCGCGGCACTGCAGTGCGACAGGGCGACACCCTGCGCACAGGTCCGAGCGATCGGCTGCAGATCCGCTTCACCGACGGCACCCGCCTGGCGATGCGCCCGGATTCCGAGATTTCGGTGGACGACTATGCCTTCTCCGAAACGGCCGCACCGAGCGAAGCGCAGGTCAGCATGAGCCTCAACCGCGGCGGCTTCCGGACCATCACCGGCGACATCGCGGAACGGAATCCGGCCCGCTACCGGGTGCAGACGCCGTATGCCGTCGTCGGCGTGCGCGGCACGGACTGGTCCGCCGTGATCGATGATCTCGGCGAGGGGGACAACCTGATCCTCGGTGTGAACGAGGGCGCGATCTTCGCTGAGAACAACGCCGGCTCCATCGACCTCGGCGAGGGTGCGGACTTCGACTTCGCCGTGGTCCGATCCTTCGATGAGCTTCCGGAGGGGCTGGAGTCCATGCCGCCTGCGCTCGAAGAAGCCATGCAGACGCCCATGCCGGATGCGGATGACGATGCCACCGACGCCGTCGCAGCCACAGACGGCGACCCAGAGATCGTCATCGGCGCCGAGGGTGACGATGAGGACGGTGACGCCGACGGGGCGGTGTTCGTGCTGTTGACGGCAGACGGTGGTGACGACGACACGCCGGTGTTCGAGATCAGCCAACGCTGTCTCTAGTTGGGCCCTGCTCGGCGAGGGCCCGCAGTGCCGCCCGCACGTGCAACGCTCCAATGAGTTCGTTCGCCAGCAGGAGACCCTCGGCACCCATGCGGGCCGCATCCACATCGCTGCTGCGGCGCGCGGGTCCGCGCAGGAACTGATCCACCTCCAGCCCCGCAATCCAGGTGGCGAGATCCTGATAGCGCTGCAGATGGTCCAGATCAAAGCCGTCTGCATCGAGGTAGCCGGCGGCGCGGACGCGACCCCAGATGCAGCAGATCGCGGTATCACGTGCATCCAGCATGAGCCCGCTGTCACCATCCTCCACGACCAGATCGATTAGACCCCGGGCGCAAAGCGCCTCGATTTCCTCTGGCGCAAGGCCGCTCTCGCGTGCCACCTCCTGCAGGGACTGCCGCTTCGATCCTGCAGACTCGCCGAGCATGCCCGGCAACAGCGCTGCGATTTCCGGCCCGCGCCCTTC
>SKUB01000238.1 GCA_007122315.1 Pseudomonadales bacterium | reverse complement strand
GCATGGGCGCCTGCTGCTTCTCCGGAACCGCTTCATCGGGAACCCGATCGCAGAAGGCCCGCCAGGGCTCCGCCTGATCCTCGGAACGCAGCCACTCCGAGGCGCGCTCCAACGCCTTCAGCAGCATCGCTCCCATCTCCGCCGGCAGCCGACCCTCGAACACCACTGAACCGTCGGTGGCCACGTGATAGTCGAGATGGCGATGGGTCCAGGCGTTCAAGGCCGCCCCCGGCGCAGACAGATGGTCGGCCTGCCGCCGGGCCCGCACCAGCTTCGCCACGTGCTCGGCGGTGGTGGCTTGCGCCAACTCGATCAGTTCGTCTTCCGTATCCCAGGTGGCGATGCGGGTGATGGCCCGGACCTTGGAGTAGCTCAACTCCCCGTCCCGGAACGCCGCCGTGATCTGTGGCAGGTCATCCAGCGCATGGGCAATCCGGACCTTCTCCCTGGCGGTGACCAGATCCATGCCGCAGTTCGCGTTCAGCCAATGGGCACAGTCCGGCCGTTCACGATTCCAGGGCTTCAACGCCTCCAGGCGGCGGATGAGTTCGATGAGGCGAAACTCCGCGCCGTGGATGTGGCCGCAGAGGGCCACAATGGCTTCGGAGAGAGATTCGAAGGTGTCGGCAAGCGCCTGATCCATGGCTGCACACTCAAGGAGTGGATATACATACAGTATACAAGCGTGCGTTCTTTGTCAACACTAACAGGAAAAATAAGGGGCGATGAGGTATGCTTCGGACGGCGGCTGGCGCTTTAGGGGTGCACGATTTCTGTGGCCATACTGTTCGGACGGAGCCTGGGAGACTATCCATCCGATCGCCTTTTGCTGAGTGCTTTGTCAGCGGGTCGACGTGGTGTTGAAGCGCGGGCAGATCGAGCCAAGTCCTTCACCGCCACCTCTGAGCGACGGCCGTGAGTTGGACAAAAATCCAGGCGATGGCGATCAATGCGAAGAGCAATCCACTCAGCCCCAAAAGGATGACGTGGCCGAGACCGTGATAGCCATCGTCTCTCTTGGCCATGAACTCCAGGATGATCTTGCGCTCCGAAAGAAATGCGTTTCGACCACCAATCCTTGCACTAACGGTATAGCGCTCGAACGGTACGGCGATGAACCTTGCCGGGCCATAGAGCCTGACCATTGGATCGTCGCCTCTTTGGTTCAGGTTCCATGTTCTCCCCGTCCTGTCCTTCCACGCTAGAACATCGCGCTCAGTCCAATCCAGGATGCGACGCCCGAGCGCACCTGTAATGGTAATCTCTACGTCGATGGGCTCTGCCCGAAGCTGATTTACCAGCGCCGAACGACTTTCTAGGACCGATCGGTCCGCTTGCGAATAGCGATCGAACTTGAACGCTACGCTGTAACTGTCCACTGGCAACAGCCCGAAGCGATAGGACATGGCTTCAGATGCGTCGAACTCGATCCCCCCAAGAGTCGGACGTAGCTTGTTGGCGCTCCAGAAGTAATGACTGAGGATCCGTGTCCAGAGAAGTACGAATCCGAAAATTACCCGCGTGACCATCCTGCCACCTTGTCACAGGACGAGCTGGAGAGCGCGAGGTTGCGCCTGCGCGCCGCCGAGGGCGAACAGGAGCGCCATGGGCAACATCGTTCGCAGGGCGCCGGTTGCGCCCCTGTTCCATGTTCAGGTAACGCTTCCGCGGGCGCTCCCGCGCAAACGTGCACCGTGATCAGAGAACGATCAGCCCTGTTCAGAGACTCATCTGCTTCC
Source organism: Pseudomonadales bacterium (assembly GCA_007122315.1). Lineage (GTDB taxonomy): Bacteria > Pseudomonadota > Gammaproteobacteria > Pseudomonadales > Azotimanducaceae > SLTB01. The sequence continues at coordinate 23,770 of SKUB01000238.1, read as the reverse complement.
TGCACCGGGGCCAGGATCCGCTCTGCCAGTAAGGTCAGTGCATCCGCCCGTCTTCGATTCGATGCCAAGGGCGGCATCGCGGACGGGTCCGTCATCCCTCGGAACGTCGCACCCAACGATTGATCAGCCCTGCGCTGATGATGCCCAGCGTCACCGCCAGGATCAGCAGCGTCGCCAGTGCGTTGACTTCGGGCGTGACGCCGAGCCGGACACTGGAGTAGATCACCATGGGCAGGGTGCTCGAGCCGGGACCGGAGACGAAGCTCGCGACCACGAGATCGTCCAGGGACAACGTGAACGCCAGCAGCCATCCGGAGATCAGTGCCGGCCGGATCAGGGGTACGGTCACCAGCCAGAAGGCCTGACCGGGACGGGCGCCGAGATCCCGAGCCGCTTCCTCGATGGACGCATCTGCCTGCAGCAGTCGGGCGCGGACGACGACGGCGACGTACGCACTGGCGAAGGTGAGATGTGCCAGCGCCACCGTGGTCAGCCCGCGTCCAGGCCAGCCGACCAACTGATCGAGATTCACGAACAAAAGCAGCATGGACAGGCCGATCAGGACGTCCGGCATGACCAGCAGAGAGCCGAAACAGGCCATCAGCAGCGCTCTGCGGATGCCTGAGAGGCGCACCAGCGCAAGGCCGGCAGCGAGCCCGACCACCGTGGCGAGGCTGGCGCTGATCACGGCGACCTGAAGCGAGCGCAGTGCTGCCCGCAGCAGGGTCTCGTTTTCGAACAGCGCGACATACCAGCGGGTCGAGAAGCCGCCCCATACCGTCACCAGACGGGAGTCGTTGAAGGAGTAGAGCACCAGCAGGACGATGGGTACGTACAGAAACGCGTAGCCGAAGCAGACCGCCGTGACGAAACCGAAGCGTGCCGGGCCGCGGGCGCGTACCGTCACGACACCACCTCGTCCCGCCGCTGCAGACGTTGCAGCAGCGCCAGCGGCGCCAGCAGCACCACCAGCATGGTCAGCGCCAGCGCGCTTGCCGTGGGCCAGTCCGCATTGCGGAAGAACTCGTTCCAGAGTGCAGTGCCGAGCATGTAGCTTTCCGGTCCACCGAGGAGGTCGGGCACCACGAACTCGCCCATGGCCGGAATGAACACCAGCAGGCAGCCGGCCAGGGCACCCGGCCAGGCCAGCGGCAGGCTGATGCGCCAGAACGTCTGCCACGGCGTCGCGCCGAGATCGGCGGCGGCCTGCAGCTGATCCTCGTCGAGGCGCGAGAACGTGGCGTACAGCGGCAGGATCATGAACGGCAGATACGCGTAGGTCATACCGATGAGCACGGCCGCGTTACTGTGCAGGATCAACAGTGGCTGCTCGATCAGACCGGTGGCCATGAGCGCCGCGTTGATCAGCCCCTCGGGTTTCAGCAAGCCGATCCAGGCGTAGACGCGGATCAGGAAACTGGTCCAGAAAGGCAGGATGACGGCAAGCAGCAGTGGCGTGCGCCAACTCATCGGAGCCCGGGCGATGGCCCAGGCCATGGGCAGCGCCAGCAGCAGACAGCCCATGGTGGTGAGGCTGGCCATGGTCAGCGACCCGAGCAGCGCATCGCGGTAGGTCGGGTCTTCTAACAGCCAGCGCCATGCCTGCAAGGTGCCTTCGAAGGCCCAGCGTCCCGACTCCGCGAGGGCGAACAGGTCGGTGTAGGGCGGTTGCTCGAAGCGGGGCTCAGCCAGGCTGACGCGCAGCAGGATCGCCACGGGCAGCAGCAGGAACACGCTCATCCAGCCGAGCGGAAGCAGGGCAACGCCCCGGACGAAGGCAGGTGTTTTCACTGGGTCAGGACTCTGACCGCATGGGCATCGAAGCCGACGCGCACGTCGTTACCGGGTTCAGCGCGGGTCCGCGGATCGGTGAGCAGGCGCATGGTCGCGCCGTCAGGGAGTCTCAGCAGCAAAAGGCGCGCGGCACCGAGAAACTCGTTGCGCTCGACGTGGGCTTGCACTTCGTGGTCGCAGTGCTCGTCGCCGGCGAGGATGCGCAGGCGTTCCGGGCGGATGGCAACGGTTGCCGCGTCGGCGTGGTCCGTGCCTGCCGCCAGCGACAGCCCGAGGCTGGCGCAATGCAGGCCGCCGTTGCGGGCAGTGGCAGGGAACAGGTTCAAGGTCCCGAACAGTTCAGCGACGGCGCGATCGGCCGGCTCGTCGTAGATTTCGGACGGTGTCCCGATCTGCGCGACGCGCCCCTGGCGCATGACCGCGATCCGGTCAGCCAGCGTCAGCGCTTCCTCCTGGTCATGGGTGACCAGGACGCAGGTGACACCCACCCGTTCCAGAATGGCCGCGAGTTCGGTTCGCGTGCGTTCCCGCAGCTGCCGGTCCAAGGCCGCCAGGGGCTCGTCGAGCAGCAGCACGCGGGGGTGGCGTGCCAGCGCCCGTGCCAGCGCCACCCGCTGGCGTTGGCCACCGGAGAGCTGATGCGGGCGTCTATCCGCCAGCGCTTCGAGGCTCGCCAGGGCGAGCATTTCGTCGACGCGTTCGGCGATGGCCGCACGGGCCAGGCGTTGCCGCTCGAGACCAAAGGCGATGTTGCGGCGCACGCTCATGTGCGGAAACAGCGCGTAGGACTGGAACATCATGTTCACCGGTCGCCGGTGGGGCGGCAGCGCGGTGACGTCCTCACCATCGATCAGAATGCGACCGGAATCAGGTGCCTCGAGACCAGCGATGGTGCGCAGCAGCGTGGACTTGCCGCAGCCGGAGGGACCGAGCAGGCACAGGGTCTCGCCGCGGGCTACGTCGATGTCGACGGCGTCGACCGCAGCGACCTGACCGAAACGTCGCGTGATGCCCTCGATGCGCAGGAAAGTCGCGGGGTCAGCGCCCACGGCGGATTCGGGTCCACGCCCGGGTACGCTCGCGGATTTCGGCCGGCGTCAGCACGCGCATGGAGCGCAGGTTCGCACGCACCTCGTCACTCGGATAGATGCCGCGATCGTCGCGGATCGAAGCGTCGAGCAGCGCTGTGGCCTCGCGGTTGCCGTTCGCGTAGGCGACGTAGTTGGATACCTCGGCGATGACTTCTGGGCGCAACAGGAAGTCGATGAACGCGTGTGCTGCCTCCGGATGCGGTGCATCGCGGGGGATGGCCATCACGTCGGTCCAGATCAGCGCGCCTTCCCGCGGGATCACGTAGCGCACCGTGTGACTGCGTCCGGCTTCCTCGGCCCGCGCGGCAGCCTGGATCACGTCGCCGGAGTAGCCCATGGCCACGCAGATGTCGCCGTTGGCGAGATCATTGATGTACTGGGAGGAATGGAAATAGCGCAGGTGCGGACGGGCGCCGAGAAACGCGCGGGTAGCCGCCTCGACGTCGTCCTGTGCCGCGTCCGAGGGATCCTTGCCGAGCCAGAACAGAGCCGCCGGGAGGCCGTCCAGGGCGGCGTCGAGCACGGCGATGCCACAGCCTGCCAGCTGCGAGGCGATTTCCGGATCGAAGATCAGCGCCCAGGTGTCGAGTTCGACGTCATCGCCGAGGCGCGCCCGCACCGCTTCCTCGACGAAACCGATCCCGGTGGTCCCCCACATGTAGGGCAGCAGGTGCCGGTTGTCGGGATCGATGTCGGCCAGATCCGCCATCAGGGCCGGGTCCAGGTTGCCCAGGTTCGGCAGCAGGCTGCGATCCAGCGGTCGATAGGCGCCGGCGGCCACCTGACGGGCTGCGAACGGTCTGGCGGTCGGGAACACGACGTCGTAGCCCGACCGCCCGGTGAGCAGCTTCGCCTCCAGGATCTCGTTGGAGTCATAGACATCATAGACCACGCGGATACCGGTCTCGGCGGTGAATGCGGCGAGAACGGAGGGCGCGATGTAGTCGCTCCAGTTGTACACATGGACGACCTGGCGGGCATGCCCTTGCAGGCCCGCGAACATAACGATGACAAGCACGACCAGGGACAGGGTGCGGTTCAAGGCAGGATTCCGGGGTGGGAGGGGTTGCAGAATGCATTTATACAACAGCTGCAGGCGCTGCGAAAGATGGCAGCGCCTGGGTCGCGATGAATTGTGTTCAATCCCGCTGAATCAGCTCGGCCCCCAGGCCCTCGAGCATCGCGTGGATTTCCCCGAGCACGGCGTCGAGCTGTTGCTCGTCGGTGCCGCGAATGACCAGGGTGGTGCCGTAGCGACCGGATTCGGAAAAGGGATAGCTGCCCACGTCCAGCTGCGGGTGGCGATCCTGGATCGCGCGCAGCGGGTCGGCTACCAGGCTCTCGCCGAGAAAAGCCCCGATGCTGCGCGACCGAACCGGCAACGCTCCGCTCAGCTTGGGCGCGAGCAGGCTGATCATGGACTGCATGACGGCCGGGATGCCGGCCATGACATAGACGTTGTCGATGCGGAACCCCGGCGCGCCAATCTCCGTGTCGATGAGGTCCGCGCCCTGTGGTACCCGGGCCATGCGCAGGCTGGTCTGGATCACTTCAGGCGCCAGGCCACGCTGTTTGGCGTAACCGCGAATGCGCGCTTCGATGTCCGGATGCATGACCAGCGGCACGCCGAATGCCCGGGCAATGCACTCGGCCGTGATGTCGTCGTGGGTCGGGCCGATCCCACCGGTCGTGAACACATAGTCGAACTGTTTCCGAACGGCATTCACCGTCTCGACGATCACGTCTTCGAGGTCGGGGATCGTCCGTGCCTCCCGCACCTGGATGCCACGCTCATTGAGCGTTCGGGCTATGTAGGCGAGATTCACGTCCTGGGTGCGGCCCGAGAGGATCTCGTTGCCGATCAGCAGAACGCAGGCGGTCACGGGTTGCGATGACACGACAGCAGCTTGCGACATGCGGGCTCCTTGGTCCGGATGCAATGCGCCCGCGCCATCATACTGTGCCCGTCACCTCCGGGTCAGCCCGCATCGCGCCGCTGGCCGGGGTCGGGCAACGAAGCAGGTCGTGCAAGAGCTGTCGCATCGGTGCCGGCGGTGGGGTGAAGGACTGATGGCGGGCGGTCCGTCCCGCTGGCAGCATGACTGACGACTCGCCTTGAGGGATCGACGATGGCGTTGAGTGGTTACGTACATCCTGCCTGGGCGGACGTTGCCTCCGCCTTGGATCGCCAACTGCCCCGCCGAGGACCCGGCGGTGCCGCTGTGTGCGTCTATCACAAGGGTCAATGCGTCGTGGATGCCTGGGGCGGCAGTCGGGACCGGGATGGCCACCCCTGGCTGGAGGACACTGTGGCGCCGTCCTTCTCCACCACGAAAGGTGTGCTGTCGACGCTGCTGCACATTCTCCTCGAACAGCGCGGCATCGACTTCGACCGGCCGGTTGCAGATTTCTGGCCCGAGCTCGCGGTGGGCGTGAAGGCCACCATGACTCTGCGCCATGTGCTCAGTCACCAGGCGGGTCTCTACCGCATGGGTGACCTCACCCGCTCACCTCGACACATGCTCGACTGGGATGGCATGAAGATGCGGCTGGCAGAGGCGAGGCCGGCGCATCTCCCCGGCGACGGGCCGGGCTATCACGCGCTGACCTATGGCTGGCTGGCCGGCGGCCTTGCCGAGGTCATTGGCGAGCGGCCGCTCAAGGAGCTGCTGGCCAACGAACTTGCAGCTCCGCTGGACATCGATGGCCTGTTCATTGGTCTGCCCGAGGACGCGCTCTCGCGGCGCGCCCTGCTGATCCACAACGATGGCGTGTCAATGCCGAGCAGGCGGGCGCCACCGGGGGTTCGTGCGACCCTGCGCCGCTGGATCGAATCCGGGATGCGGCGCCTGGGCTGCGACCTGAGTGAGTTTCGCAGCGCGCTGATGCCGTTCACCGAGCCGTTCGACTGGAATGCGCCCGAGACCGTGCGTGCCGTGATTCCGGCGGCGAACGGTCAGTTCACCGCCCGGGCCCTTGCTCGGGTCTACGCCATGCTGGCCGAGGGTGGGGCGCTGTCAGGCGTGCGCCTGTTGTCCCGGGATCGGATCAGCGAGATCGCTCAGGTTCAGAGTCACGCCCGGGATCGGGTGCTGTTTCTGCCCATGCACTGGCGCCTGGGCTACCATCGGGTGTTCGCGTTCGGGCGCCGCGTTCCTTCTGGTTTCGGGCATTTCGGCTTCGGCGGCTCGGGCGCCTGGGCTGATCCCGAGCGCCGGCTGGCGTTCGGCCTGACATTGAATTCCGGTGTCGGGACCCCCACTGGAGACTTGAGGATTGCCCGCCTCAACCGGGTGGTCCTTGCCACAGTGGATCGCCTTCGCTGAGCGATGGCGTCATGAGCCGGTACACGACCGGCAGGGAGTAAAAGCATGTCCACGCGAAACGTCACAGGATTCCTGCTCATCTTCATGGCCATGGCTCTGGCCGGTTGTGCCGGCCAGGTGGAAGGTGATGAGGCAGAGATAGTGGATGCTGCGGAAGGCGAAGCCATTGACGTAGCGGAGGAGGAGCTCTACGAGGCCTTTCCGCCCGGAGCGCCCCAGCGTTGCATCGATATACGCCGAGTCAGCAGGATCGAACCGATCGGCAATCACACGCTGCTGTTCCACATGCGCGGCGGTGATGTCTGGCGCAACCGGCTGCCGCGCCCCTGTCCGGGCGTCCGGCCAAGCAGCCGCTTTCTCTATGAGCCCCGCAGTGGGCGCCTGTGCTCCATGGACATCGTCTACGAACTGGTGGACGAAGGCTTCGGCTTCCGACGGGGTGCCGGGTGCCCGCTGGGCGAGTTCGACTTCCTGACCGAGGAGCAGGCCGAGGCGCTCAAGGACCTGCGCTGAGGGCGCGCGGCACGATGGTAACGGATGCCCGCAGCTGCGGGCATCCTTGATTTCGAGGACTGCGCTGGCGTCAGGGGCTGCGGCGCTCGGCCTGGGAGGCGCAGTCGATGCACAGGGTCGCCCACGGCAGGGCGTGCAGGCGCTGGAGTGCGATGTCGTCGCCGCAGTTGGCGCACTCGCCGTAGGCACCGTCTTCGATGCGTTGCAGCGCGCGGTCGATCTGGCGCAGTTCCTGGCGCGCGTCCTCGTCCAGCGCTTCGAGCACTTCCTGGTTCTCGAGCTCGACGGCCTGCTCGGCAAAGTCCGCGGGCAGCGGCTCCTCCCGATGGTGCACATCCTTGTCGAGTCGACGCACCCGGTCGAGCAGCGTCGCCCGCTGCTCGAGTAAGGTGTCCTTGATCGCCTGCTGATCGATGCCGTCTTTGCCCGTGCTCATTGCCACCTCGGCGCTCGCCGCCTCAAGCCTCTTCCGGGGAGTCTAGCGCACTATGCGCAGATCCGGCCAAACCCCGCCCCGCAGCGTGAGCCACAGCCTCTGGGGTGTTGCGAGCCTTGAAAACTGTGGCCTTGCGCACAGAGTTAAGGCCCGTCCGGAACGACCATGGTCGCCGCTGATTCGAATTGGAGGAGTCACGATGAGAGACAGGCTTGCAGGCTTTCAGGTTTTCGCGTCCTGGCGCGCGCTGTGCTGTGGTGCGCTGCTTGCCGTGCTGGCCGCCTGCGGGGGCGGCGGTGGTGGTCTGGACCTCGATACCGGCAACGGCGAACCGGTGGGCGGCGGTCCGGGAGACGGCAGCGGTACCGGCAGCCTGGGCATCACGGTCGGCGATGACCCCACCCGGTACTTCGACGAAATCCTGATCACGGTCAACAGCGTCTCTCTGCTCGGCGAGAACGAAAACGACCCGCTGCTGCTTTCGGATGAGCAGTTCACCTTCGATCTGCTCGCGCTGGATGCCGCGACGGAGCTTCTGGTGGCGGTGGATGACGTGCCGGTGGGCACGTACAGCAAGATCCGCCTGCAGCTCGATTCCATCGAACTGCGCAAGGTGGATGACGACGGAGAACTGACCGAGGAGCCGGTCGATGTACGGCTGGTCGCGAACGGCAAGCTGGATCTCAATCCGCGTGGTTCCTTCGAGATCGCGGAAGGCAGGGTGGTGATCGTCCAACTCGACATTCAGGCTGGACGCTCCTTCAAGGTGATCGAGACCGGTGCCGGCCGCACCATGTTCCGGCCGGTAGTATTCGTCGACATCCTCGGGGATGGCGACCTGCGGCGGGTCACCTTCCTCACCGGTACGATCCGACTGCTGGCCGGGCCCGATGGCGACGAGGCTTTCGAGCTCTGCGATGCGCGGCCGCTCACCGGGCGCGGTCCGGGCGATCGGCGCTTCGACGAGTGCCGTCGCATCGACTTGGCGCCTGACATCGCGCTGTTCGATGCGGATGCGAATCCCATCGAGTTGGCCGCCATCGACGACCAGTCGCCGGCCATCGTCGCCGGTCGTGTGATTCCGGTAGACGGACGCGTGGGCTTCGAGGCGCTGATGGTGCAGCTCGGTGAGCGTTCGGACTTCAAGCGGGTCAGTGGTTTCGTCGCCGAGGATGTGGATGACGGTGCCTTCCGACTCGTCAGTGCCCCTGATGCTGATGAGACGGGCATTGCCGTGAGCGTGCAGCCTGGTGCGCTGCTGTTCGATCAGGACGGTGAGATTCTCGAAGTCTCGGCGCTGACCGCCGGCACACCCGTGCGCGCCATGGGGCTGCTGCTGCCTGTGTCCGATCCTGATCCGGCCCAGCTGCTCGCGACGGCCATCTCGATCGAGACCGGACCGTCTGAGGACGAAGATACTGCGGTGCTGCGAGGTGAGATCACCGCCCTGACCGTTGAGGACAGCCTCATCGAACTCGGCCTGGAAGCGGTTGCAGGTTGCGCGGTCTTCTCCGACGATACGGTGTTCAGCATCGTCACGATGGATGAAGACGATGGTGTGACCACGGAAACCGGTTCCGCTGCGGACCTGGAAGTCGGCCAGCAGATCGAGGCCGTGGGTCCGCCCGGCGAGGACGGATGCATCCGGGCGACAGAGGTCATCATCGAGATCGAAGCCACCGAGGAGGAATGACGCTGCGGCCATGAAGACCCTGCTCCTGACCGGATTCGGCCCCTGGGATCAGTACGACCGCAACGCGGCCTGGGAGCTGCTGGAGGAGCAGGGCAGGGTCGCCCCTGAAGGTTGGCGGATCCGGACGCTGCAAGTGCCGGTGGTCTGGGACGCCGCCTGGGCCGCCGTCGCGGCGGCCTGGGATCGCAGCGTCCACGCGGTGGTGGCGTTCGGTCAGGCGGAGGACGACGAGATCCGGGTCGAGCGCTTCGCCGTCAATGCATCGAGCACGACCACCCCTGACCGGGATGGTGCCTGCTACCGATCCGATTGGATCGTGCCCGGAGCAGCCCACGCATTGCACACCCGGCTACCCTGGCAGCGGCTGCAGCAGACGTTGGCCGCGGCCAGGCTGCCGGTCCGCGTGTCGATGCATGCCGGCGATTACCTTTGCAACCATCTCTTCTATCGCATTCTGCATCGCGTGGAGCAGGACCGCTCCGGTCTGGTGGCCGGCTTCATCCACGTGCCGACGCTGGCGCGATTGGAGCTCGGGCAGTTGTCGAAGGCGGGTGAGCTGGTGGTGGACACGCTGTTCGATCATCTGCAGCGCGCTGATGCTGCAGGCTCAGCTGCCCCGCTTGCGGCACAGGGTCAGCCCGTCGCCGATGGGCAGGAGACTGAGATCGACCCGTGAGTCATCGCGCAGCTTTAGGTTCAGGGCGCGTATGGCACGGGTGTCACGGTCGTCCACTGTAGGGTCGGCCACAGTGCCGTGCCACAGCGTGTTGTCGATGGCCAGCAGCCCGCCGGTCCGGAGCAGCTGCAGACAAGCCTCGTAGTAGCCGTCGTAGTTGCTCTTGTCCGCGTCGATGAAAGCAAAATCGAAGCTGCTCCCGCCCCCTTCCTGCAGCAACGCTTCCAGGCTTTCGAGCGCGGGCCCGAGACGCAGCTCGATACGATCGTCGAGCCCGGCCTCCTTCCAGTAGCGACGCGCGACGCGGGTGTACTCGTCGCTCACGTCACAGGCGATGAGACGGCCGTCCGGTGGCAGCGCACCCGCCACCATCAGACTCGAATAGCCGGTGAAGACACCGATCTCGATGCATCGTCGGGCGCCCATGAGCTGGACGAGCATGGCCATGAACTGCCCCTGCTCCGGCGCGATCTGCATGTTGTGCTCGGGCATGCGCGCCGTCTCCTCGCGCAAGCGCCGCGCGAGGTCGCTTTCCCGCAGGGACACGTCGAGCAGGTAGCTGTGCACCCGGTCGTCGAGCTCGATGGAGCGATTGGACATGGGGGATGCCTCCGGGAGTGGCTCCAGCGCGCTGTTCGCGGCGCCGTCAGACGAGTTCGTCGATGAAGCGCGCCAGCTTCACGTCGCGCTGAGACAGGCCGTCTGCATCGTGTGATGACAGGCGGATGTCGACCTTGTTGAACACGTTGAACCATTCCGGGTGGTGGCCCATGGCTTCGGCCGCCAGGGCCACCCGCGCCATGAAGCCGAAGGCGGCATTGAAATCGGTGAATTCCAGCCTGCGTCTGATGCCCTTGCGATCATCGTCGAGCTGCCACTTTGGCAAGTTCTGGCCGAGATTGTCGATGGCTTTGGAATCGAGTGCGTCGCTGGTCATGGGGTGGCTCCTTGCGGTCGTGTTCGCGAGGATGCCAGGGGTGAAGCATGGGAGCCACCGCGCTGCCATGTCGTGCCGACGGTCTTGGGTTACCATCTTCCAATCGGTTCACGGAGGCAGCATGACGGAGTTGACCGCCACCCACGGTGGTGGCGCAGAAGCCGACGCCGGCACGGAAGAGCTCGATCCGGCCCTGCGCGATGACGTGCGCCTGCTCGGCGAGTTGCTTGGGCAGGCCATCGCGTCTGATCGCGGTCCTGCGTTCATCGAGTGCATCGAGCGCATCCGGCAGCTGGCGAAGGAGGTGCGTGCCGGAAGCACACCCTGGGCAGCCCTGCGCGACTATCTGGCGGAACTGCCGGAAGAAGATCTTGTGGACGTGGCGCGGGCTTTCAACCAGTTCCTGAACCTCGCGAACATCGCCGAGCAGTATCACCAGATCCGCACCCGGGCGCGCACGGAACAGGGGCCGGATGCCGAACCTGATCTCCTCGCGGGTGTCTTCCAAAGGCTGCTGCAGCAGGGCCACGGAGCAGAGCAGGTTGCGGCGGCGCTGGCGGACACGGCGGTGGAGCTGGTGCTGACGGCGCACCCGACGGAAGTGATTCGCCGCACCCTCATACGCAAGTATGACGCCATTGCCGATCGCCTGGGTGAGCTCGAGCAGTTGACCGGGACCGCTGCGGACGAGGCCCGCGTGGCGTTGGCGCGACTGGTGGCGGAAGCCTGGTACAGCGACGAGATCCGGCATGAGCAGCCCACGCCCCAGGATGAGGCGAAGTGGGGCTTCGCAGTGGTGGAAAACAGCCTCTGGCAGGCGCTGCCCTGCTTCATGCGACGCCTCGATCGCGAGTTGGCCGGCCTCGGGACCGGGCCGCTGCCACTGGACGCCGCCCCCATCCGCTATGCGATCTGGATGGGCGGCGACCGGGACGGCAATCCGAACGTCACCGCCGCCGTGACCCGCGACGTGCTCATGCTGGCGCGCTGGATGGCCGCGGACCTGTTCCTGCGCGATGTGGAGGCGTTACAGGGTCAGCTCTCCATGGTGCGGGCGACGCCTGAGCTGCAGGAACTGGCGGAGACGCAGACCCGAGAGCCCTACCGGGAGGTGCTGCGTGGTCTGCGTGATCGACTGCGGCGCACCCTGATCTGGGCCGAACGACTCGACCCGACACCCCCCGCGGATCCGTCCAGCATCATCCTGGAGCAGGACGCTCTGCTCGAGCCGTTGCTTGCCTGCCATCGATCGCTGGTGGCATGCGGCATGGAAGCCATTGCCAACGGCGAACTGCTCGATACGCTGCGCCGCGCAGCCTGCTTCGGTGTGCATCTGGTCAAGCTCGATATCCGCCAGTCGGCGGACCGCCATCTCGACGTGCTCGATGCCATCACCACCCACCTGGACATCCGCGATGCAGCCGGCAACAGCTATGGCGCCTGGGACGAGGCGGAGCGGCAACAGTTTCTGCTGACGGAATTGCAGGGGCGCCGGCCGTTGTTTCCGCGCCAGTGGCCGATGACCGATGCGGTGGCGGAGGTGCTCGAAACCTGTCGGGTGGTTGCGGGGCAGCCGGCAGCGGCCATCGGTCAGTACATCATCTCCATGGCGGCCCAGGCCTCGGACGTGCTTGCGGTGCTGCTGCTGTTGCGGGAGTCGGGTCTGGAGCATCCGCCGCCGGTGGTGCCCCTGTTCGAGACGCTCGATGACCTCGATCGTGCACCTGAGGTGATCGACGCCCTGCTCGGTATCGACTGGTATCGGGATCTGATCCGCAGCCATCAGCACGTCATGATCGGCTATTCGGATTCGGCCAAGGACGCGGGGCAACTGGCTGCGGCCTGGGCTCAATACCGTGCCCAGGAGGCCCTCACCGACGTGGCGCGCCGTCACGGCGTGCGCCTCACCTTGTTCCACGGCCGCGGTGGCGCGGTGGGCCGTGGCGGGGGCCCTGCCCATGCGGCGATCCTCAGTCAGCCGCCCGGGTCCGTCTCCGGCGGCCTGCGGGTGACCGAGCAGGGCGAGATGATCCGCTTCAAATTCGGTCTGCCCGAACTCGCCGAGCAGAGCATGGCGCTTTACACCGGGGCGACGCTGGAGGCGACTTTGCTGCCGCCTCCCATGCCTGAACCCGCCTGGCGTGAGGCCATGGATCGGCTCGCGGATCGGGCCCTGGCCAGCTACCGCGGCGTGGTTCGCGAGGATCCCGCGTTCGTCCCCTTCTTCCGCGCAGTGACACCGGAGCGGGAACTCGGCAAGTTGGCCCTCGGCAGCCGTCCCGCGCGACGCCGAGAGACGGCGGACGTGGACAGCCTGCGGGCCATTCCCTGGGTGTTCGCCTGGACGCAGATCAGACTGATGCTGCCTGCCTGGCTGGGGACGGATACCGCTCTGCATGGGGCCCTGGAGTCAGGTGAGCAGGAACTGCTGGCCACCATGGCCGAGGACTGGCCGTTCTTTCGCATGCAGATGGACATGCTGGAGATGGTGCTGGCGAAAACCGACTGCGCGCTTGCGCGCTGGTATCAGCAACGCCTTCTCGAGGCGGATCAACGGGCGCTGGGGGAGCAGCTGTGCCAGCGCGCGGAAGCGCTGACGGGCGACCTGCTCGCGTTGCGCGGGCAGCAGGCATTGCTGGAACGGGACGCCCAGCTGCGGGAGAGCATCAGCGTACGCAACACTTACCTGGATCCACTGCATCTGCTGCAGGCGGAATTGCTCGAGCGTTCGCGTCAGGGCCGGGAAGCGCCTGCCGTGGTCGAGCGGGCGCTGCAGGTGACCATGGCAGGCATTTCGAGCGGCCTGCGCAACACCGGCTGAACGAGGAGACGCATGGAGATCGAGGGTGTAAGCGCCCTGGTGACCGGTGCCAACCGTGGTATTGGCAGGGCATTCGTCGAAGAACTGCTGGCGCGCGGTGCCGCATCGGTTCATGCCACCGGGCGGGATCTGGAGAGTCTGGAATCCATCGCGGCGCTGGATCGCGACCGTATTCGCCCGCTGGCGCTGGATGTCACGGATGCGGTGGGCATCGAGGAACTGGCCGCAGCCACCGAGGCGCTGGATCTGCTGGTGAACAACGCCGGGGTGGACTGCCCTGCCGCGGTGATCGGCAGCGACAGCACCGCGGACCTGCGGCGGGCCATGGAAGTGAACTACTTCGGCGTCCTGAACATGAGCCGGGCATTTGCACCGGTGCTGGGCCGATCGAGCCGGTCAGGGATCATCAACATAGGCTCCATGTCCGGATGCATTCATGTCGCGGATCACACCGGCTACAGCGCTGCCAAGGCGGCCCAGCTGATGTTGTCCCACGGGCTGCGACGTGAGCTCGCCGGCCAGGGTACTCAGGTGGTGCAGGTGCTGCCGGGGTTCGTGGACACGGATATGGGCGCTCCTTTGCAGATGCCCAAGGCGTCGCCCCGGGCCATCGCCGGCGCGGCCCTGGATGGACTGCTGGCCGGAGAGGAACTGGTGCTGCCGGACCGGTTTGCCCGCATGAGCTACGAAGCGCTGCTGTCCGAGCCTGATCGGGTGATGCGCGATCCGGATTCCATGGTCAAGGCCCTGGTGAGCCGCCTGCTCGCTCAGGACGCAGGCGACTGAGTACGGTCAACCTTCGAATACCCGCAGGATGCCCGACTGGCTGGCGGTCGCGAGCAGTTCGCCGTTCTCGGCGAACAGGTGCATCCGTCCGTGGACGAAGCCGGCAGCCACGGCGAAGATCTGGGTGTCGCACAGCACCCACTCGGTGGGACGTGTGCGGACGATCCGTAACGTATTGTCCAGGCTGTTCGCGCCTGCCGGCTGATCCAGCGCGGTGCGGATGCCGGAAGGGACGTAATCCGCGATCACCGCAAGCAGGCCGGCGGACATTTCGCAGCTGTCACTGCTGCTGCCGCTGCGGCAACGCAGCCACTGCTTCGAGCGCCCCTCGTCTTCACCCGGATCACGGGGGATGGCGCGGTGTTCGAAGCGGCCATGAAGCCCGTCCGGGTCGCGGTGGGCGTGCTCGATGAGGTCGCAGTCATCGGGTTTCGGCACCCTGGGCATGACCGCGAACTGACGCGAATGCAGTTCTGACCGCTGGCCGAGTGCGGCGTTCACCGTGACGATCTCCCGCTCGCCGACGTGACCCACGACCCGGGCCTGGGTGACGCTCTTGCCGGCCACGGGTGTGGCGACATCGATATCGAGCATGGCATCCGGATTGGCATACGACAGGTACTGGGCGGTGGCCCAGATCAGCGGGCGGCCGGTTGCGCGCTCCATCGCAGTGACCGACGCAGCGAGGCCCACGCCACCGAACAGGAACTGTCGTCCTGGCGGACCCACGCACAGGCTGCGGGCAACGGGCAGGACCCAGCGCTGGGGATTGTGGGTCGGATTCGGGGCGTAGAAGGCATCCATGGTCAGACGGCGGGCTCCACGGTGGCGACGGGGCCGCGAGTCTAGCCCGCTTCGGGCCTCAGTTCACGATCCCGTCCGCAAGGCAACGCAACGTCGGCACGAAGGTTCGTGGGAGACGGCAGGCGCCGCAGGCGACGCAGCGATGGCGGGGCGCTGCGGCTCTGAGGGCATCGGCCCGTCCGCTGCGCGGTCTGGGCTCTGTTGCGCGCCCTCCCTGGTGGGAGCGGACGTCCGCAAATCGGGCGTCGCGATTTGCGTCACGCCCGAATCCGTGGGCAGACCGCGATCGCAACGCCGCCCTGCGGGCGACGTTCGCTCCCACTACAGCCACGAAACGCCCAGCCGTATCAATGGGTTGTTTGTTGTTCCATGGGAGAGCGTGTCTGCGCGCAGCGGCCCGTCAGGGCCCTGGAACCGTGAGCCGTTGTGGCGGTCGAAATACTTGCCAGCCTGTGCGCCCGGGAACGCTTGCGCGTCTCCATGGGCGGGGTGAACATGACTTCGTTGTGGTGGCAGTAAGGGGTTGCAGGTGCTGCAGAATCTCAGAGGACTCAGGTTCGCGCTGCTGGCGCTGCTGCTGCTCGCCACGGGTCCGGCTGCGCTGGCGTTCGGAGAAGTGCGCCAGGGTGAGCGCATGCACAAGGAGCTGCTCGAGTCGGGCATGATCTACGACGACGAGGAGCTGACAGCCTACGTCAATGAAGTGGGCCAGCGGCTTGCTGCCGTCAGTCAGGACCACCGTCGCATGGAGTACCACTTCTTCGTGCTCGACGACGCTGCGGTCAACGCACTGGCGTTCCCCGGTGGTTACATTTACATCTCTCGCGGCCTGCTCGCGTATCTCGAGAATGAATCCCAGCTCGCTGCCGTCCTTGGACACGAGGTCGGACACGTCTCTGCACGTCATGTCGCCCGACAACGTCGGGCAGGACGAACCAGCAGCGTTCTGTCTGTCATGGCGGGCATCCTCACCGGCAGCGGTGCGATCTACCAGGTGGGTCAGGCCTACGGCCAGATGCTCATAAGCGGGTACGGACGGGAGATGGAGCTCGAGGCAGATGCGCTCGGTGCCGAGTACCTCGCCCGGGCCGGGTACGATCCCAACGCCATGCTGCAGGTGCTGCAGGTGCTCAAGGACCAGGAGATGTTCGCAGCCCAGGTGGAGCAGCGCCGGCCGACGTATCACGGGTTGTACGCCACCCACCCCCGCAACGACCAGCGGTTGCATGAGGTGATTCGCCTCGGTGCGGCCAACGCGGGCACCGGCGAGTATGTGGAGCCGGTCGGCAACTACCTCGCCATGATCGAGGGGCTGCCCTGGGGCGATGCGGCGGCAGATGGCGTGGTCCGTGGTAGTCGCTATTACCACGGACGGCTCGGCATCGTGATCGACTTCCCCGAGGGCTGGAACGTACGTGACGGTTCGACCACCTTGACTGCAGTTCCTCCGGGCGTGTCAGGCGCTGCCATGACGGTGTCGCTGGAGGCACTGGACAAGGAGGGCGGTAGCCCGGAGCAGTTCATTACCGGGCATCTCGGGCTCGAGGTCGCCGCCGGTGAAGCCATCGAGGTGGATGGCATGCCAGCCTATCTGGCGGTGCTCAAGCGTCAGGACAATGCCGCCCGGTTGCAGCTCGCGGCGGTCGTCTTCAAGGACGGGCGGGCCTACATCTTCCGGGGCAACAACGAGGAGTCCAGTTTCGACGGGTCCTTCATCGAGGGTTTTTCGGAAACGGTCGGATCGTTCCGCAACATGCGGGCCGGCGACCGGTCCGCCGCCACCGAGACCCGGGTCGCCCTCGTGCAGGCGCGGCCGGGCGACACGTTCGAGTCGATGGCACGACGCTACCGCATGGGACGTGACGGCGCGGACCGGCTGCGGCTGCTGAACGGCCGTTTTCCCCGGGGAGAACCGCGCGCCGGCGACTATGTGAAGGTCCTGCGCTGAACGCGGGTCTCGATCCCGAAGCGCACGCTGCTGGAAATTTCGGGTGCGGGAGACGCCTGCAAGGCATATTCCCTGGTTCGGCTGCACGCCTGTCGTTCGCAACGCCTCCGGTCGCTCGGTATCCTCGCACTCGTCCTCGTCAATGCAGGAAGTCGATATGAATAAGATCGTCCGAGTTCTACCTCTGTTGCTTGCGGTTGTCGGATTGCAGACGGCATGTGGTGGCGACGTCGACACCGCCGCAGACGTCGCGACTGAAGCGCGGCAGGCGATGTCGACGGCGCCCGCTTTTCCAAGTACGGTTCACGAGACTGGAACCGAGTACCAGCCCATCAAGGTGATTCAGCTCGCAGAGCTCGAGCACCCCTGGGCAGTAGCGTTTCTGCCGGACGGGCGCTATCTGGTCAGTGAGCGAACAGGACGCCTGGTCATTGTCGACGAAGACGGTACGGTGACGCCTGTGTCGGGCGTTCCTGAGGTTGCTGTGCGCAACCAGGGGGGGCTGCTCGACGTGGTGCTGCATCCCGACTTCGACAGCAACAGCTGGGTCTATCTCACCTACTCCCTGGGTGACAGCTCTGAGACCACGACGGCCCTGGCGCGGGCGCGATTGCAGGACCAGGCACTGGTCGACCTCGAGGTGCTGTTCGAGCAGGACCGCCGCTCCGAACCGGGACGCCACTACGGGTCGCGTCTGGCATGGATGGAGGACGGCACCCTCCTTATGAGCATTGGCGATCGCGGAGCCGAACCGCCGCGGGCCCAGGATCCGATGGATCATGCCGGTACCTTGCTCCGGCTCACCGAGGACGGCGGGGTTCCGTCGGACAATCCGTTCGCAGACGGTGACGACGCGTTGCCGGAGATCTATTCGTACGGTCATCGCAACATTCAGGGCCTCATCGTTCATCCCGACACCGGAGCGATCTGGGTCACCGAGCACGGCCCGCGTGGCGGCGACGAATTGAACCTCGTGCGTCCCGGGGAGAACTACGGCTGGCCGCGAGCCGGCAAGGGTCGCGACTATCGCACGGAAGAAATGTACGGCGAGGCCCGCAGCATCGAAGGCATGGTGGATCCGGTCTACGAGTTTCTACCCACCCTGGCGCCCTCCGGCCTGGCGCTGGTGACTGCGGACCAGTTTCCCCGCTGGCGCGGCAACCTGCTCGCTGGTGGCTTGCGGCCGGAGCGCATTGCCCGGCTCGTGATCGAGAACGACGTGGTGGTACACGAAGAGACTCTGCTCAACGGTGCCATCGGCCGCGTTCGCGATGTGCGCGAGGGGCCGAACGGCTACATCTACGTGCTCACCGACCACGATGAAGGCGGTCTGTTCCGCATCGAGCCGAACTGACAAGGGTTCTGGCGGGCGGGAGCCGGATCAGGCGCTGATCACCGGTTCCCGCCGCTCCGGTGCCCCGGCGCCCTGGTCGAGTTCCAGTTCGTGTTCTTCGCCTTCGTGCCAGTAGCGGATTTGGACCTTGGCACCGCGCTCGGTTTCGCGGACGGCTTCGAGGAACTGCATCGGAGTGGCAATGGCGTCACCGTTGACCTCGAAGATGAGGCTGCCGGGTTCGATGTCCGATCGCGAAGCCGCGCCGACCACCCGCCGCACCAGCACGCCGGGTCGCTCGGGCAGGTCCAGGGCCTGCCGCTCGTCCTGACCCGCTTCCACCACCGTGATGCCCAGGGCGGTGACCACCTGACGGTCCGCCAGGCCTTCGTAGTCGAGATCTTCGCCGGCGATGAGCACCGAGGGCGCGACATGGATACTGGCACCGCTGCGCACGGCCAGCGCCAGGGCATCGCTGGGACGGCTGTCGACCCGGATGGGCGCGTCCTCGCCAGGGACCCGGAGTTCGAGCATGCCGAGGAAGGTGTTGTCGACCAGATCGTCCACCAGAACGCGTTCCAGGGTCGCCCCGAGGGCAGTCATCACGTTGATGGCAAGATCGTGCGTCATGGGCCGCGGGGGTTCGACGCCATGCATGGCCATAAGGATGGCGCGGGCCTGATCGAGTCCGATGATGATCGGGACCACGTCGCCGGTCTCCAGGTGTCGCAGCAGCACCAGGGGTGCGCCGGCCGTGGCGCTCACACCCACTCCCGCGAGCTCCACGGGCACCAGTTCCGCGGGATCGATACCCAGCTCCCGGGCCTCGACGGACGGCCAGGCAACTGACCCTGCGAGCAGGGTGACGGCCAGCAGACGACGGATCGTGAGGAGTGATGCAGACATGGGCGCGTGGCCTCCCGGCTGATTGGGCCCGTTGACGTGTCCACCAAAGGACATTCTGGCAGTCTGCCAGGGAAGTTGCGCGGGAGACAGGCTGGGGTCCCGAACCCGAAGCTCACAGCGCTGCGAAGGTCGTGTCCGGGTTCGGAACATTAGGGCTGGCGTGCCGAATCGGGACACAATGCGCTGTCATGCTGCCTGAGAGAACAAGGAGATCGATGATGAGTTACAGGTGCTGCATTGGTCTGCTCGTGCTGCTGCTGCCGGCCATGAGCTGGGCGGAATTCGTCGCGCCGTTCGTGGTCACGCCGCAGCGCGATGTCGATCGGATGATGCGCCTCGCGGACGTCGGCCCCGGCGACTACGTCATCGATCTCGGCTCAGGCGACGGTCGCATCGTCATCTCGGCTGCGGAGCGCGGTGCGGTCGGTCACGGCATCGAACTCGATGCAGGTCTCGTCCGGGAGGCGCGGTTGCGGGCCGAGGGGGCAGGCGTGGCTGACCGGGTCGCATTCGTCCAGCAGGATCTGTTCCAGAGCGATTTCAGCCGTGCCACGGTCCTGACCATGTACCTGATGCCGGACGTGGTGATGCGATTGCGCCCGGTGCTGTTCGACACCCTGGCTCCGGGTACGCGCATCATCTCGAACAGCTTCGACATGGGCGAATGGCGCCCGGAGCAGCACATTTCAGCTGCCGTCAGCGGTGGGCTGTATCTGTGGATCGTTCCCGCCAAGGTGTCCGGGCACTGGACGCTGAGTATCGATGGCCACGGCGAACCCATGGATCTCGAAATCGACCAGCACTTCCAGGACATCGAACCGCAACTGCAGGGTCGGGACCAGGGCTACTTCATGGAGGACGTCAGGCTGCATGCGGACAGGATCGACTTCCACGCCGTGAACCGGCACCGCAGTTATCGATTCTCCGGCCGGGTGGACGGTGATCGCATGAGCGGCTACGTGCACATCCAGGACGGTGACGAGACTTCTGTGGCCCATTGGCAGGCGACTCGGAGCTGATCTCGGGGCCCCGCGCGCATCGCTCTTGTTTCTTCCGCGACACCGTGAACGTTGAGTCGTGGTGAACTCCGAAGGACCTGTCAGCTGTTCGGATTCAATCGGGATGCCTTGGTGGCATGCCTGGGCGGGGTGCGGTCTGCCTGGTGGCCGGACTGCTTGCGCCTGCTTCGGATCGCGAAGAGCGTACCCCTTGAGCTGAACTGGGCGAGGTTCGCGGACTGGTGCGGACCTCGGGCGGTGCGTTGGCCGGTCGCATGACCGGGCTCGCGGGACCGGTGTTGTGTGGGGTGGATGCACGCGAGCCTGCTCTTGAAGCGGCGCCGGCACGGCCGGGCTGCCGAGGAGTGCTGCGAATGTCACGCTGAGTCGATGCGCCGCGCTCAGATGCGCTACGGGCAGCGCCCGGTGTTGCGTGCTGTCCGGGCCCAGCGCCACTTGCTGCCGCCCCGTGGTCGCTGCGCACGCTCTGTCGCGGACCGCGTCGTTCCGATCCAGAGCGCGCGCTGGCTGCGGCCGCTTCCGCCTGCATCGCGCGCAGACGTTCACTGGCGGTTCGAGTATCGATGGCGCCAGCCCGCTGCTGGGACAGGCTCGCCGTCGGGCTTTCCGGCCAGGTGCCGGGCGTCGGCTGCCGTTGATCGCGCCGGTCCGACACCGGTCTGTCCTGGTGGCGCTGCTCGTACCGGTCCCGATCGCGATGTGAACGCCGCGCGCCGCCGCGATCGCGATCAGCGTAGCGTCGATCCGCATCCGGATGCCGGTAGCGCGCTCCGCGACGGTGTTTCGGGTCATGCTGCCAGCGTCCGGCGGGCGCCCCGTGGTGGATGACGATCACGCCGCGCCGATGCCAGTCGAGGCGGGTCGGGTAAAAACGCGGATCGAAATGGATGCCAGGGCCCCAGAGGAAGGAGGAGCGGGCCATCCGGCTGCTGTGATGCCAGGCGACGGGTTCCCAGTACACGGGGTGGTACCGGCTCGACGGCCACTCGCCGTAGGCCTGGCGGGTGTCGTACCAGGGGACATAGACCAGATCGTCGCGGGTCGGGCTGAGCCGTATCTGATCGCCGTCCTGATCCAGGCGCAGGTGCTCCGGCGCGTCCAGCGTCCCCGCGAGGCGGGCGCGCTGGCGCAGCGTCTGCACGGCGGCCATCAGTGCCTCTTCCTGGACCAGGAAGGCTTCACCGACGGTCTGGGTCCAGTTCAGGTCATCGTCCATGCGTTCGAGAATCTCGGGGAAGGCAAGCAGGGCCTGGACACTGGGATCCCAATCGAACTCTGCCGCAGCGGTGATGGCCGCAACGCCTTCGAGTTGGGGATTCGCGCGGACGAAGCGGGCCGCCTCCACCACTTCCAGCGGATAGGTGGCGGCCACGAGGATCTGGGTCAGCAGGGTGTCCGGGTACAGCGCCACAGGCGCGAGCAGGCGTTCGAGCGCCGCATCGCTGAGGGCGGCTTCAGTCTCGGTCACGTCCTGTCCGGCGGCGCCCGGCATGGGGGCCATCAGCGCGACAAGCAGCAATACCGGTAGCATGAGGCTTCTTTGCAGCGGCATGGTGTACTCCTTTCCGCGGACGGCAACGAGCCTGCGCGGAACCGCATGGATGTGCAAACCATGCATCCCGTTGCCTGAACGAGGCCTGTCCGGGGTGGGGAGCTGGCTTGCGCATTCGTCGTGGATGCCCCGACGCATACGGTTTTGGGTGCCGAAGGCCTGCTTGCCGGCGCTGCTGCGGTTGTCAGGTCACCGCCGCGCGCACCCGTGCCGAAACCCACTCGCTGGCCAGTACCGTCGCCAGGATCAGCAGGAAGATCATGCTGACCCGTCCCCAGGCCAGCACGTTGACTGACGCCATCAGTTCCAGGCCGATGCCACCGGCGCCCACCAGGCCGAGAATCGTCGCCTCACGGATATTGATGTCCCAACGGTAGACGCTGATACCGGCGAAGGCAGGCATCACCTGGGGAACGATGGCGTACAGGCGCATCTGGGCAGGACTGGCGCCGGTGGCGATGATGGCCTCCACCGGCTTCGCGTCGCTTTCCTCGATGGCCTCGTAGAGCAGCTTGCCGATGAAGCCGATGGAGCGCAGGGCGATGGCAATGATGCCTGCGAGCACGCCCGGACCCAGGATCATCACCAGCAGCAACGCCCAGATCAGCGCATTGATCGAACGTGACGCGACGATGATCAGGAGCGCGAGTGCGCGCAGTCCGGGCAGGGCAGGGGTCGTGTTGCGGGCGGCGACGAAGGCCAGCGGCGTCGCGATGATGATGGCGAGCAGAGTGCCGAGGGTGGCGATGTTGATGGTGTCCCACAGCGGCTGCCACAGCATGGCCGTGTACGCCCAGTCCGGCGGCACCATGCGCGCCATCAGATCACCGCCCTGACGCGGTGCATCCGCGACGAAGGCCCAGATGGTGCGCTCGGATACGAACTGCCAGCTCCACACCAGCACCGCAACGATCAGGAACCAGACCAGCCAGGCAAGCAGCACCGTCCGGGGCGTACGCAGGCGCCACGCGGGCTGGCCTTGGCGGGTGACGACGGGCATCAGCGCAGCCTGCCGCGGATGTAGCCGGAGGCGTACTCGGAGGCGAGCACGATGACGATGATCAGCAGCAGGATCGCGGCTGCGGTGTCGTATTCATAGCGGTCGAATGCGGTATTGAGCGTGGCGCCGATGCCGCCGGCGCCGACGATGCCGATGATGGCCGACTCGCGAAAATTGATGTCGAGGCGGTACATGCTGACGCCGACCAGCCGCGGCAGAACCACCGGCATCACGGCCCAGTGCAGGGTCTGGGCGGCGGATCCGCCGGTGGCGCGGATCGCTTCCAGCGGCTTTGGATCCATGGCTTCGATGTCCTCGGCGAGCAGCTTGGCGATGAAGCCGATGCTGGCGAAGGCGAGGGTGGCGACACCTGCCAGGGGCCCGAAGCCGAGCATAGCCACGAACAGGATCGCGATGATGATCTCCTGGAAGCTGCGGGAGACAGCGATGAAGCCGCGGCAGAGCAGATAGATGGGCAGCGGTGACAGGTTGCGGGCGGCGCCGACAGCCACCGGAATGGCGAGCAGCAGGCCGATCGTGGTGCTGACGAAGGTCATCGCCAGGCTTTCGAGAAAGCCTTCGAGGATGGCGTCACCGCGGCTGGTGAAATCGGGGCTGAACAGGGCGGCGGCGAAGGCTGAGCCGCGTTCGAGGCCCTCGGCCACCCGCTGCCAGTTGACCTCCAGGCTGCCGACGGCCAGAACCAGATAGGCCAGGAAGCCGACACTGAGGCCCCAGCGCAGCCGGGCGTCGCCGATCAGCGGTGGGCGGTGCCAGACCCGCGTACTCACACGCTGCCCTCGTCGGTCCCGTCGTCGTCTGTTTCGGTTTCGGGTGCCGCCTGCGTGTCCCAGTCCTCCTCACCATAAATGTTGGTGAGAACGCGGTCATCGAGGTCGTCGGCGGGCCCGTCATAGACGATCCGGCCCTGGCGCAGGCCGATCACCCGCCGGCAGTAGCGCCGGGCCAATGGCACGTCGTGGATGTTGATGATGGCCGGCAGGTTGCGTTCCCCGCACAGACGGGTGATCAGGCGCATGATCTGGCGCGACGTGCGCGGGTCCAGGCTTGCAGTCGGTTCGTCCACCAGCAGCAGGTCCGGCGTCTGCATCAGGGCGCGGGCAATGCCCACCCG
>SKUB01000320.1 GCA_007122315.1 Pseudomonadales bacterium | reverse complement strand
TCGGCCGCAGGCGCGGGATCCAGCACCACGGCCAGCACAACCAGCACCAGCAGTGCGGCCACGCCGCCGGCGAGCATCATGTGCTGCCGCGACCAGCGGGATCCGCGCTCCAGGAGAATGCGTCGGGCGACCCCGTTCGCCAAGCGCGGCAAGCCACGGGACGCGACATAGATCTCCTGATAATCCCGCTCGGAGAACGGTGACGCCCCGTTGAGTCCAGCGCGTTCGAGCCGGAACTGAAGGTAGCCGCGCAACTCGTTCAGGCTGAAGGGGTCAAGCCCGATCTGGTGCACAAGGGGCTCGACACGCTCCTCGCCGACCACGTCGGCAACGGCGCGCGGCAGGTTCTCGCTGCCGAACAACAGCACGCGCACGTTCGGGGATTCGGCGAACAGCTCAGCGAGGCTGACCAGCTCGTTGAACGCCTCGGCTTCGAGTTCATCGGCATCGTCCACCAGGACCGCGCACAGCGTCCGGGCCGCTCCAAGTTCGATGATCTGCTGATAGAGGCGCTCGCGGATGCCGTCGCAGCTCTCCTCCGCATCGACTCCGATACCCATCGCCCTTGCCACGGCCCGCAGCATGTTGCGGGCCGACAGAAAGACCCCCGCGGTGACGCGGGCCACCCGCGCATCGTCTGGCAGCCGCCGCTGCAGAATCTGGAAGAACGTGGAGCGACCGACGCCTTCCGGGCCAGTGACCAGCACCAGGGGCCGCCCGAGCCCCCACAGGTCCGTGAGCGCGTCCATGTGTCGCTCACGCGCGCCGGATGCGTAGAAATCCAGCTGCAGGTCCGTATCGGGGAAGGGGTCGCGTTCCAGTCCCATGGCCACGAACCGCTCCGTGGCCCGATCGAGATCCCGCCCCCCTTCGCTCACGGCGCAGCTCCGGCCGCCGACAGCGTGTCCGCGATCACCGCCCGCGGCACGTCGTCGCGCACCACCGCCGTGCCGAGGCCCTCGAGGACGATCAACCGCAGACGGCCGTCGATCACCTTCTTGTCCACGGCCATGTGTTCGAGAAACGTCTCGACCCCAAGATCCTCCGGAGGCCGGGTCGGCAGCCCCGCTGCCGCCACCAGCGCTCGAATACGCTCAGCATCGTCTTCGTGCAGGGTGCCGAGACGGACGGACAGCGCTGCCGCGAGCACCATGCCAACGGCCACGGCTTCACCATGCAGCCAGCTGCGATAGCCGGTGTGGGTCTCGATGGCATGGCCGAAGGTATGGCCGAAATTGAGGATGGCCCGCAGCCCGGACTCGCGTTCGTCGGCGGCCACCACGTCCGCCTTGGTGACACAGGAACGCTCGATGGCCACCGACAACGCGGCGGCATCGCCCGCGAGCAACGCGGGCATCGACCGTTCCAGCCAGGCGAAGAATTCCGGATCCCGGATGCAGCCGTACTTGATTACCTCGGCCAGACCTGCGGCAAGTTCACGACGCGGCAGCGTCACCAGCACATCGGTATCGATCAGGACACCGCGTGGTTGGTGAAACGCGCCGATCATGTTCTTGCCGCGGGGGTGATTGACCGCCGTCTTGCCGCCGATGGAAGAGTCCACCTGAGCCAGGAGGGTCGTGGGGACCTGAATGAACGCCACCCCGCGCTGGTAGCATGCGGCGGCGAATCCCGTCATGTCACCAACGACGCCCCCACCGAGAGCCACCAGGGTGGTGGCCCGCGAGTGCCGCCGCTCGAGCAGGGCGTCGATGATTTTTTCCAGCGTGCCGAGATGCTTGTGTGATTCACCGTCTGGAAGAATCAGCGTATCGATGCGCCGATCACCGCAGGCAGACATCGTGCGTTCGAGGTAGAGAGGCGCGACGGTTTCGTTGCTGACGATGAAAACTTCCCGACCCGTGATCCAGCGCTGCAGCTCCGGATGGCCGTCGATGAGCCCGGAGCCGATCAGGATCGGGTAGCTGCGGTCTCCGTCGGGTCCGCCCAGATGCACGTCGATCCGCCGGACCGCTGGCATTGCAGACTCCTCGAAGCTATCCGCTTTCAGTCCTGGCCCTCCCGAAGCACCCGCGCGATTTCGCCCGCGAGCACTTTGGCGGAACGCCGATCGGCCGTGAAGACGTGGTCGGCCACCTCACGATACAGGGGGTCACGCTCGTCCCGAAGGCGCTCGAGCACCTCCCGGGGTTCGCCATGCTGAAGGAGCGGCCGGTTACGATCGTGGCTGGTGCGCTCGACCTGCTGTTCGAGGGGCGCATCGAGGTAAATGACCGTCCCGCGACTGACGAGCCGCTTGCGATTCTCCTCGTCGATCACCGCGCCACCACCAGTCGCGACAAGCACGCCCTGCCGCGCTGTCAGCTCATCGAGCATGGCGGCCTCCCGACGACGGAATCCCTCCTCGCCTTCCACATCGAAGATCCAGGCGATGTCGGCGCCCGTACGTCGCTCGATCTCCCGGTCTGTATCGACGAACTCGAGCCCGAGCGCCTCGGCAAGCAATTTGCCTACCGTGGTTTTGCCCGCACCCATGGGACCGATCACGAAAACGTTGCGCGGTTTCTCCATGCCCTCTCTGAACCGAAGGATGTCAATGTGGGCCGCAGGCCACCCATCCCGTGGCGCCGATGCGGCGCCGGGCGCGGTGCGCGCACGCCACCATCGACCCGGACCTCGAACCCTGCCGGCGGCAGAGCTCAACGCCGCGTCAGGGTATCCTGAATGATACGCGGCGTAATGAAGATGAGCAGTTCCTGCTTGTCTTCAGATTGCTGATTGCGGCGGAACAGGCCTCCAACCATCGGCAAATCGCCCAGGAACGGCGTTTTGTCCGTCGTCCGGCTGGTGCTGGTCTGGAATACGCCACCAAGCACCAGCGTCTGACCATTATCCACCAGAACCTGGGTGGTGATCGAGTTGGTATTGATACTCGGAATCCCGCCGAAGACCTGACCGACGGAGTCCTGGTTCACCGCGAGGTCCATGATGATCCTGTCATCGGGCGTGATTTGAGGCGTGACCTGGAGGGACAGCACCGCTTCCTTGAACTGGGTGGCGGTGGCACCGCTGGCTGCGGCCTCCTGGAAGGGAATTTCCACCCCGGACGCGACCGTCGCGGTCTGCTTGTCGGCGGTAATGACCTTCGGACGCGCCACCACCTCGGCCTGCCCGTCGGTGGCCAGAGCTGAGAGTTCGAGATCGAGCAGATAATCACTGCCGGTGATACCAATGGCGAACGATGACGTCGCACCACCCGCCGGCAGGTTGACGGCAAGGCCGTCCGGGAAGCTCACCGCCGCCGGGCCGCCAGCACGGATCTCCGTGAGGCTCTCCTGCCGGCCACCGATGGACACGAAGTTGTTGCCGCCGGCACTGCCCTGATAGCCGCCACCCCAACGGATGCCCAGGGACTGGGTGAAGTTGGTGTTGGCCGTGACGATCCGCGCTTCGATCTGCACCTGACGTACGGGAATATCAAGTTGCTGCAGGACGCGGCGGATGTCGCTGAGACGCTCGGACGTGTCGGTGAGGATGATGGCGTTGGTCCGGTCGTCGACGATCACGCTGCCGCGCTCCGACAGCAGCCGCGCCTCGCCCTCACCGGCGGCCCGGAACAGCTGCACGATCTGGGAGGCATTGGCATAGCGCACCTGGATGAACTCCGTGCGCAGCGGCGCCAGCTCCTGGATCTGCCGCTGATTGTCCAGCTCCTGGCGCTCCCGGGCAGCAATTTCGGCGGCCGGCCCCACCATCAGAACATTGCCCATCTCACGCTTGTCGAGACCCTTGGTCCGCAGCACGATCTCCAGCGCCTGATCCCAGGGGACGTTCTGCAAACGCAGCGTGATGCGACCGCTCACGGTATCGCTGGCGACCAGATTCATGTCGGTGAAGTCGGCGATCAACTGCAGCACCGAGCGCACCTCGATGTCCTGGAAGTTGAGCGACAGTTTCTCACCCCGAAAGCGGAACGGATCGTCGATCCGTGCCCGGTCCTCGGGACGGGAGCGGCTGACGTTGACCGTCAGCGTGTCATCGGCCTGATAGGCCATGTACTCGTAGTCACCCCGCGGGCGAATGGTGATCACCGCCCGACCCGATTGCTCCACGGCATCGACGGTTTCGACCGGCGTGGCGAAATCGGTGACGTCCAGGCGGCGGCGCAGGGCCTGAGGCAGGGTGGTGCCGGACACCTCGACGCGAATATTGCCGGCCTCGCTGCGTACGTCGACGGGTGCGCGAGGATTGGACAGCCGCACCACCACCTGGCCCTCGCCCTCCGGACCGCGGCGGAAGTCGATTTCCCGGATCGTGGAGGGGCCGGCATCCGTCGGCTGCGTGCGCGCCACGCTGGGCGGCGTCGCGACAGGACCAGGATCGATACCGGCACCACCGACGTCGAGGAACAGAGAGTTGCCCCTGATGCTGCTCTCGTAAGGCACCAGTCGGGTCAGGTTGACGATGACCCGCAGCCGACCATTGGCCTCCACCACGGTCACGCTGCGCGCGTTGCCGGTACCAAGACTGTGGTAGCGGGAGTCCAGCGCGCTGACCACTCCGTCCAGATCGATGGCAATGCGCGCTGGCTGATCGATGGTGTAGCCGGAAGGCTCAGGCGGCGTCGAGTCGAACTTCAACTCGATCTGAGTCACGTCGTTGGGCAGACTCGAGAAGCGAATATCTTCCAACGTACCGGCCTGCGCGTGTGCCGCCAGCGCCAGGATGCACAGGAGCGCCAGGAAGCGGCCGAACACAGCCCCTTCCATCCACTTCCTGTCGCTTCGCATCGGTGCTCGCATGATGAATTCCCCGATTGATCTGCTGGATCATCCAGCACTGCGCACCGCAATCCGGCACGCCCCTTTGTGATGTTCAGCCGTCCTGCTGCAGACGGATGGAACGCGACCGCAGGAGCCAGCCACCGGCGCCGTCCGGAACGATCTCCTCGAGTTCGATACCTGATTCGGCGACCTCCTGGATGCGACCGTGGTTCTGGCCCATGAAGTCGCCCCTGGTCACCCGGTGCACGCCACCCCGTCCGTCCCTGATCAGGGCAAACGTGTCGTCCTGACGCTCCAGCGTCCCGACCATGCGCAGTTCGTTGAGCGAGAACTGCTCCAGGAACTGCTTGACCCGATTCGGATCAGGTTGCACATCCGGCATGCCCTCCGGGCGCCGTCGCTGCTCCACCGGCGGATCGAAGGGGCTGCGCTTGCCCGCCGCACCGTAGGCAAACGGCTGGTAGGGCTGGAATTCGGGTACCGGTTCCGGCGGCCGTGCCGGGCGCGCCCGAACTTCGTTCATGAACGCTTCGAGATCAGTGAACCGTTGCTGACCTGAGGAACAGCCTGCCAGGGTCACGGCGAGGACGACGAGGGTGAGCAGACGCAGCATCATGAACCCCCATCCTGGTAGCGATAGGTCCGGGCCTGAATCTGCATGGTCAGCTCACCGTCGCCTTCGCTGCGGGCGCCGCGCCCACCGCGTGCGCGCTCCGGAGTGATGCTGAAGTCGTGCAGGGTGACGATCCGGGACAGGTTGGCGACACCGCTGACGAAGGCGCCCATGCCGTGATACGTGCCCGATACCGTGATCGAGATGGGCAGCTCTCGGTAGAACTCCGCCTGCCTCTCGGCCTGCAGGTCGATGGCACTGAACTTCAGTCCGGCATCGAGGCCCGTCATGGTGATGTCTTCGAGCAGGCCGGGAACTTCGGTATCGGTCGGCAGCTGCCGCAGCATGGCGCCGAATGACTCCTGCATCTCCGCCTGCTGACGGCGCAGGATGTCCAGATTCGCCGCATCCCGAGCCTTGGTTTCGAACTGCCCCCGCAACGTCTGCTCCTGCCGGGCCTCCCGCTCGAGCTGCTCGAGCTTGCCCGTGAGGTAGAAGAAGTAGCCGCCGGCGGCGGCCAGCACGAACACCAGAACCAGCGCAACGACCTTGGCCGGCCCCGGCCAGTCGCCGGGGTTGTTCATATCCAGACTGTTGAAGTCGAAGTTCTGGAGCTGCTGCAGCGTGTCCTGAAACGCCATGCCTCACTCCTCCCGCTCGTTGCGCGGCAACGTCTGTGTCACGGTGAGGGTGAAACGCGATGCCTGGGATCCGAACTCGGGCGCTTCGCGAAGGCCACGCAGGTTCGGATTCGTGAACCACTCCGAGCCGTCGAGATTACGCATCAGCGCTGACACCCTGGCATTGGATTCGGCGACGCCTTCCAGCGACAACGTCGTCCCGCTCACCCTGAGTGAAGTGTAGAAGACACCATCGGAAAGCGTCTGTACCAGTTCGTCGAAAATGCGCACGATCACCGGCCGGTTGCCCTGCAGGTTCTGGATCACTTCCATCCGTGCCAGCAGATCACGCCGCTGCTGCTCGAGGGTGCGGATCTCACGAATGCGGTTGTCGAGGACGCGGATTTCATCCTGCAACATCGCATTGCGGGCATTCTGGGTGGAGATGTTGCCGTCGATCCAAGTCCCAGTGAGGAAGACGAGACCGCCGGCGAGGATGAGCACGAACACCAGGTACTGCAGGAAGGCCTTCTTGCGCTCCTCCCGCAGTTCGTCGCGCCATGGCAGCAGGTTGATGCGAGTCATCAGTCGAAACTCCGCAGCGCCAATCCACAGGCGATCATCATCGCAGGCGCGTCATTCGCCAGCGCTTCAACCTGCACCTTCGGCGCGACGCTCATGTTCACGAACGGGTTGGCGATCAGGGTGCGGGTGCCAAGTTTCGCCTCCACCATCTCCGCGAGCCCTTCGATGGACGAGGTTCCCCCTGCCAGCACGATGGCATCGACGTCGTCGTACTGGCTGGACGAGAAAAAGAACTGCAGCGAACGGGTGACCTGCTGCAGTACGGCTTCCTTGAAAGGCTTCAGCACTTCTCGCTCGTAGTCATCGGGCAGCCCGCCCTGCTTCTTGGCCAACCCGGCCTCCTCCATGGACAGGCTGTAGCGGCGCTGAATCTCCTCCGTGAGCTGCTTACCGCCGAACAGCTGTTCACGAGTATAGACACTGCGATCCTTGCTCAGGACCGACAGCGTCGTCATGGTGGCGCCGATGTCGAGAATTGCGACGACCATCTCATCCGCGTTGTCCCCGAGCTGGGGGCCCACCAGCGTCGAAAACGCCCGCTTCATGCAGTAGGCCTCGATGTCCACCACCTTGGCCTTGAGACCGCCGAGTTCGAGTGCGGCCTGCCGCATTTCCACGTTCTCGCGCCGGCAGGCGGCGAGCAGCACTTCGACCTGCTCTTCCCCGCGCGGCGAGGGGCCGAGCTTCTCGAAATCGATGGCCACCTCGTCGAGGGGATAGGGAATGTACTGGTCCGCCTCCACCTCGATCTGCATTTCCATCTCGCCGTCGGAGAGACCGGATTGCATCTCGATGACCTTGGTGATCACCGCAGAGCCCGCCACCGCCACTGCCGCATGCTTGGAAACGGCCTTGGAACGGTTGACGAGCCGCTTGATGGCTTCACCAACGCCTTCAGGATCACTAATATTCTTCTCGACAACCGCATTGGCAGGCAGCGGCTCGACGCCATAGGCCTCGACCCGGTAGCGGTCACCAGACCTGCTAAGCTCGAGTAGCTTCACCGAAGTGGAACTGATGTCGAGTCCCAGCAGTGCGTTGGTCTTCTTTCCGAAGAGTCCGAACACTATTAAAATTCCATCGAGACTAGGCACTTACGCCAAATTTGTAGCAAGTCACGTTAAATTACATTTTAAATGTAGTCGCGACCAGCCCCTTTCGCCACCTTCAGGCGAAACATCGATTACCAACACAAGGTCATGAAATCCTTGGTTTTTTCAAATTACATCTGGATAGCTCGCGGACTGGCGATCATGCTCGGAACCGGCGTTGCCGGAGCGGTCATGACCATCGCCGCCGTGTATCTCTACCTCGATCCCCAGATCCCCAGCGCCGCCAGTTACCGCGAACTGCGACTGCAAACACCATTGCGCATCTACGCCGAAGACGGCAGCTTCATCGCCGAGTACGGTGAGCGACGACGCATACCCCTATCCATAGACCAGTTTCCGCCACTTTTCATCAATGCGGTGCTGGATACGGAAGACAAACGCTTCTACGCCCATGGCGGTATCGATTTTGTGACGCTCGTCAGGTCTACCGTGCAACTCCTTGCCAACCCTGACGAGATTCCACCGGGCGCGAGTACGATCACGATGCAGCTCGCGCGCAACATCTCCTTCACGCTGGAACAGACGTTCCTGCGCAAGTTCAAGGAAATGCTGCTGGCGGTGAAAATCGAGAACGAGCTCAGCAAGGATGAGATCCTCGAGCTTTATCTGAACGTGATCCCGTTCGGCCATCGTGCCTACGGCGGCGAGGCGGCCGCCCGCACCTACTACGGACGCTCACTGACGGAGCTCGACGTGGCCGAGCTGGCGATGCTCGCGGGTATTCCGCAGGCGCCGAGCATCACCAATCCGGTCAGCGGTCCGGAACGCGCCGTACGCCGGCGCAACGTCATCCTGCGCAACATGTACGAGCAGGGTCGGATGGACACTGACGCCTACCAGGCCGCCCTGGCGGCGCCCAACAACGCCCGTCTGCATCAGCGTGACCGCGACCTGGAAGCCCCCTGGGTGGCTGAGTGGGCGCGACGGACGGTACTCGAACGCTACGGCCGGGCTGCTTACGACGACAGCTTCGAGGCCTTCACCAGCGTCGACCCGGTGCTGCAGGCAAGCGCGAACCAGGCCCTGCGCAATGGTCTGATTGCCTATGATCGGCGCCACGGCTACCGCGGCCCGGAGCGGACCCTGACCGCTCCCCCCGACGACGGCCCCCTGGACGAGGACATCCTTGACCGCTGGCAGCGAACCGTGGCGCAGACGCCCACGTTCGGCGGCGAGGTCCCGGCGCTGGTGATCGGACTCGATGACGATGGGTTCGACGCCCTGCTCGGCGACGGCAGCCGGGTGCGGGTCGGGCTCGCCCAGATGCGATGGGCCCGGCCCTACCTGACCGTGAACAGCCGGGGCGCCCGACCGGATCACCCCCGTGCGGTGGTGGACCGGGGCCACCTCGTCCGGCTCAGTCCTGACGGCGAAGGCGGCTGGCGCCTGGGCCAGGTCCCTGAGGTTCAGGGTGCCCTGGTGGCGATGCGCCCGCAGGATGGCGCCATACGCGCGATGGTCGGCGGCTTCGACTTCCGCCACTCGCAGTTCAATAACGCCAACCAGGCGGCCCGGCAGCCGGGCTCGGCATTCAAGCCGTTCATCTACTCCGCCGCGCTGGAGGCGGGGGAAACGGCTGCCAGCATTTTCAACGACGCCCCCCTGGTGTTTGAAGATGCGACGCTCGAAGCCATTTACCGGCCACGCAACGACAGCGGCCAGTTCGGCGGACCCACCCGGCTGCGTCCCGCACTGTTCCGCTCCGTCAATCTCGTGTCCATGCGGGTTCTGATGAAGATCGGCGCCGGCCATACGCTCGAGCACGTGGGTCGCTTCGGCTTCGATACCGCCGGTTTCCCCCGTAACCTGCAGCTGGCGATCGGCGGCGGCACCATGGGCGTGACGCCGCTGGACATGGCGCGTGCTTACGGGGTTTATGCCAATGGCGGCTATCTCGTCGAGCCCTGGCTGGTGGAGCGGATCGATCAGGCCGGTGAGACCCTGTTCACGGCCGAGCCGATG
Source organism: Pseudomonadales bacterium (assembly GCA_007122315.1). Taxonomy (GTDB): domain Bacteria; phylum Pseudomonadota; class Gammaproteobacteria; order Pseudomonadales; family Azotimanducaceae; genus SLTB01. The sequence continues at coordinate 15,924 of SKUB01000320.1, read as the reverse complement.
CTGGCCTGCTCCGATGATTGTCAGGAACTTGCCAACGGCAACGGCCGGGTCCTGACCGAACAGGCAGACGATGAAACGGGCGAAGTGCGGGTGCGCCGCGCGCCGCGCGTGCTCGACGAGCGCGTCGCCTACATCATGCATTCACTGCTCGGAGACGTCATCCAGCACGGTACGGGACGCCGGGCCCGCGCACTCGAGCGCGGCGACCTCGGCGGCAAGACCGGAACCACCAACGAGGCCGACACCTGGTTTGCCGGCTACCAGCACGATCTCTCTGCCGTGGTGTGGATCGGATTCGCCAACAACCAGCCGCTGGGGAACAACGAATTCGGCTCCAATACCGCACTGCCCGTGTGGGTGGAATTCATGGAAACCGCCCTGCGCGGGGTCCCGGAGTTCACCTGGGATCAGCCGCCCGGCGTGGTGCGCATGCGCATCGATCCGCACACGGGCCTGCCGGTGAACCTGGATCAGTCCGGCGCCATCTTCGAACTGTTCACGGCGGAAACCGCACCTGAGGCCCGAACCTCGCCATCACCGCGGGACCCCGAAGCCCGGCCCGAATCCATCTTCTGAGCAGCGCCCAGGGCCGGGGTGCCACCGTCCGGCGATCAGCGCTGGCCGAAAACGTCGTCCACCGAGGTCAGCGGGTAGTGGGACGGATACGGCCGAGTCGCCGCACCGCTGTCCACCGCGGCTTGAGCCACGGCCGCCGAGACCGCCGGAAGCAGTCGCGGATCCATGGGCTTGGGCAGGATGTACTCTGGCCCGAACTCGAGCCGGTCGATGCCCTCATAGGCGGCCACGATGGCCGCCGGCACAGGCTCCCGGGCAATGGCGGCGATGGCCTCCACCGCAGCCTGCTTCATGGCATCGTTGATGAAGCGGGCGCGGACATCGAGGGCACCGCGGAAGATGAAGGGAAAGCACAACACGTTGTTGACCTGATTCGGGTAGTCGGAACGCCCCGTGGCCACGATCACATCGTCGCGGATCGCGTGGGCCCGCTCCGGCCGGATCTCCGGATCGGGATTGGACAGCGCGAAAATCACCGGCCGCGGCGCCATGCTCTCGAGCAGATCCGATGACAACAGGTCGGCACCCGACACGCCGAGAAAGACGTCCGCGCCCGCAAGTGCGTCGGTGAGGCTGCGGCAGTCGGTATCGGCGGCGAACTGGGACTTGTACTCCGGCAGATCCTTGCGCCCCTTGTGAATGCAGCCCTGACGATCGAGCACCAGCAGGTTCTCCCGTGGCAGACCCATACTGAGCAGCAGCTTCAGGCAGGCGGTTCCGGCCGCGCCGCCGCCGAGGCATACCATGCGTATGTCGGCCAGCTTCTTGCCCTGCACCTCGAGGGCATTGAGCAGACCGGCTGCAACACAGATCGCGGTGCCATGCTGATCGTCATGAAACACGGGGATATTGCAGCGCTCGATGAGCTGACGTTCGACCTCGAAGCAGGCCGGCGCGCCCACGTCCTCGATGTTGATACCGCCGAACGTATCGGCGATGCGCGCCACGGTCTCCACGAAACTGTCCACGTCTGTGGCATCCACCTCGATGTCGAAGCAGTCGATGCCCGCGAAACGCTTGAACAGCAGCGCCTTGCCTTCCATGACGGGCTTGCTCGCGAGGTGACCGAGATTGCCGAGCCCAAGGATCGCTGATCCGTTGGTGACGATGCCGACCAGGTTGCCCTTGGCGGTGTAGGTGTAGGCGGCCTCGGGATCCTCGGCGATGCGCCGGACCGGCTCGGCGACGCCCGGACTGTAGGCGAGGGACAGCTGCCGCGCCGAATCAGACGGCTTGGTGACCTCGATCGCAATTTTCCCCGGCCGCGGATGCGCGTGATACGCAAGCGCCGCCTCGTTCAGATCGTCTCCCGCCATACCCCGATTCCCCGCAGATGGTTGAACGGTCGCGCTGCCTGCAGCGCGTCGTGCGGGGGATCATGGCGCAAGCGGAAGCAGACTGCATCCAGTGGATGCAGTCGCTGCGAACAGACGGGGGCGTGATCCCGACGAGCGCCGGGAGGGGCAGCGCTCAGGCGGCGCCGCGGGAACCGAAACGACGCCGGAAGCGCTCGACCCGACCACCCTTGTCGACCATCTTCTGCTTCCCCGTATAGAACGGGTGGCATGCCGAACACACCTCGAGCTGGATGTCCTGGCAAAGCGTGGAACGCGTCTGGAACTCGTTGCCGCAGCTGCAGCGAACGGTAACCTCTTGGTACTGAGGATGAATCTCGGCCTTCATCGTGTATCCTGCCTGCGCCGCGACCAAAGGGCCTCGCGCCCGAGGCGCGGGGGGTCGTCGAAAAAGGTGGCGAAGTGTACCAGAGCCGGCCAAGCAGGCAAGGGGCGTATCGACACCCGGCGAGCAGCTCGTGACCCGCATCATCAAGGTAGCCGTACCAGGGCCCTTCCGCACTGCTCTCGATTATCTGCCGCCGCAGACCGAAGCGGCCGCCGACGTGGCGACCGCGACCGGCTCCCGGGTGAGCGTTCCGCTTGGCCGGCGGCGCCTGGTGGGTGTCATCGTCGGCGCCGAGGATCACAGCAGCCTGGACGGGCACCGTCTGCGACCGGTGCATGCGGTCCTCGATTCGGCGCCGATTCTGGACGCCGACATCCTCGAACTGGCCCACTGGGCGGCCGAGTATTACCACCACCCCTTGGGTGAGGTGCTGGCTCGATGCCTGCCGCCGCGCCATCGTAAGCCTGACGCGGGCGCCCCACGCACACCCCGGATCTGGCAGCTGACGGCCGCGGGGCAGAGCGCGGAACCCGCAACCTTCGCGCGCAAGCCGGCGCAGGCCCGAGCCCTCGAACTACTCAGGGCGACCACCGCACCGCAGCGTGACGAAGACCTACGCGCCGCCGGCATAAGCCCGGAGATCCTCCGCAAGCTCGAGCAGGCAGGCCTCGTCGCCGCTGTGGACGCAATGGCGGCGAGTGCGCTCGAACCTCATACGAGCGCTGCCCTGCCACCGGTGCTGAACGCCCACCAGGCGGCCGCAGCAGATGCCATCGCCGCCGACATGGATCGCTTTGGCGTCTCCCTGCTCGACGGCATCACCGGCTCCGGCAAGACCGAGGTGTATCTGCACGCGATGTCGGCGGCCATGGCCGCAGGGCGGCAGGTCCTGCTGCTCGTACCCGAAATCGGTCTCACGCCCCAGGCGGAGCAGCGCCTGCACCATCGTTTCGGGATGGCCGTTGCCACCCTGCATTCGGGAATGAGCGACCTGCTGCGACTGCGCGCCTGGGAGCGTGCCAGACGCGGCGACGCCCGCATCCTCATCGGCACCCGCTCGGCGATTTTCACACCCCTGCCCGACCTCGGTCTGATCGTGGTGGACGAGGAGCACGACGAGTCCTTCAAACAGCAGGACGGGCTGCGCTACTCCGCCCGTGATCTGGCCCTCGTGCGTGCTCGCAACCGAGGCATTCCCGTGGTTCTCGGTTCCGCCACTCCGTCTTTGGAAACACTCCACAACGCCGGCGCCGGCCGCTACCGGCACCTGCGGCTTCCGGAACGGGCGGGCGGTGCGACCCGGCCCACCATGGCACTGATCGACCTGCGCCGGCACCCGGCACCGGAAGGCTTCGCGGCCCCGCTGCAGACGGCCATGCGCGAGACCCTGGCGGCCGGCAATCAGGTTCTGGTATTCCTCAACCGCCGCGGCTTCGCTCCGGTACTGCGCTGCAGCGACTGCGGCTGGATGGCCGATTGCCACCGCTGCGATGCACGCATGACGGTGCACAGCCGGCCTGCGGGTCTGCGCTGCCACCATTGCGGAGCCCGCCGTTCGCTGCCGCCGGAATGTCCCCACTGCGGCGCGCCGGAACCCATGCCCATCGGCCAGGGCACACAGCGTTCCGAGCATGTGCTCGGGCGGCATTTCCCGGGCACCGAAGTGATACGCATCGATCGTGACAGCACCTCGAGTCCGCCGGCGCTGCAGGCGGCCCTCGATCGCATCGGGCGCGGCGACCCGAGCATCCTCGTGGGCACCCAGATGCTGGCCAAGGGCCACCACTTTCCCGCCGTCACGCTCGTGGCCGTGCTCGATGCGGACAGCGGCCTGTTCAGCGCCGATTTCCGCAGCAGCGAACGACTCGCCCAGCAGATCCTGCAGGTGGCAGGACGCGCAGGGCGGGAGGAACGCCCGGGCCAGGTCCTGATCCAGACCCACGAACCGAACCACCCGCTTTGGGAGCCGCTGCTGCGCCAGGACTACGGCGCCTTTGCTGCCGCCGCACTCGACGAACGCCGGCAGACCGGGCTGCCGCCCTTCAGCCATCTGGCGCTGCTGCGGGCGGAGGCCCCGGACCGGGGGACGGTGTGGCAGTTCCTCGAGCGCAGCGCCACCTGCCTCGACGGTGACCAGCCGGAGGTCGCGGTGCTCGGCCCAGTCGCCGCCCTGCGCGAGCGCCTTGCCGGCCGCTACCGGGCCCAGCTGCTGCTGCAGAGTCCAACCCGATCACCGCTGCACGCGCTGCTGCGGCAGCGGCTCGCGGAGGTGGAGGCCCTGCCTGAAGCGCGGCGCGTGCGCTGGAGCCTCGATGTGGACCCGATCGATCTCTATTGATACCCAGTTCAGAGCCTCCCAAGGCTGACGTATGATGGCGGCCGCGAGCCATTCGCCCAATCCGCGCAGCGTCGGTAGTCCGCAGAGAAGAGCCTGAATCCATGGCAGCCAGGAACAACCGATCCCGATCCAGCAGCGGCCGCCGCAGCCCGGCGCCCAAGTCCGGTACCGGACGCATTCCAGCCTTCGCAGCGGGCCTCGGCAGCGGGCTCGTCCTGGCATTCGCTCTCGCGCTGATCGGTCTGTGGCCGGGTGAGCGCAAGGTCTCCGAGCCGACCCGGGAGACCGCCACCGCAACCGTGCCACCCGCGGGGGTGCGCTTCGAATTTCCTGACATGTTGCGCGATGCGCGGCTGCTGGTGCCCTACGTGGAGGAATACCTGCAGCCGGAGCAGACGGTGGAAGAGGGCGTGAACTACCTGCTGCAGGCCGGGGCATTCCGCCGCGAGGAGGACGCCGACCGGCGCCGGGCACAGATTCTCCTGCTCGATCTGGACGCCCGCACGCTGCGGGTCACCCGCGAAGGCGCCACTTGGCATCGCGTGCTGGTGGGACCCTTCCCCGACCGCAATCGCGTCCGCGACGCCCAGCTCAAGCTGCTCGAGGACAGGATCGACTCCATCGTCCTGCGCTCCGACCGCACCTGACCGCGCCGGCGAACCGCGCTGCCAGGGAATATGCACGCCAAGCCTTGAAATATGCCGCGCCGACCGCATCCTTGCAGGTTCGCACTGCCCAGCTTACGGAGGCCCCTTGGAACAATTCCGCGGCACGACCATCCTCTCCGTGCGTCGCAACGGTCACGTGGCCCTCGGCGGCGATGGGCAGGTGTCCATGGGCGATACGGTCATGAAGGGCAACGCGCGCAAGGTCCGCCAGCTGCTCAAGGGCAAGGTCATCGCCGGCTTTGCGGGCGGCACCGCTGATGCATTCACCCTGTTCGAACGCTTCGAGGGCCAGCTCGAGAAACACTCGGGTAATCTGGTCCGGGCGGCGGTGGAGCTGGCCAAGGACTGGCGTACGGACCGGGCGCTGCGACGCCTCGAGGCCCTGCTTGCGGTGGCGGATGCGGACAACTCGCTCATCATCACTGGCAACGGTGACGTGATCGAACCGGAACACGGCATCCTGGCCATCGGATCCGGCGGTGCCTACGCCCGTGCCGCAGCGCTGGCGCTGCTGGAGAACACGGAACTCGATGCCCGCAGCATCGTCGAGCGCGCGCTCGGCATCGCCGCGGACATCTGCGTCTACACCAACCGCTCGTTCACTGTGGAGGAAATCGGCCCCGAGGGCTGACCTCCGACCATCGTACTCCGACTTCGGAACCCTTCATGTCAGACATGACACCGCGCGAAATCGTCCACGAGCTGGACCGGCACATCATCGGCCAGGCCGAAGCCAAACGGGCAGTGGCCATTGCCCTGCGCAACCGCTGGCGGCGGCTGAAGCTGCCGGAAGCCATGCGCGAGGAGATCACGCCGAAGAACATCCTCATGATCGGCCCCACCGGCGTCGGCAAGACCGAAATCGCGCGCCGGCTCGCGAAACTCTCAGGCGCGCCGTTCACCAAGGTGGAAGCGACCAAGTTCACCGAGGTGGGCTATGTGGGCCGCGATGTGGAGTCCATCATCCGCGACCTCACCGAGGCCGCCGTCAAGATGCTGCGCGAAGAACAACTGCAGCAGGTGCAGCACCGGGCCGACGATGCGGCCGAGGACCGCCTGCTCGATGCGCTGCTGCCGGAGGCCCGCTCCGCCCCGGGGTTCACGAGCGAGACCGAAAAACGCGACTCCAGCACCCGCCAGATGCTGCGCAAGAAACTGCGCGAAGGTGAGCTCGACGAGCGGGAAGTGGACGTCGATCTGTCCCAGAGCATGCTCGGGGCCGAGATCGTCGCGCCACCCGGCATGGAGGAGATGACGCAGCAGCTGCAGAGCCTGTTCTCAGGCCTGTCCCAGGGCCGCAAACGGAGCCTGAAGCTGCCGGTCAAGGAGGCCCTGCGCCGGCTGCGGGAGGAGGAGGCGGCGAAGCTGGTCAATGAGGATGAGATCAAGTCCCGCGCCGTCACCGCCGTCGAGCAGAGCGGAATCGTCTTCATCGACGAGATCGACAAGGTGGCGCGGCGCGGCGAAACAGGTGGTGTCGACGTGTCCAGGGAGGGCGTACAGCGCGACCTGCTGCCGTTGATCGAAGGCTGCACCGTCTCCACCAAGTTCGGGATGGTCCGCACCGATCACATCCTGTTCATCGCCTCCGGCGCTTTCCATCTTTCGCGGCCCAGCGACCTGATTCCCGAACTGCAGGGCCGCCTGCCGATCCGGGTGGAGCTCGCGGCGCTGACACCGGAGGACTTCGAGCGCATCCTCACTGAACCGAAGGCGTCGCTCACGGAACAGTACAGCGCCCTGCTCGGCACCGAGGGGGTGCGCATCGAGTTCACGCCCGACGGCATCAAGCGCATTGCCGAGATCGCCTGGCGGGTGAACGAGACCACCGAGAACATCGGCGCACGCCGCCTGCATACGGTGATGGAACGGCTGCTAGAAGAGGTCTCCTTCGAGGCCGACCGGCACAGCAGCAGCGAAGCCTTCGTGGTCGACGCTGATTATGTCGGATCGCGGCTCGCCGACGTCTCTGAGAACCAGGATCTGAGCCGCTACATTCTCTGACACCCGGAGCGCACGCGCGTCATGGCCGAGGCACCCAGCGACATCCTGATGCACAAACAGTCGCGCACCCTGGAGCTTCGCTACGAAGACGGGCGGCGCCTCGAGCTCCCAGCCGAGCTGCTGCGGGTCTACTCGCCCTCGGCGGAGGTCCGCGGTCACGGCGAAGGCCAGCGCATCCTCCAGACCGGCAAGAAGTACGTGACCATCAGCGCCATCGAGCCGGTGGGCAACTACGCGCTGCGGCTGGTGTTCGATGACGGTCACGACACCGGCATCTACACCTGGCGCCACCTCGAGGACCTCGGCCGCAATCAGCAGCGCTACTGGGACACGTACCTGGCCGACCTGAAAAAGGCCAACGCATCACGGCTGCCGGCCATCGGCGTCGGTCAATGGTCGCCGTCCTGACTGTGCGCCGTTATGATCCGGGCTCGACCGCCCATCCCGGACCCCAGATGAAGCAGAGCGACCGCGAAGACACCACCGACTTCGGCTATCAGCAGGTGCCCATCGGCGAGAAGGCAGAACGCGTGGCAGGCGTGTTCAAGAGCGTCGCCCCGCGCTACGACATCATGAACGACCTGATGTCCCTCGGTACCCATCGCCTGATGAAGCGCATGACCATCGAACTCTCAGGCGTGCGTCCTGGCGATCGCGTGCTCGACCTCGCCGGTGGCACCGGCGATCTTGCCGAATTGTTCGCGCCCCGGGTCCTGCCGGGCGGCAGCGTCGTCCTCGCCGACATCAACTCCAGCATGCTCGGCATAGGCCGGGATCGCCTGCTCGATGCGGGCGTGGGCAATGTGCTGCCGGTGCAGGCGGACGCGGAACGCCTGCCGTTCAGCGACGGCGCTTTCGACTGCGTCAGCATCGGCTTCGGCCTGCGCAACGTCACGCGCAAGGAGCACGCCCTGGCTGAGATGCTGCGTGTGCTCGCTCCAGGTGGCAGAGTCCTGGTGCTGGAGTTTTCCCATCCGCGTCATCCGCTGCTCAATCAGGCTTTCGACGTCTGGTCCAGCCTGTGGCCGACCTTCGGCAAGATCGTCACCGGCGATGCGGATTCCTACCGCTACCTGAACGAATCCATCCGCATGCACCCGCCCCAGGAGGCGCTGTCCGACATGCTCGAGGACGCCGGATTCGCGGCCGTCCGTTGCCACGACCTGGCCGGCGGCATTGTCGCCCTCCATCGCGGCGTCCGCCCCTGACTCGGAGCAACCACGTGCCGCCCGTCTGGCTCGACAGTTTTGCCGCTCTCGCCATCGGCACCGCTCTGCGCCAGCTCTTGGAGCTGGACCCTGCGGGGCGCGCTCAGGCGAAAGGCCTGTCCGGGTCCCGCCTTGCCCTGACCCTGGAGCCGGGACCGATCCATGTCACCCTGGCATTCGACGAGACGGGAGCCAGGGTCGAGCCGGGCCATGGAGCGCCTGCCGACGCCAGCGTCCAGCTGGATCCGGCAGCGGTGGCTCGCCTGCTCGCTGAAGGCAGCGAACAGGCCGGCGCCGGCGGCGCCCACATCAAGGGTGACGCAGTGTTCGCAGCCGCGGTACTCGATCTGCTGCGCGGCCTGCGCCCTGATCTGCTGGCCCCGCTGGCGAAGATGTTCGGCACCGAATCCGCCCATGTGGTGGGAGAAGCCGCGCAGCGTGCCGGCCGCGGGCTGCGCGGTGGCGTCGATGCCGGGATGCACCGCGCGCAGGCCTGGCTCACGTCACCAGCGCAAGGTTGGCTGCCCGGACGCAGCGAGATTGCCCGCTTCCTCGACGAAGTGGACGAACTTCGCCTGGCGACGGATCGTCTCGAGGCGCGCATCCGCCGCCTCGAGCTGCACGGCCGGACGGGAGCCGAGTCATGAGCGGCCGCAGCAAGTGGGGCCAGCTTCGGCGCGCCGGGCGCATCGTCCGGGTCGCGACCCGGCATCGCCTCGACCAGCTGCTCGAAGTCGTCGGTCTGCCGGTGGACAGGCTGCCCTGGTTCGCACGCATGCTGTTCCGGTTTCATCCGGGTCGGCTGCTGCCGAGACCCGTGGACCCGCCGGCCCGACGCCTGCGCAAGGCCCTCGAGGACCTCGGCCCGGTGTTCGTGAAATTCGGCCAGATCCTCTCCACCCGCCGTGACCTGCTCGCACCCGCTTTCGCCGACGAACTCCGGGCGCTGCAGGATCGCGTCACGCCGTTTTCAGGCGACGCAGCGCGCGTCATCGTCGAACGTGCCCTCGGCATGCCGCTGGACGAGGCCTTCGCCGAGTTCACCACCGAGCCCATGGCTTCCGCCAGCGTGGCTCAGGTGCATGCGGCCCGGCTCCACGACGGGTCAGAAGTCGTCGTGAAAGTGATCCGTCCCGAAATCGAATCGGTCATCGCCGAGGACATCGCCCTGCTCTACGGCATCGCCGGCACCCTGGAGCGCTTCTGGCCCGAGGCACGCCGCCTGCACCCGGTGGACATCGTCCGCGATTACGAGCGCACCATAGGGGACGAACTCGACCTGCTGCACGAAGCGGCCAATACCTCCCAACTGCGCCGCAATTTCGCCCGCTCGGAGCTGCTCTACGTTCCCAAAGTCCACTGGGAGCTCACCCGCCGCAACGTGCTGGTGCTCGAACGCATTCACGGCGTGCCCATCGCCGATGTGGATCATCTGATCGCTGCCGGCACCGACATGCAGAAGCTCGCTGAGCGCGGCGTCGAGACCTTCTTCACCCAGGTCTTCGAGGACAACTTCTTCCACGCCGACATGCACCCCGGCAACATTTTCGTCGACATCACCGATCCGGCGAACCCGAGCTACATTGCCGTGGACTGCGCCATCATCGGGCGGCTGACGGAGAATGATCAGAACTACCTGGCCCGCAACCTGCTGGCCTTCTTCCATCAGGACTACTACGAAGTGGCGCGCCTGCACGTGGAGTCCGGCTGGGTACCCCCGAACACGGACGTGCATGAATTCGAGCGGGTGATCCGTGGTGTGTGTGAGCCGATCTTCCAGAAACCGCTGAAAGAGATCTCCTTCGGCCACTTCCTGATCACCCTGTTCCAGACCGCGCGCCGCTTCGAGATGGAGGTGCAGCCTCAGCTGGTGCTGCTGCAGAAGACCCTGCTCAACATCGAGGGGCTCGGGCGGCAGCTCTATCCCGATCTCGATCTATGGCACACCGCGGCCCCCTTCATGGAGCGCTGGATGGCACAGCGGGCAGGGCCCGCGGCAGCGTTCCGGGATTTCGCCGATCGCGCACCGGAACTGCTCGAACAACTCCCCCGCCTGCCGGAACTCATCCTGCAGGCGGGACGAGCCGTCGACCGGCTCGATGCCATGGCCCGGGACCAGCACGCGCTGCTGGCACGCATCGAAGCCATGCAACAGAGCCAGAATGCAAGCCGCAGGCGGCGCCGCAATGGCGGGCTCATCGCTCTGCTCGCCGGCGGCGCACTGCTTGCCCCGAGCGTTGCGGCCGCAGACCCCACGGCGGCTATCGTGCCTGCCGGCTTTCTCGGCCTGCTCGGCGTCTGGCTGCTGCTCGGTCGCGATTGACGCCTGGTCGACGCCACCACGTCCATGGCCCGCACGGGGACCCATCAGGTATGCTGCAGAACTGGACCATCCATGCCGGCCGCCGCCGAAACTTCCTGCCATGTCCGTGATCGAAGAGTTGACCCGCGTTCTAGAGGCGCGGCGCGAGGCCGACCCGGAACACTCCTACGTGGCCTCCCTCTACGCCGCCGGACTGAACCGCATCCTCGAGAAGGTGGGCGAGGAGGCGACGGAAACCCTGCTGGCGGCCAAGGACGTGGCCGGCGATCAGGGCCACGAAGCCCTCGTTCGCGAGACTGCGGATCTGTGGTTTCACAGCATGGTCATGCTGGTGCATGTCGGCATTCCGCCCCAGGCGGTTCTCGACGAACTCGAACAGCGCTTCGGTCTGTCCGGAATCGCAGAGAAGGCTGCCCGCAGCGGTGCCGACTCCTGACCTGTTTTCCCTATGCGAGGTGATCACCGATGTTCGGATTGAGTCTGACAGAGCTCCTGGTCATCCTGGCCATCGTTCTGCTTCTGTTCGGAACCAAGAAGCTGAAGAACCTCGGCAGCGACCTCGGCGGCGCCATCAAGGGCTTCCGGACCGCGATGACCGAAGAGGAAAAAGCCGCCGAAGCCGAGAAGAAAGGCGAGGCGCCGTACATCGAGGGGGAGGCGCGCCGCGAGACGCCCGACGTGGAAAAACCCAAGTCCGGCGTGGGCAGCGAGTCCAAGCACTGAGGCGCACCCGCTCGGAGTGAAGCATGCTCGACATCGGCTTCCCGGAACTGCTGCTCGTCACGCTGGTCATCCTGCTGGTGTTCGGACCCGAACGTCTGCCGGAGGTGCTGCGTACGCTCGGCGGCTGGATCGGTTCGGCCCGGCGCAGCTTCACCAGCCTGAAGACGGAAATCGAGCGGGAGATCGGCGCCGACGACATTCGGCGTGAACTGCACAATTCCCGCATCCTCGAAGAAGCGAAGAAAGTACGCGACGAAATCGAAGGCGCCGGCGCAGAGTTGCGCGCGAGCCAAAAGGAAGTGGACGATCTTATGCGGCGCCGCATGGCGGCCATGCAGGCGGAAGATCAGGCCGTGGAGGACGCCCTGCCCGACTCCGCGGCATCCACGCCCACTGCGAAGATTCCCGCGGCCCCCGATGGGACAGGCGCTGACGCCGAGACGCCCGAAGCGGGGCACACCGACGCAGTCGAGAACGACCCGGAGGCGCAGGTGCCGGATGCGAAGCCGTCCCGGGAATCGAAGTCATGAGCAGCACGAACCCGTTTCCCGGCGAGTCCGAGGACGACATCAACGATCGCGAGATGCCGTTGCTCGAGCACCTGGCCGAGTTGCGCAGCCGCTTGCTGCGCATCGTCCTCGCGGTGCTCATCGTCTTCTTTCCGCTGTTCTACGTTGCCAACGATCTCTACACCTTCGTCAGCAAACCGCTGCGGGCGGCGCTGCCCGAGGGTTCCACCATGATCGCGACAGAAGTGGCGTCACCCTTCCTGACGCCGTTCAAGCTGGCATTCGTAACCGCATTCTTCCTCGCCATTCCCTACGTGCTGCATCAGATCTGGAGCTTCGTGGCTCCGGGTCTCTACCGCCACGAGAAACGCCTGGCCGTCCCCTTGCTCGCCTCCAGCGTGGTGTTGTTCTACGCCGGCATGGCATTCGCCTACTTCGCCGTGTTCCCGGTGGTGTTCGCATTCCTGATCGGGGTCGCACCCACCGACGTCGCGATCATGACCGACATCAACGCCTACCTGACCTTCGTACTGAAGATGTTCTTCGCGTTCGGCTTCGCGTTCGAGATTCCGGTGGCGACCCTGCTGCTGGTCTGGAGCGGCGCGACGACGGTGAGCGCCCTGCGCGCCAAGCGCGCCTACGTACTCGTCGGCTGCTTCGTGTTCGCCATGCTGCTGACCCCGCCGGACGTGATCTCCCAAGTGCTGCTGGCCATCCCCATGTGGCTGCTGTACGAGGTGGGTATCCTGTTCGCGAAGTTCGTCGAACGCGAACCGGAGGCCTGATCGCTATTCCAGGAGAAAGGTGACCGGTCCATCGTTGACCAGATGCACCTGCATGTCCGCCCCGAAGCGCCCGGTCGCCACCGTCCCACCGCGCGCTCTGCAGCAGTCCACGAAGTGCTCATACAGCGCCTGCGCCTGCTCGGGGGGCGCGGCAGTCGAGAATCCGGGGCGCCGGCCGCGGCTGGTGTCGGCACTGAGCGTGAACTGCGACACCACCAGCAATGCCCCGCCCACGTCGGTCACGGAGCGGTTCATGGGTTTGTCCGCATCCGGGAAGATGCGCAACTCCAGCGTTCTGCGCGCGAGGCGCTCCGCATCCGCGACGGCATCGTCGCGGGCGACCCCCAGCAGCACCAGCAGACCGCGCTCGATGGCGCCGACGACTTCACCTGCCACCTCGACCCGGGCACTGCCTACGCGCTGCAGCAGCGCCCGCATCAGTCGTCCTTGCGGCGCTCGTCCCGGCGCCGCTCATGCTCCTTCAGGAGCTTCTTGCGCACCCGGATCGCCTTCGGCGTGACCTCCACGAGCTCATCGGTATCGATGAACTCCAGCGCCTGTTCGAGGCTCATCCGCACGGGGGGCGACAGCAGCAGGTTTTCGTCGCTGCCCGCGGCACGAATGTTGGTGAGCTGCTTTTCCTTGGTGGGGTTCACCGGCAGGTCATTGCCGCGGCTGTGGATGCCCACCACCATGCCTTCGTAGACCTCGACGCCCGGCTCCACCATCAGCCGTCCGCGTTGCTGCAGGTTGAACAAGGCATAGGCATTGGCCCTGCCCTGAACGTTCGAGACCAGCACGCCGTTGACCCGCTCGGAGCCGGCACCGGTGTGGTAGGGACCCCAGTGGGAGAAGGTGTGGGTGAGGATGCCGGCACCCGAGGTCAGCGACAGGAACAGCTGCCGGAAGCCGATCAGCCCGCGTGAGGGCATGACGAAATCGAGACGCACGCGCCCGCGGCCGTCCGGCACCATGTTGACCAGCTCGCCCCGACGCCGCCCGAGTTCCTCGATCACGGCGCCCTGATGCTGCTCCTCGACGTCCACTACCAGCGTCTCGTAGGGCTCCTGCCGCTGGCCTTCCTGCTCACGGGTAATGACTTCCGGGCGGGACACACCCAGCTCGTAACCCTCCCGGCGCATGGTCTCGATGAGCACCGAGAGGTGCAGTTCACCGCGGCCGGAAACCCGGAAACGATCCGGGTGCTCGGTGTCCTCGACGCGCAGGGCCACGTTGTGCAGCAGCTCCCGGTCGAGGCGTCCGCGCAGATGGCGGCTGGTGAGGAACTTGCCCTCGCGGCCCGCGAATGGCGAGGTGTTCACCTGAAACGTCATCACCACGGTGGGCTCGTCCACCGTCAGCGGCGGCAACGCCTCCGGTTTGCTCGGATCACAGATCGTGTCCGAGATCGCCAGATCGGCGATACCGGTGATACTGACGATGTTGCCGGCGCTGGCGGAGGCAATCTCACGACGCTCGAGGCCATCGTTGCCGAGCACGCCGAGGATGCGTCCGGAGCGCCGCTTGCCGTGCCGATCCACGACGGCCACGGTCATACCGGGCCGGACGCTGCCCCGCTGTATGCGACCGAGTCCGATCACACCCACGTAGCTGGAGTAGTCGAGCGCGCTGATCTGCATCTGCAGCGGGCCGTCGATTTCGATGGCCGGCGGCGGCACCTGCTCGATGATGAGATCGAGCAGCGCACTCATGTCGTCCTGCATGGCGTCGAGGCTGTGGCCGGCGCGTCCCAGCAATGCGGAGGCATAGACCGTGGTGAAGTCGAGCTGATCCTCACTGGCGTCGAGGCGATCGAACAGGTCCATGACCTCGTGCTCGACCCAGTCCGGGCGCGCCCCGTCCCGATCCACCTTGTTGATGACCACGATCGGCTTCAGGCCACGGGCGAAAGCCTTGCGCGTGACGAAGCGGGTCTGGGGCATGGGACCGTCCACCGCGTCCACCAGCAGCAGCACCGAATCCACCATGGACAGCACCCGCTCCACCTCGCCGCCGAAGTCGGCGTGGCCGGGAGTGTCGACGATGTTGATGCGCACGCCCTTCCATTCGATGGACGTGTTCTTCGCGAGGATGGTGATGCCGCGCTCGCGCTCGAGATCGTTGCTGTCCATCACCCGCTCGCTGGACCCGGCCGTGAAGCGGCCAGTCTCCTGCAGGAGCCGATCCACGAGCGTCGTCTTGCCGTGGTCGACGTGGGCGATGATGGCGACGTTGCGCAGGCCGCTTTCGGTTGGGCCGCTGTCGGCTGCGGAGATGTTTGCTGCTTGAGGTTCGGACACGGTGAGGGGACTGCTCTGGCCATTGGCGGGGCGCGCATTATACAGATCGACGGATGACAAAGGAGATTCTTGTCACCCCCGGCGACGAAGCGTGCGACGGCAGGCTGCCGCGGCTACGCACCGATCATGTGCATCATGCTAGGATCGCCCCAATACAGTGCGCACTCAGCGGCCCGACCCGCCGCAGCCTCGCAGAAATCACGCATCAAATTAGCGCATCGACTGGCATTTATCTTGCATCCATGCACAAGTAGTGCTCGCTCGATGCCGATCGCCAGAGCGCGACGCAACGGCTAGGCACCGCAGTCAAACATTTGAGCCCAGACACCGGAGGCGTGGTATGTCAGAGAAAACTCTGAAGATGATCAAGGATAACGACGTGAAGTGGGTCGACCTCCGCTTTACCGACCCGCGTGGCAAGGAGCAGCACACGACCTTCCCCGCCGCCGTCGTGGATGCGGATTTCTTCCAGAATGGCGCCATGTTCGACGGCTCCTCGGTGGCCGGCTGGAAGGGCATCAACGAGTCCGACATGATCCTCATGCCAGACGACAGTACTGCGGTCCTCGACCCTTTCTCTGAAGACGTCAGCCTCAACCTGCGCTGCGACGTGATCGAGCCGACCACCATGCAGCCCTACGTCCGCGACCCCCGCGGTACCGCCAAGATGGCCGAGGCCTACCTGAAGGAAACCGGCATCGGCGACACCTGCTTCTTCGGTCCGGAAGCCGAATTCTTCGTCTTCGATGACGTCCGCTTCAAGGTGAGCATGGGCAACTCCATGTTCGCCATCTCCGCCGAAGAGGC